>JBKHEF010000016.1:0-55989 GCA_046540955.1 Wenzhouxiangella sp.
CGAACATGTCCCGGACGCGCGAGGCACCGACACCGACGAACATCTCGACGAAGTCCGAGCCTGAAATCGAGAAAAACGGGACCTTGGCCTCGCCGGCAATGGCCCGGGCGAGCAGGGTCTTGCCGGTCCCGGGAGGCCCGACCATCAGAATGCCCTTCGGAATATGGCCGCCAAGACGCTGGAACTTGGCCGGCGAGCGCAGGAAATCGACCAGCTCGGTGACCTCATCCTTGGCTTCTTCGCAGCCGGCAACGTCCTGGAAGGTGACCTTGACCTGGTCCTCGCCCTGCAGCTTGGCGCGCGACTTGCCGAAGCTCATCGCGCCGCCGCGGCCGCCCATGCCGCCCTGCATCTGGCGCATGAAATAAACCCACAGACCAACCAGGACCAGCACCGGCAGCAGGCTTATCAGGATATCGACCATCAGCGAGCGCCCTTCAGGCTCGCGCGCCTCGATCTCGACCCGGTTGTCGAGCAGATCCTTGATCAGGCCGTCGTCGCGCGGGGCCAGCACCTGGAACTGACGACCGTCACGGGTAAACCCGGTAATGCTCTTGGCCCCCGCGCTTTCCTGGATCTGGACCCGATCCACCGCGCCGCTGCGGACCTCTTCGAGAAACATCGAATAGGTCATCTCGTTGGGCTGTTCTGGCGGCTGCGAGTAGTAGTTGAACACGCTCATCAGGACCATGGCGATCACGATCCACATCAGCAGGTTCTTGGCAAAATCACTCAACGGTCGTCTCCGGTTAGAGTCTGTATCGGTTCAGCAGGCATTGTACGGCAATGGCGTGACGGCGCTGAGTTGTCAGGCCAGGCCGCGGCCAACCAGATAAACCTCGCGGCTTTCCGGTCGCGAGGCAGCCGGCTTGCGCACCCTGACGCTCTTGAACGTGCGCCGGAACTCGCCCAGCAGGCCGTCGAAGCCGGCGCCCTGGAAGACTTTGACCACGCAACGACCGGAACAATCCAGCCAGTCGCGGGCAAAAGCCAGGGCCAGTTCGGCCAGATCGATGCTGCGCATCTGGTCCGACGCTGCTATACCCGAGAGATTGGGGGCCATGTCGGACAGCACAAGGTCGACCTTGCGACCGGCCAGCTGCGCCTCGAGCCGGGCCAGGACCTCGTGGTCCCGAAAATCGCCCTGCAGGAACTCCACCCCCGGCAGGGGATCCATGGGCAAGACATCCAGCGCAATCACCCGGGCCTGGCCGTCAAGCTGCCGGCGTGCCACCTGTGACCAGCTGCCCGGGGCGGCGCCCAGGTCAACCACGACATGGGCATCATTGAACAACTTGTCCTTGGCATCGAGTTCGAGCAGCTTGTAGGCCGCCCGCGCGCGAAAGCCATCCTCGCGCGCCCTGCGCACGTAGGGGTCTTTCTGCTGGCGGTTTTTCCAGGCCCGGGTCAATGCTCGGTCACTCCTTTGGCACCGCCGACAATGACGGCAAAATCGTTACACTAGCCGGCAGATTACCATTGGATTCGCCATGACCCTGAACAACGCGCAGCGCAAATTTCTTCGCGGTCTGACCCACGACCTCAACCCCGTGGTCACGGTGGCCGACAAGGGCCTGAGCGACAACGTGCGCGCCGAGATCGAGCAGGCCCTTGAACATCATGAGCTGATCAAGGTCAAGCTCCGCGCCGAACGCGAGCAGCGCCGGGACTGGATCGACCGGATCGCAGAGTCGACCGGGGCCGAACTGGTTCACCAGATCGGCCAGGTGGCCTGTTACTATCGTCGCCACCCGAAAAAGCCGGTCATTGCCCTGCCCCGTTGAGAACTCGCCGAAGCCTGCCATGCTGAACCTGACCGAGCACCCGCCCGGCAATCACCACGTCATTCGCTCAGTCGAAAACGACCGGATCATGATCAACGACCGCAGCTTTTCAACCAGTGTCCTGGTCGGGGCGCGGCTGCTCGATGACAGCTGGCCGGTGCGCTCGCTGGATGATCTGAACGAGCGAACGGTTGAGCCGCTGCTCGCTTTTGCGCCCGAACTGGTCGTGATTGGTATCGGCCAGCACCCGCAGTTTCCCGGCGGGCAAATCCAGAACCTGTTTTTCCGCCGCGGCATTGGCCTTGAATGCATGACCCTCAAGGCCGCCGCGCGCACCTTCAACATCCTGATGAGCGAGGACCGGCGCGCCATCGCCGGCCTGATCGTGTAACTTTTTCGTCTTTATCTACTTTTTTCCAAGGAGACCCCCGAACATGATGCTCAACCGCCTGCTTCCGGTATCGCTGCGCCTGGTCTGTCTGTTGGTCGTCGCCGGCGGCCTGGCTGCCCCGGCCCTGGCCGACGAGGGGCCGGTCAGGGTCCAGCAGGGCAACCTGGTGATGGAAAACATCCCCGACATCCCGGCCGAGGTGCGCGAGCGCCTGCGCCAGTACCAGAACGTACGCTCGGCCTCGCTGTCGGATTTTGCCCCCGACGGCGGCATCTACATCACCACCCGCTTCGGCGAGACCAGCCAGATCCACCATGTGGCCGAACCGATGGGCGCCCGGCGCCAGGTCACCTTTTACGACGAGCGCACCAGCGGCGCCAGCGTGCGGCCCGACGACTCGGGCCAGTTCATGTTCTCGCGCGATGTCGGCGGCGACGAGTTCTTCCAGGGCTTCCTGTTCGATCCCGCCTCCGGCGCCTCGACCCGCTTCACCGAAAGCGAGACCCGCAACCAGGGCTTTACCTGGTCGCCCGACGGCGCGCGGGTCGCGTGGGCATCGACCACCTGGGAAGAACCGGATTACACCATCTGGACGGCCGACCCTGCCGATCCGAACACGCGCCGGAAACTGGTCCAGGCCGAGGGCGCCACGGTGCCGCGCGAGTGGTCGCCGGATGGCCGCACACTGCTGCTGGGCCGCTACATTTCGATCAACGAATCGCGCCTGTTCCTGCTCGATCTGGACAATGGCGAGATGCGCCAGATCCGGCCGGACCGCCAGGTTGCCTACGGCGCGGCGCGCTTTTCCGCCGACGGCTCGGAGTTGTTCGTGGTCAGCGATGCCGGAGCCGAGTTCCGCCGCATCCTGGCGATCGACCTTGACTCCTTCGAGGAGCGGGTGGTCGTCGAGCACCCCTGGGATGTGCAGGCCATGGATCTTTCCCCGGACGGCAAGCTGATGGCCTACACCATCAATGCCGGCGGCATTTCCGAGCTGCACCTGCTTGACCTGGTCTCCGGACAACACCGGAACGGCCCGGAGTTGCCGACCGGACTTATCGGCAGTGTACGTTTCAGCCCGGACGGTCAGCGCCTGGGCTTCAGCCACAGCTACGCCGGCTCGCCGGGGGATGCCTGGACCTTCGAGCCCGCCACCGGCCAGCTGCTGCGCTGGACCGAATCGGAGGTCGGCGGGCTGGACACGTCACGCTTCCGCGCGCCCGAACTGATCAGCTACGAAAGCTTCGACGGGCTCGAGGTGCCGGCCTTCGTCCACCGCCCGGACGGCGACGGGCCGCATCCGGTGATCATCTCCATCCATGGTGGCCCTGAAGGCCAGGCCCGGCCCGGCTTCAGTTCCACCTACATGTACTGGGTCCACGAACTCGGTGCGGCCGTGGTGGTCCCGAACGTGCGCGGCTCGTCCGGCTACGGCAACGAGTATGTCAACCTCGACAACGTGATGCTTCGCGAAAACTCGGTGTTCGACATCGGTGCCCTGCTCGACTGGATCGCCGAGCAACCCGAGCTGGACCAGGAGCGCGTGGTGGTCTACGGCGGTTCCTACGGCGGCTACATGGTGCTGGCCAGCCTGGTTCACTATTCCGATCGCCTGGCCGGTGGCATCAACATCGTCGGCATCTCCAATTTCGTCACCTTCCTGGAAAACACCGCCGGCTACCGGCGTGACCTGCGCCGGGCAGAATACGGCGACGAGCGCATCCCGGAAGTCCGCACCCACCTGGAAAAAATCTCGCCGGCCAACCAGGCCGAGCGCATCACCGCACCGCTGTTCATCATCCAGGGCGCCAACGACCCGCGGGTGCCGGCTTCGGAAGCCGAGCAGATACTGGCCGCCGTGCGCGCGACGGGCGGCGAGCCATGGTATCTGCTGGCACTGGATGAAGGGCACGGCTTTGCCCGCCAGTCCAACCGCGATTTCCAGCGCGAGGCAGAGACCCTGTTCCTGACCGAAGTACTGGACCTGGACCGCGACTGATCGGGACGGCGCGCCCGGGACTGCCGACGATGGCCACCCATACCGTCGAGAACCAGCCGACAACGCTGGAGAACTACAACGCCTTCAGCGGTGATGTGGCGTTGCGCGAGGCGGTCGTGGGCGAAGGCGGCAGCGCCTGGGAAGCAGCGCTGGTCGACTACGGCGCCATCGCCGGCAGCGAGATTCTCGCCCTGGGCCCTGCCGCCAACCGGTTCAGGCCAAAGCTGCGGACCCACGACCGCTATGGTCATCGCATCGACCAGGTCGACTTCCATCCCAGCTATCACCGCCTGATGGAGCTCGGCATCGGCCATGGCCTTGCCTCGCTGACCTGGCGCGGGCAACCGGGCGCGCGGGTGGCGCGCTCGGCAATGATGTACCTGCACAACCAGTTCGAAGCCGGCACGATGTGCCCGATCACCATGACCCATGCGGTCGTTCCGGCGCTGCGCCTGCAACCGGAGATCGCGGCCGAATGGGAGCCACGCGTGCTCGCCGGCGCCTACGATCCGGACTTCCGTCCGGCCGCCGACAAGCGCGGGGTCACCTTCGGCATGGCCATGACCGAAAAACAGGGCGGCTCTGACGTGCGCGCCAACAGCACTACCGCCAGGCCGCTGGGCGCGGCCGGACCCGGCCAGGCCTATGAACTGGTCGGCCACAAGTGGTTCTGTTCGGCGCCGATGTCGGATGCTTTCCTGAGCCTGGCCCAGGCGCCGGAGGGCTTGAGCTGCTTCCTGGTGCCGCGCTGGCGACCTGACGGCAGCGTCAATCCGATCCACATCCAGCGCCTGAAAGACAAGCTCGGCAACCTGTCCAACGCCTCCTCGGAAATCGAGTATCCGGGCACCTGGGCGCAGATGGTCGGCGAGCCCGGTCGCGGCGTGGCCACCATCATCCGGATGGTGGCCGAGACCCGGCTGGACTGCGTGATCGGCTCTGCCGCGCTGATGCGCCAGGCCATTGCCCAGGCGATTCATCACTGCAGCCAGCGGCTGGCCTTCGGTACCCGGCTTAGTCGACAACCCCTGATGAGCAACGTCCTGGCCGACCTGGCGCTGGAGTCCGAGGCCGCCATGCGCCTGGCGCTGTTTCTGGCCGGGCGCTTCGAGCAGGCCGGCTCGGGTGACGAGCAGGCCGAACTGCTGGCCCGGATCGCCACGCCGGTGGCCAAGTACTGGGTGTGCAAACGCGCTGTCGGCGTGGTAAACGAAGCCCAGGAATGCATGGGTGGCGCCGGCTATGTCGAGGAATTCATCCTGCCGCGGCTGTACCGCGAAGCACCGGTCAATGCGATCTGGGAAGGTTCCGGCAATATCCAGTGCCTGGATGTGCTGCGCGCGGTCGCGCGAGAGCCGCGCTGCCTGGAAGCACTGATGGCCTTCATCCAGCCGCAGGCCAGTCGTTGCCCTGAGCTTGCAGCCTGCCGCCAGCGCATCGCTGCCGCCTTTGACCAGCCCGACATGCTGGAAGGCCAGGCGCGCCGCGTGGTCGAGGATATCGCGCTGGCGCTGCAGGCGACTGTCATGCTCAAAGCCGGGCCGGAGAAGGTCGCCTCGGCTTTCGTGGCTGCTCGCCTGGTCGACCGTTCCGGTCTGTTGTTCGGCCAGCTGCCCACCGGCGCTGATGTCGAGGCGCTGATCGAACGGGCCCAGCCCCTGGCGGCACCCGGCGCCTGACCGATCAGCGGCTCCGGCTTGCTTGTGACCGGCGTGCAAGACGCTAGAATGCAGCCATGAATATCCGGGCAATGCAGTACCTGGTCACCCTGGCCGATGTGCGTCACTTCTCCAAGGCGGCCGAGCGCTGTTTTGTTTCCCAACCCACCCTGAGCACCCAGATCCGCAAGTTGGAGGAAGAACTCGGCGTCCAGCTGGTCGAACGCTCGCCGCGCCACGTCATGCTGACCCGGGTCGGCGAAGAAGTGGTCGCGCGCTGCCGGGGCATCCTGGCCGAGGTCGAAGCGATGCGCGCCATCGCCCGTCGGGCGCTTGACCCGGAAAGCGGCCTGCTGCGCATCGGCATTTTTCCGACCCTGGCGCCGTATCTGCTGCCGCATGTGGTGCCAACCATCCGGCGGCGCTTCCCGCGACTGACCCTGCGCCTGTTCGAGGAAAAGACCGAGAACATTCTGGAGATGCTCACCGAGGGCCGGCTGGATGCCGGCATTCTGGCGTTGCCGGTCGGCAGCGACCAGATGGTCGCGCGGGTATTGTTCGAGGAGCCGTTTGTGGTGGCCATGCCCGAGGGCCATCCGCTGAGCGCAAGCCAGGAACTGTGCATGGCCGACCTGGAAGACCAGGAGCTGCTGCTGCTCGAGGACGGCCACTGCCTGCGCGAGCACGCCCTGGAAGTCTGCCAGATGACCGGCGCCCACGAGAAGCTGGATTTTCATGCCACCAGCATGGAAACCCTGCGCCAGATGGTGGCGGCCAACACCGGGATCACGCTGATGCCGGTGCTGTCGGTCAAACCGCCGGTCGCGCCGACCGAGAACCTGGTCACCCGGCCGTTTGGCGCCAGCGGCCCGAAGCGCACCATCGCCATGACCTGGCGCAAGAGCTCGGCCCTGAGCGATTTCCTTGAGCAGATTGCCGAGATCTTCGCCGGCATCGAGCCGCAACTGCTGCGACCCTGAATCCCGGCCCGGGTCGTTTTCAGCCCGCCGGATCAGCGACCGGCTCGGCCAGCAGGTCCTCGAGTCGGCGGGTCATGGTCTCGAACTTGGCCTCCGGCAGGGCAAACTGCCAGGGCGACAGGCGCGCATCAACCGCGACCGCATCGGCCAGCAGGCCATCGCCTTGCTCTTCCTCGGCCGCCTCGTCGTCCGCCACCACGGCCTGCGGTTCGGCCGAGACCGAAAAACGGGCCCAGGGGCGACCGTCATCGACGAACAGGTCAACCACGAAGTTCAGCCCATCACGGGTCACGTACAGGGCGCGAACAGCGTCCTCCGGCACGCTTTCGTGGCGACGGACATCTTCCAGGTTAACGCTGGCCAGGCCGTTGGCAACCGGGCGGATCTGCCAGTCCGGGGCCGCCTCGCGCCCGTCGGGCACGTCCAGCACCACCCACTGCTCACCCTCCTCGTCGGCCGGTCGCAGGCGCACGCGATCACCGTCGGGGTGGACAATGGTGACCTCGGCCAGCTCGCGCGCCGGGATGTCCATGACGCTGCGCTCCAGCCAGCCGACAGTGCTCGCCGGCACCTCTAGCGGCTGATCCGTCAGCCAGCTCTGGGCCTGCCCCTCCAGTCGCGCGTAGCGACCGCCGGTGGCCTCGTCTTGATCACCCAGGATCACCGCGGGCAAGTCTCTGCCGGGGAAGGCAACCTGCACGCCGCGCGCGACTTCCGAGTCCAGGTCGCTTAAGCCCAGGCGCGGGTACCACTCTTCCAGTGCCGTGCGGGGTTCGGCCCGGTTGGCGTCGGCCAGCCCGCGCAGGAGGTCATGGATGCGGCGAAAATCAGCCTCGTAGCCGGCCCGGTTCTCCACCCGCCAACGCGTATCGTCGCGGCGCAGACGGGCCACCAGCACTTCCCCGGCCGCTGTGATCTCGATCGCATCGATCTCGTTGATGACCGCACGCAACTGAGGCACCAGCCGCTCAGGCTCCGGCGCGGCCGCGTCGCGCCGCGCGCCGCTGTAGAGCAGGGCCGAGACAATCGCCACCAGGGTGATCACACCCAGCATGACCACGCTGCGCGGACTCATGGCTGAACTCCGGTGCGCGAACGCTGAAAAGCCAGTCGCCGACGCCAGGCCAGAATCAAGGCAAAAACGGTTACCAGCAATGGCATCAGGGCAATGTTGATGACCTTGACGCGGGTGCCGAGCGCCTCGATCTCACGGTCAAGATCACGCCGGACCTGGCGCAGCTGCTGACGAATCTCGAGGCGGCGGGTCATGAAGCGATCAATCTCGGCCTCCTGCTCCGGCGTCAGCACACTCAAATCCGCATCGGCCCGGGCCTGCTGCAACTCGTTGAGACGACCCTCGGCCTCGGCCAGGTCGGCCTCCAGACGCTGTTCGGTGGCCCGCAGGCTCTGTTCAGCCGATCGGCGCAAGTCCTCGACCAGGGTGAACGGCCGGCTGGAGGTGGCCCGTCCGCGCACACTGATCAAATCGGCATTGCCCAGCAGGTTGTCGATCGCGTTGATGACGAAATCGGCGTTGTTGGCAAACGGCTCGAGCAGGCTTGTACCGAAGAAACGCTGGCGCTGGACCCAGTAACGGTCAGCCAGAAAATCAGCGTCTGCGACCAGGATGGCGTTGATCTCACCGGCGGTCGGCGCATCACCGATGCCTTCTGGTGCCAGGGCGGCCTCGACTGGGCCGGAAATCCTGGCCGCCAGGGCGTAGCGCTCGCCAGTCACACCGACCTCGTCGACCAGAGCCGAGGGATCGGCCAGCAGGCGCAGCCGTTCGGTGGCCAGCGGCCCGGCGCTGGCACTGCTGCGGAGCAACGGGTCCAGGGCGAGCGGGCTGTCGTCGCTCAGTTCGAACCATCCGCTGGAGGCCAGGTTGAGGACTTCCAGGTCACCGGTAATGACATCATCGTTGCTCATGTTGGCCGCCGTCAGGCCAAGGATGGCCGGATGACGCACGGGTGGCTGGCCCTGCTGCAGGTTGACCTGCACGGCCAGACCCAGGTCGGCGACGAAATCTTCGGTGGAAAACTCGACCCCCCAGGCCTCCAGCAAGGGCGCCAGCGAGGAGTGCCGATCGGCGGTCAGGGCACCGCTTGGATCGGTCGGGTCCGGCCCCGGATCGGTTTCGGCGTAAGGGTCGAGGAAGGCCAGCAGACGACCACCGGCCAGCAGGAAAGCCTCAATGTCTGCCAGCAGGCCCTGGTCCAGATCGCGTGGATGGACCAGCACCAGCACATCGATGTCGGCCGGCAACTCCTGGTCGGATGGGTCGATCTGTTCAAGCTCAAACAGCTCGGAGACCTCCTGGTAAACCGCCCAGGGCTCTTGCGGCTGGCCGGTGCGGAAATCCATGCCGCCGGTCATCGGCAGGCCGCTCAGCCAGCCCACGCGCGGTCGCTGCGGCTGGCTGAGAATGTAGACCATGCGGGCCAGCTCATACTCAAGGAAGGCCTCGCGCGCCGGCGAGAGAAACGGCAGCACCTCGCGACCATCGACCCGGTTGGTGCCGACCAGACCGAGGTAGAGGCTCTCGCGGCCCCGCCCGACCGGGACCCCTTCCAGCCCGAGCAGGGCGGCGCGATCCTCGGCCTCGCTGAAGGGTTCGGGATTGATCCGACGCACGATCAGACGGCCATCGGCCCGCTGGACCATTTCATCGAGCATCTCCTGGACCCGGCGGGCGTAGTTGCGCACCATCGGTAGATCACTGCTCGCTTCCTCGCTGAAATAGAACTCCAGGGTGATCGGCTCTTCGATCGCCTCGAGCAGGCTGATCGTCCCGTCGCTCAAGGTGTACAGGCGGTTTTCGGTCAGGTCCAGGCGAACCCCGCTGAGGAAGGCGCCGGACAGCATGGTCAGGGCCAGGAACAGGATCGCCAGCAGGGCCAGCGCGGTCGAGGAATACCAGTGTCTGGATGTCGCTTGCCTCATGATTATTCTGCCTTCTTGCGTTCCAGCACGATCCGGTTGGCGGCCAGCCAGAAGCCGATCACCAACAGGAAATAAAGCACGTCGCGCAGGTCGAGAACGCCGCGCGAGATGGCGTTGAAGTGGACCAGAAAGCTCAGGTTGGCAATCCCGTCGATCAGCGCCTGGGGCAGCCAGCCGCGAAACAGGTCAAGCACCATCGGCAGGCCCGACAGCAGGAAGACAAAACAGGCCACGACGGCCAGGATGAACGCCACCACCTGGTTGCGCGTGGCCGCCGACAGGCAGGCACTGATCGCCAGGAAGCCGCCGGCCATCAACCAGGATCCGAGATAGGCGGCAACGATCACGCCGTTGTCGGGGTTGCCGAGCACATTGACCGTCACCCAGATCGGAAAGGTCAGGACCAGGGCCAGGCCGATGAACAGCCAGGCCGCCAGGAACTTGCCCAGCACCGCCTCGGTGGCGGTGATCGGCAGGGTCAGCAGCAGCTCGACGGTGCCGTACTTGCGCTCCTCGGCCCACAGCCGCATGCCGATGGCCGGTACCAGGAACAGGTAGAGCCAGGGATGAAAGCGGAAAAATGGCTCCAGATCGGCGATCTCGCGCTCGTAGAACCCGCCCAGGTAGAAGGTGAACACCGCCGACATGACCAGGTAGATGACGATGAACACGTAGGCGACCGGGGTGGCGAAGTAGCTGGCCAGTTCGCGCCGGAGAACAACGCCGAGATTGCCCATCACGCCGCCTCCTTTGTGCTTGTGACCGTGCGGAACACCTCATCAAGCCGGCCCGACTCAAGCTGGATCTGGGCCACCTTCCAGCCGGCCGCCCGCACGGCCTGGGTCACGGCTTCGAACAGATCACCCTGGCCACTGGGAAACACGGTCAGGCGGCCCCGGCGAATTTCGACTTCACGCGATTCCGGCAAGGCGCCGAGCACCGAGGCGGCCGCCTGGAGATCTTCGAGAACCAGGGTGACCGCGTTGTGGTAGCGCGAACGGGCCAGCAGGCCGGCCGGTGTGTCGTCGGCCAGCAAGCGGCCGCGGGCGATGATCATGGCCCGGGTGCACAGCGCATCGACCTCTTCGAGGATGTGGGTGGAAATGATCATGATCCGCTCGCTGGCCATCTCGCGGATCAGTTCGCGCACCTCATGCTTCTGGTTCGGGTCCAGACCATCGGTGGGCTCGTCGAGAATCAGCGCCGGTGGGTCGTGCAGGATGGCCTGGGCGATACCGACCCGGCGCTTGAAGCCCTTCGACAGGGTCTCGATACTCTGAGCCAGAACTTCGCCCAGGCTGAGACGCTCGACCGCCGAGCCGACCCGGGCGACCAGTTCCGCACCGCGGTAACCCCTGGCCTCGGCGACAAAGCGCAGAAAGCGCTCGACGCTCAGCTCACCGTACAGCGGCGCGCCCTCGGGCAGGTAGCCCAGTTGGCGGCGAGCGGCGAGGCTGTCGCTGCGGATATCGTGACCGAAGATTTCGGCCGTACCGCTGGTCGGTTCGAGAAAGCCGGTCAACATCTTCATGGTGGTCGACTTGCCGGCCCCGTTGGGCCCCAGGAACCCGAGAATGGTGCCCGGCTCCACCTCGAAGCTCAGGCCATCGACCGCAAGCAGCGGTCCGTAGCGACGGGTCAGTGACTTGGCTTTGATCATCCGGACGTCTCTTGAAAAACGCAGTGGGAACACCCGATTGCCGCCCGACTTGGGGCCAGTGAGATCGGGATTCAAGACCCGCGTTTGCCCCAGACGGGCTTTCAAGTCGCAGGCAAAGGGGTTAGCTTATAGTGCTGACCCGAACAGGATAACGCATGAACCCGGCGATACTGGATCATCTGCCCGAAGGACTGCTGGAACAGCCGGCGACCGAGCTGCATCGCTTCCTCAACGGCCCGACCCTGATCCATCTGCCCGGCCGCCGGCCGCAGCCGCTGTTCGTCTCGGTACTCCAGCACGGCAACGAGGTCACCGGCTGGGAAGCCGTTCGGCGCCTGCTCAAAAGCCGTTACCAGCGCGACCCCCTGCCGCGCAGCCTGATCTTGCTGATCGGCAACGTCCGCGCAGCCGCCCGGGGCCGGCGCCACCTGGCCGACCAGCCCGATTTCAACCGCTGCTGGCCGGGATCGGATACGGTGCCGACCATCTGGCACGACGTGTTCGCTGAAATCACCGATCATGTCCGCCTGCGCAAGCCCATCGCGAGTATCGATATTCACAACAACACCGGACTGAACCCGCATTACTCGGCAGTCAACCGGATCGAGCCGCAGCGGCTGCAGCTGGCGACCCTGTTTTCACGCACCGTGATCTATTTCACCGAACCACGCGGCGTGCAGTCCATGGCCTTCGGCGAGTTCTGCCCATCGGTGACCCTGGAATGCGGTCTGTCCGGCGAGGCCGACGGGACCGACCATGCCCTGGCTTATCTTGACAGCGTACTCAACCTGCATGAACTGCCGGCCAGCACACCGCAGCCGGAAGACCTGGAATTATTCAGCATGTTCGCCACCGTGCGGGTGGCCGAGGCGGCCGAATTCAGCTTCACTGCCGACTCCGAGATCCGTTTTCCACCCGACCTGGACCGGCTGAACTTCCGCGAGCTGCCACCCGGGACGCAGCTGGCCTCCCATGCCAACGGCCATCGCCAGCCACTCATCGCCAGTGGCCATGATGGCCGTGATCTCTCCGAGGAGTGCTTCATGCTCAGCGACGGCCGGGTGCTGACCCGCAAACCGCTGATGCCGGCGATGCTGACCACCGACGAGCTCATCGTCCGCAATGACTGCCTGTGCTATTTCATGGAACGGATCGTCGTCGAGCCGCGGGAAGCCCCGGCCGTTGATCGTGGTGAGGATGCGATACTGCCTGAAACCCTGCCCTGAGGATGATGCACAATCAGGCCATGACCACCTTTACTTTGTGCCTCCGGAGAGACCAACGATGAATTTCTTCTCGGCAGCCGTGGCCATCGTGGCCATCCTGGGAATCGTATCCATCGGCCAGAAATGGGTTGAAAGCCGGCGCCATGGCGCTGCCCTGGAGGATTCCGTCAACGACGCCCTGGCCGATCTGCGCGAGCGGATCGAGACCCTGGAGCGGATCGTGACCGACCAGCGCGAAACACTGCGACGCAAGTTCGATGAGCTCTGAGAATCACCGGGTTGCCGCCCTGATACGCCTGTTCTTCAAGGGTCTGGCGACGATCATCCCGATCGCGCTGACCCTGATCATCGTGTTCTGGCTGGCCGGGCTGGCCGAAGGCGGAGTCGGTCGGCTGATCCGGATGATCTTGCCAGACCAGTGGTATATCCAGGGCATGGGCCTGGTCGGCGGCATCCTGCTGGTCATCCTGATCGGGCTTTTGAGTCAGGTCTACCTGTTTCGCAAGCTGATCGACTTCGGCGAAGGCATTCTCGATCGCATGCCGGTGGTCAAGTCGGTGTTTCGCGCCACCAAGGATTTCGTCGACTACTTTTCCGGCGATGACCAGGACAAGTTCAACCAGGTGGTGCGCGTGCGCCATCCCTCCGGCTACTCCCTGCTCGGCTTCGTCACCCGCGAGGATTTCTCCGGACTGCCGTTCGGCGATGCCGGCGAGGTCGCCGTCTATCTGCCGCTCAGCTACCAGATTGCCGGCTACACCCTGTTCGTGCCGCGCGAGTGGTGCGAGCCGGTCGACATGCCGTTCGAGGACGCGATCAGGCTGATCCTGACCGCGGCCATGACCCGGAGAAAGTGAGTCCCGCTCAGCGCTGGTTGATCGGTGGCACGGAGCGCGGCTCGGGACCGATATAGTCTGCACCGGGCCGGATGATGCGGTTGTTGGCGCGCTGCTCCATCACGTGGGCGGCCCAGCCGGTCACCCGCGACATGACAAAGATCGGCGTGAACAGGCGGGTCGGAATGCCCATGAAGTGATACGCCGAGGCGTGGTAGAAATCGGCGTTGGCAAACAGCTTCTTTTCTTCCCACATGGTCTTTTCGACCGCCTCGGAGACCGGGAACAGGACCGTGTCACCCACATCGTCGGCCAGCTTGCGCGACCACTCGCGGATGATGGCATTGCGCGGGTCCTTTTCGCGATAGACGGCGTGGCCGAAGCCCATGATCTTTTCCTTGGCCGCGAGCATGCGCAGCACATCGGCGCGCGCCTGTTCGGCCGAGTCGTAGCGCTCGATCATGGCCATGGCCATCTCGTTGGCTCCGCCGTGCAGCGGCCCGCGGAGTGAACCGATCGCCCCGGTGATACATGAGTGCATGTCCGACAGGGTCGAGGCACAGACGCGGGCGGTGAAGGTCGAGGCGTTGAACTCATGTTCGGCATACAGGATCAGCGAGATATCCATCACCCGGGCATGGAGTTCATTGGGCTTGTCTCCGCGCAGCAGGTGCAGGAAATGCCCGCCGATGCCGTCATCGTCGGTCTCGACCTCGATCCGCACGCCGTCGTGGCTGTAGCGGTACCAGTAGCCGATCATCGACGGAAAAGCGGCCAGCAGGCGATCGGCCACGTGCTGTTGCTGATCAAAGTCAGTCTCCGGCTCCAGGTTGCCGAGAAACGAACAGCCGGTCCGCAGCACATCCATGGGATGGGCCGAAGCCGGAATCCGCTCAAGCACTTCCTTGAGTGCTCCGGGCAGGCCGCGCAGCGCGCGCAGGCGGGCGCTGTAGGCGGTCAGTTCCCCGGCCGTGGGCAGCTCGCCCTTGAGGATCAGATGGGCGACTTCGTTGAAACTGGCATTGTCGGCCAGATCATCGACCGCGTAACCGCGGTAGCGCAGGCTGTTGCCGGCCGCGCCGACCGTGCAGATTGCAGTTTGCCCGGCCGACTGCCCTCTCAGTCCGGCCCCGGTTGTCTTGTCAGTCATTGTTCGACTCCTTGCTGAACAGTTCATCGAGCTTGCGCTCGTAGTCGTGGTAACCCAGGATCTCGTAGAGTTCGGTGCGCGTCTGCATGGTCTCGACCACGCTGCGCTGGTGACCTTCGTCGGCGATCGCCGCGTAGACCCCCAGGGCCGCCTGGCTCATCGCCCGAAACGCGCTCAGGGGATACAGCACCATGGCCACATTGACCGCGGCCAGCTCGTCGATGCCAAACAGCGGTGTCTGACCAAACTCGGTGATGTTGGCCAGGACCGGCACCGGCACCTGGCGGGTGAAGGCGGCAAACTCATCGAGCGTGTGCAGTGCCTCGGCAAAGATCATGTCGGCACCGGCCTCGACGTAGCGGTTGGCCCGCTCGACGGCAGCGGTCATGCCCTCGCTGGCATGGGCGTCGGTGCGGGCCATGAAGACGAAGTTCTCGTCGCATCGAGCATCGACCCCGGCGCGAACCCGGTCGACCATCTCGTCGATGCCGACCAGGGCCTTGTTCGGCCGATGACCGCAGCGTTTGGCCTGGACCTGGTCCTCGAGGTGGATCGCCGCCACTCCGGCGCGTTCCATCTCGCGCACGGTACGGGCGATGTTGAAGGCGCTGCCCCAGCCGGTATCCACGTCAACCAGCAGCGGCAGATCGCACACCGCTGTGATCCGGCGGGCATCCTCGGCGACATCGGCCAGTTGGCTGATGCCCAGGTCGGGCAGACCCAGCGAGGCATTGGCCACCCCGGCGCCCGACAGGTAGATCGCCTTGTGGCCGGCCCTGGCCGCCAGCAAGGCCGCGAATGCGTTGATCGTGCCGACGATCTGGACCGGCGGCTGCTCCGCCACCAGCGCCCTGAAGCGCGCGCCCGCCGAAACCTGGGTCATCCCTCGCCTTCTCCCGGATAAAATTTCAAGCATTTGATTCTAGCATGCAGGACCGTTGGCCCCGGCACCGCTCAGACGCGGTGATCGCGGGCCTGCTCGGCGACCGCCAGGGCCAGGTTCGCCAGCCGGGCGGCGACCGCCTCGGCCACAAAGGGCAGTCGGACGCTGCCCTGCGGTGGCAGCAATTCCAGACCGACCAGCTGGTGGCGCCGGAGATAGGGACTGCTCGTCACCCTGGCCTGCTGAACCCGGGCCAGATCGAAGCCGTCGATCCGCTGTCCCAGCCATCCTCGCCGCAGCCACAGGACCTGACCGCACAGCGCCCAACCCCAGTGGCGAAAACGCAGATGGATGGCCGGCAGGGCCAGGGCGGCGGCACAGGCCACAACCAGCACGCTCCAGTGGTCGAACCCGAACAGCATGCCGAACACCACCAGGCTGACCAGCAAGCCCAGCAACAGGCGCGAAAAGGCATAGCGCCGGAAGTACGGGCTGATCCCTTCGAAACAGGCCGGCAGACCGGCCCCCGGGACCAGCTTGTCAGCCAGGGCCAGATCGGAACGGCTCAAGCCCGGCACTTCGACGGCATTACCCCGGCCACCGACCTCGTGGTCGCCACTGCGGGCCTGGCGCAGCACCAGGCTCCAGCAACCCAGCAGCCGTCCGACAACGGACTGACGCAGGGTCAGCCCGGTGATCTTGCCATCGCGCACGGTCTGCTCGCGCCGGTCGAACAGGCCGGCCACCATCACCAGACGGTCGTCGCGCCGCCGCAATCGAAAACGCCAGAAGCGGACCAGCGCAAGCAGGCCGGACAAGGCAAACAGCAACAGCACAAACCCAAGCACCGCGCCCGCCACCAGAAGCCAGCCGGCACCGGACGGGTCGAGCGCCAGACCCTTGTCCAGCGCCTCCTCGGCAGCCCGCTCCAGGCGCTCACCGAATCGCTCACCGAAGTTGCCCAGCAGGTAGAAAAAAACCCCGGCAATCACCCAGACCTGGTTGCTTGACAGGCCATGCAGCAAGAGCCGGCCCGGGCCCGGCGCAAACAACTCCAGGTCCGGTTCCGACGAGTCGGGCCCGGCCTCCATGACCGTCTCGCTGACCAACGCAGCCGGCGCCATCCGCGCTGCACTGATCCGATCGCGCATGGTCTCGGCCAGTTCCCGGCCAATACCGGGCAGTTCGACCTCCTTGTCGGCAGCCCCCGGCGTCTGCAGGCTGAACCGCACCAACCCGAACGGACGGAAATAGAACGGCTGAGCGAGCTGGATATTCTGGACCCGGGCAAAGCGCAGCCGCAGTTCCTTGTGCTCAATCAAGCCGCGCCGCACGCGGAGCGCATCGTCTTCGAGACGAAAGCGAAAGCGGCGGTGGTAAATGATCGCGCCGAGGACCGAAAAAAGCACGAGAGCCAGCCCGATCAGCAGCAGTTCGCGCAACCCCAGCCAATCGGTGAACGCCGCGCCAGCACCGGCACCAGCGAACAGGAACAGGTTTTCCCGGACCTGGCGCTGCAGCCCGCTCAGGATCAGAAAGACCAATGCCAGCGGACTGAGCCGCTGCCACTCCTCGCCAACCCTCACTCCCCGGCCTCACCACGACCATCGGCCATCGCCTCGGCCGGGTCACGGATCTGCTCGAGCAGATGCTGACGGATCTTGCGCGCAGCCTCCCGGTCCAGCCCCTCCACGCTGAGGTCTGCTCCCATACCACCGGCGGTGAAGCATTTGACCCGCATCAGCCCGAATATCCGCTCCAGCGGTCCGGCCGCGGTCTCGACATGCTGAATGCGGGCAAACGGCAGGATCGCGGTTTTCTGCCAGATCAGTCCGGAACGGTAGATCAGGTCGTGTTCGCGCAGGGCCCAGCCGCGCCGGCGCGCATCCAGCCAGGCAACCGCGCCGAACCACAGTGCTGCGGCCAGCGGCAGCAAGGCCGAGGTCGCCGGCAAGCTCACATCGACAAACGGCAGGCGCGGTGCAACCAGCACGGCCAGGGCCAGCACCAGCCAGGTCAGGACCGCGACCAGCACGGCGTACGGCCCGAAGTTCGGCGCCACCTGGTGCAGGGGCACAGCCCGATAGTCCGGCAACTCGGCCGGATCGATAGAACGGTTGGTGAACCCCGGCATCTGTTCCATGCCCGCCCTCACCGAGCTTGCCGGATGATGCGGCGACAGCGCCTGAGCAGGTAGTTGACCGCGATCCAGAAATGCTTGAACTGCGGGTTGCGGGTCTGGCCCTTGTGGTAGCGGTAATAGATCTGCTGGGCGATCACGGCCAGGCGGAACAGGCCGTAGACCTCGTAGAAGGCCCAGTTATCGGGCTTGAAACCGGTGCGGTCACAGTAGTACTCGACCACCTCGGCCCGGCTGGGCATGCCCGGAATGTGGGTGGGCTGACGGCGAAAACCCTTGAAGTACTTCTCGTCGTCGGCCTGGACCCAGTAGGCCATGGAATTGCCCAGATCCATCAGCGGATCACCCAGGGTGGCCAGTTCCCAGTCGAGCACGCCGATGATTTGCATCGGGTCATGCGGGTTCAGGACCAGGTTGTCGAACCGGAAATCGCCATGGATGACGCGGACCGCGACCTCGTCGGGCACCCGTTCGGCCAGCCATTTGATGACCGAACGGCCGGGCAGCACGTTCCAGGTCCGGGCCCGGCGGAACCGCTCTGACCAGCCCTCGATCTGGCGGCGGTTGTAGCCGGCACCCTTGCCCAGTTTTTCCAGGCCGGCGGCCTGCACATCGACCTGGTGCAGTTCGATCAGGCGGTCAATCGCCCCGTTCGCCAGGCGGCGGGCCTGGGTGGCATCCAGGACCAGCCCCTCGGGCAGGTCGGCGCGCAGGATGATCCCCTCGAGCCGCTCCATGACATAGAAATCCGATCCGATGACAGCCTCGTCGGTGCACAGGGCCAGCATCCGGGGCACGTACGGGTAGGCCGGCCTGAGTGCCTTCTGGACCTTGTATTCGCGGACCATGTTGTGGGCCGACTTCGCCTTGGTGCCCGGCGGCGGGCGACGCAGGATCAGGTCGCGGTCCGGATAGCGCAGGCGGTAGGTCAGGTTGGAGGCACCGCGGGCAAACTGCTCGACCTCGGGCAGACCGTCCAGGCCGTCGATCCGGGTCTTGAGCCAGGCGTCCACCGCTTCGAGATCAAAGCGATCCTCGGCGCGCAGGGCACGCGGGCGGTCGAGCAGGTCTGGGGCAGCAGAGGGCACGGTCATGGGCCTGGACGCAAGCGAAGACAGCGTTCAAGTGTAGCCGGGGCGAGGCCCGACTGTCAGTCGCAAATGCGACCGATCAGTCCCGATAGCGGGCCAGTTCCAACCGCGCAACCAAGCCGCGATGGACCTCGTCAGGCCCATCAGCCAGCCGCAACGAGCGCGCCGCTGTCCAGGCCGCGGCCAGTGGAAAGTCGTTCGACAGCCCGGCCCCGCCATGCAGCTGAATGGCCAGGTCAATGACCGACTGGGCCATGGCCGGCACCGCCACCTTGATCTGCGAGACCTCGCTCATCGACTGCTTGATGCCCTTGTGATCCAGGCACCAGGCCGCCTTCAGAACCAGCAGGCGGGCCTGCTCGATGGCAATCCGGGCCTCGGCGATGCGCTCTGCATTGCCCCCCAACTTGGCCAGCGGGCGACCGAAGGCCGTTCGCGCCAGGGCCCGGCGACAGGCCAGCTCCAGCGCCTGTTCAGCCAGCCCGATCAGGCGCATGCAATGGTGAATACGACCCGGTCCCAGACGACCCTGGGCGATCTCGAAGCCCCGCCCCGGACCGGCGATAATGTGGTCCAGCGGCAGGCGCACGTTGCTGAAGCTGACCTCGCCGTGGCCGTAGGGTGCATCGAGCATGTTCATCGCGGTGAGCATGCGTTCGATCTTTACGCCGGGGGCGTCGATCGGGACCAGGACCATGGAATGGCGGCGATGGCGGTCGGCCTGCGGGTCGGTCAGGCCCATGAAGATTCCGACCTGGCAGTTGGGGTGACCAAGACCGGTCGACCACCACTTGCGGCCGTTCAAGACGACCTCATCGCCCTCGATAACCGCCGTGGCCTGCATATTGGTGGCATCCGAGGACGCCACGTCGGGCTCGGTCATGAAAAAGGCCGAGCGGATCTCGCCGGCCAGCAGGGGCTTGAGCCAGCGTGCTTTCTGCGCCTCGGAGCCGTAGTGGTAGAGCACCTCCATGTTGCCGGTATCGGGCGCATTGCAGTTGCAGATCTCCGGGGCAATGAACGACCGTCCCATCAGTTCGGCCAGGGGCGCATAGTCGACGTTGCCCAGCCCCTGGCCCAGTTGCCCATCGGGCAAGAACAGATTCCACAGGCCGGCCGCGCGGGCTTCGCGCTTGAGGTCCTCGATTTCCGGCAGAACCTGCCAGGGATCGTCCAGCTCGGCCATGCGTGCATGCCAGGCCGCCTCGACCGGCACAATGCGCTGCGCAAGAAACGTCTGCAGGCGGGCGGCCAGGTCGCGGGCGCGCTCAGACGGGGTCAGGTCCATGCGGAAACTCCTTTGCGATCACGGTTGAAACAAGACTGATTTCGCCACATTATGCGGGTCTTTGCCCGGAGGGTCTTGAGCCTCACAGCATGCACGCCATCGCACCAGACTTCATCATTGCGGGCGCACCGAAGTGCGGGACAACCTCGCTCCATCACTGGCTGAACCAGCATCCATCTATTCATATGCTGCCTGGTGAGCCGCATTTCTTCTCCACCGATCTGGCCTACAACGACCCGCCGATGCCTGCTGGACGGTACGCCAGGCTGTTTGATGGCGCCCGGCCGGGTCAGCTGCGCGGTGACCGTTCGACCTGGTATTTGTATTCGAGCGCTGCTGCCGCCGCCATTCATGCCGCCAACCCACAGGCCCGGATCCTGATTCTGGTGCGCCAGCCGGCCGATATGCTGCATTCGCTGCACACTCACTTCTGCCAGCGCGGCCGGCGCGAGACCGTGACCGACCTGGGCCAGGCCATGGCGCTGGAAAGCGAACGTCGCCAGGGCCGCAAACTGCCACCGCGCAGTGGCTTTCCCGAGAAGTTCTACTATTCGATGCTGCCCGACTATGCCGCCGGCATCCGCCGCTTCCAGGCTGTCTTCGGGCCCGAGCAGGTCCGGGTAGTGCTGTTCGATGACCTGCGCGAACGGCCGCAACAGACTTATGCCGGGATCATTTCATTTCTTGGGCTGCCGGCCGGGTTCCAGCCTGACTTCAGCGTCTACAACCAGGCTTCACCGCTGCCGGATTCGCTGTTCCGGCGACTGTGGCGACAGGGCACCTGGCGCTATACCGTGCGCCGTTTCCGGCCACGCTGGTGGCAACGCTTTCACCTGCGCTACAAGCAGCACAGCCGGGCTCGCGCGGCTGCCCGTCAGCCGCGTCGCCGACTGGATCCGGCGCTGCACCAGAGCCTGACCGAACGCTTCGAAAACCAGATCCGGGAGCTTGAGGCGCTGATCGAGCGCGATCTGTCGGCCTGGCGTGATCAGCGACAGGAGTCATCCAGCTCGTAGCGGTTACGTCCAGCCTGCTTGGCCCGGTACAAGGCACGATCGGCCCGCTCGCGCAGGCGGTGGATGTCATCACCAGGGCCTGCACAGGCCAGACCGAAGCTGACCGTGACTGGCGGATCATCTTCCCGGACCACGCGCTGGTCGGCTCGCCGGAAGCGCTCGATGCAGGCAATCGCCTCGTCAACCCCCTTGCCGCACAACAACACGGCAAACTCCTCACCGCCGATGCGTCCGATCAGGGCGTGATCGGGAAAAACCTCGCGCAGGCGCCGGGCGGTCCGTCCCAGCACGCTGTCGCCGACCCGATGCCCATGGCTATCGTTGACCCGCTTGAAATGATCGATGTCGGCCGCCACCAGGACCACCCGACCCGGCCCATCCTTCCCGATCCGGGTCTGGCGCAGGATTGCCTGGGCATGTTCGAAAAACCAGGTGTGATTGGCCAGCCCGCTGAGCCCATCGCGTCTGGACAGATCCCGAAAGCGCCGCCGACCCTGGAACGCGCGCACGAGCAAAACCGCCAGGACAAGGAAGATCAGGCCGACGAGCAACCAGGTGACCGTGCGCAGGCGGCGCTGCTGGGAAGCGGTCTCGGCCTCCAGCTGGGCGACCCGGGCGGTTTCCGCCAGCAGATCGATCTGCTGGCGCTGCAGACGGCTGCTGAATTCGACCTGCAGGTAGGCCAGGCGCATGGCCCGTTCGCGGTCGAGGAAAGATTCACGGGCCTGCAGGTGGCGATCCAGATGATGCAGCGCAAGCTTGAAATCACCCGAACGCTCGGCCACTTCCGATTTCAGCAACTCCAGCCGGGCCGACTGGTCCCACAGCGTCCGATCGGAAAAATAAGCGACCAGGGTGCCCAATTCGTCGCGCCAGGCCGCGTCCAGACGGCCCAGGTCCTGGAGGACTTCAAGCCGAACCAGGCGCGCCTCGTACTCACCCAGGGTATACACGGCATCTTCCAGAGCGACAATCGCCTGTTCAGCCAGCGCCAGGGCCTGTTCCGGCCGGCCCTGGCGCCGCAGCAGGTCGGCCAGTCCATGCTCGAGGACGCCGACGAACAAGGTATTGTCAGTCGAGCGGCAGACCTCGATGCCTTCACGGTAGGCGCGTTCAGCCGGTTCGGGGCGGTCGGCCCACTTGTAGACCGGCGCCAGCCGCTGCAGGGCCACGCAGGCTTCAATAGCGTTGTGCGTCTCATCGGCCAGGCCAAGCGCGCGTTCACCATACTCGATACCCAGGTCGTACTCGCCGACCCGGCCCAACATGTAGGCGGCCATATTGAGGGTCGCGATCATCGGCGCCGGGTCGTCCGGGTCGACCTCGATGGCCAGCGCTTCGCTCAGGGACTCGAAAGCAGCTTCGTAGCGGCGCAGGAGCACGCCAACATTGGCCCGAAACTGCAGCGCGCGGAGCCGCTGGCCGGCGGCCAGATCAAGCTTGAGCAGTTCCTCGGCCATCGCCAGCGCCTCGTCGACCTGGTCATCGAGGACCAGATGCCGGGCCCGGAGCAGATGGAAATCGACGTATTCGCGCAAGTCCGCCTGGCCGATCAGCGGCGCCAGCTCATCGAGCAGGCCATCGGCCGCCCGCCAGTGCTGCTGGTAGCTGATCTCGCGGGCCTGGTCGAGGACGGCCCGGAAATCGGGCAGCGCCTGCCCCAGCACTGGCGCTGCCCACAGCACGACCAGCAATGGCAATGCAGGCCCGTAAAAAGCGCGCGCTGCGGTCAAGATCCTGACGGCGGTTTCCCTGCTCACGACACCTTCCCGGCGGCAGAACCGCATTATGCCACCTTTGTCCGACCATCCAGCCATTGGCGCCATGGCATCCCAGGCGGCCCCGTGGCCGATGATGGTTTACCCGGCTGCGCGCTCGGCGCGCTTGCGTTCGTGCTCTTTCAAAAGACGCTTGCGCAAGCGGATCGATTCAGGGGTGACTTCCAGCAACTCGTCATCGGCCAGGAATTCCAGCGCCTGTTCCAGGCTCATCCGGATCGGCGGGGTCAGTAACAGGGCATCGTCCTTGCCGGCGGCGCGGACATTGGTCAGCTTCTTGGTCTTCAGGGGGTTGACGACCAGGTCGTTTTCGCGCGCATGCAGGCCGATGATCATGCCCTCGTAAACCTCCTCGCCGGGGCCGACGAACAGCTTGCCGCGATCCTGCAGGTTGAACAGGGCATAGGCCACGGTCGTGCCCTGCTCCATGCTGATCAGGGTGCCGTTGATCCGGGCGGCCAGCTTTTCGGTTGCCGGGCCCCAGTGATCGAAAACCCGGAAGAACAGGCCGGTTCCCGCGGTCATGGTGCGATAGCTGGACTGGAAGCCGATCAGTCCGCGCGCCGGGGCCAGGTAGTCCAGGCGGACCCGGCCCCGACCATCGGGGGTCATGTCCTTGAGCTGGCCCTTGCGCTCGCCCATGGCCTGCATGACCGCGCCCTGGTAGGACTCTTCGAGATCCAGCACGACCGATTCCCAGGGCTCCTGGACCTCGCCGTCGACCTCGCGCTTGCGCACCCGCGGGCGCGAGACGGCCAGTTCATAGCCCTCGCGGCGCATCGACTCGATCAGCACCGACAGATGCAGCTCGCCGCGCCCGGCCACGTCGAACTGGTCTGGGTCGCCCGTATCCGAAACCTGGAGGGCCACGTTGTGGGTCGCTTCCTGGTACAGCCGGGCCCTGAGCTGGCGGCTGGTCAGGTACTTGCCCTCGCGACCGGCAAACGGCGAATCGTTGACCTGGAAGGTCATGTGGATGGTCGGCTCGTCAACGGTCAGCGGCGGTAGTGCCTCGACCGCAGCCGGATCGCAGATGGTATCCGATATGCTGATGCTCTCCAGACCCGAAATACCGACAATGTCGCCGGCTTCGGCCTCAGCGATTTCCTCGCGCTTGAGGCCCTTGAAACCCAGCACCTGAAGAACCCGACCCGAACGCTTCTTGCCGTCGCGGTCGATCACGCTGACCGGCTGGTTGGTCCTGACCTTGCCGCGCCGAATCCGGCCGATGCCGATCAGTCCGACGTAGGTTGAAAAAGACAGGGTCGAGACCTGCATCTGGAACGGCCCGTCCGGGTCGACCGGCGGGGCCGGTACATGCTCGACCAGCGCCTCGAACAAGGGCGTCAGATCACCCTCGCGCACGCTTTCGTCCAGCCCGGCATAGCCGTTGAGGCCCGAGGCATAGATCACCGGGAAATCCAGCTGCTCGTCGCTCGCACCGAGCTTGTCGAACAGATCGAAAGTCTGGTTGAGCACCCAGTCCGGCCGGGCGCCGGGACGATCCACCTTGTTGATCACCACGATGGGCTTGAAACCCATGGCAAAGGCCTTCTGGGTCACGAACCGGGTCTGCGGCATCGGTCCATCGACCGCATCGACCAGGAGGAGAACGGAATCGACCATCGACAGCACGCGCTCGACCTCGCCGCCGAAGTCGGCATGGCCCGGCGTATCGACAATGTTGATCCGCCAGTCGCGCCAGGTGATCGCGGTATTCTTGGCCAGGATGGTGATGCCGCGCTCGCGCTCCTGGTCCTCGGAATCCATCATTCGCTCGGTCAGGCGCTCGTGGGCGGCGAATTCGCCCGACTGGCGCAGCAGCTGGTCAACCAGCGTGGTCTTGCCATGGTCGACATGGGCGATGATGGCGATGTTGCGGAGTTTCATTCAGGCGGGCTCGGACGAAGGCCGCGCATTATACCTCTCGGGCCCGGTTCAGGCGCACCCGTGCGGCTGCAACAGGGTGCTCAGGGTCCGTGGCCGATCCAGCGCTCGAATGGCCAGTCGCTGCCCTCGCGCATGGCCTCGAGTCCGGCGTGCTCGCGGGCGCTGATGGTATCGAGGAAATGATCGGCCGGGCCCATTTCGGCAAAAGCATCCAGACCGTCGCGCAGGAACACCTGGAGCATGCCGAAACCGGCCAGCACGGCCGGGCCGTGCATCAGCCGGATCAGGCGATGGACCAGCGGCCGCTGGACGGTCTGACCGAGCAGCTCGCCGAGTTCGCGAATCAGGCTCAATTGATGCTCTCGCCCTTCCCAGTCGGCTTGCTCGCGGTAGGCGCGGGCGTAGTCGGGCTGGGTGATCGGATCGACGTCACACAGCAGTTCGGCCAGGGCCAGGTCGAACTGCTGGCTGACCGCCTGCAACTGCATCGCGTCACCCACTGCGGCCAACAGGTGGTCGGGTAGAAACCGGCGCATCACCGGCGCCGCCCGCATCAACTGGCGATCGCGCTCGACGAAATCGCGCCCGCCATAGAGTTCGTCGAGGAAGAACTCGCAGGCCGGCAGGTAACGCGGATCGTCGCGCAAGTCCTGATAGGTGGCGTCCAGCCGCCGGCGCTGCCAATGCTGCAGGCGGGCCAGCGCCCGCGCCTCGGGCACTTCCAGGGCCTGGATGCGCTCACCAAGCGCCTGGTTGATTTCGATCTGCTCGTGCAGATGCCGGTAGGCGGCTGTTTCGCTCATTCAAAGCTGCCGGATCGCGTCAATCAGTTCCTCGCGGTGGCGCCGGAACACCGCTACGGCCTCGACATGGCGGTAACGCACCCGCTGATCCTCACCCAGCAGGAACACCCCTCTTTTCATGCCAATCAGAGCTTTGCAATCATATTTTCGAGCAACTTCCAGGTCCTGGTCACTGAGCAGCGTGAAGGGTAGATCGTGTTTGTCCCGGAACGCCCGATGCGATGCCGGATCATCCGGACTGATGCCGATTACGGTCACATCCAGCCCCTCGAAGGCCTCCAGTCCGTCGCGGTAGTCGCACAGTTGCGCAGTGCATACCGGCGTGTTGTCACCCGGATAGAACACCAGCAGCAGGCGCTGCCCGGCATGCTCGGACAACCGGAACGGATCACCGTCCTGGTCGGGCAGTTCGAAATCGGGGGCGGGGTCGCCGGTCCGGATGGCCATCGTTCGCTTCTCTGATCAATTGCTGAACAAGCCCTGCATTATAATGGTGCAAGAGGAGTCACCGACCATGCTCAAGCTCACCCCAGCCAGCCAGCACCGACCGCGCACGCGCCCACCGACGATTGGTCTGGCCATTGCCGGTGGCGGCCCGCTTGGAGCGATCTACGAACTGGGCGCCCTGCAGGCCCTGGAAGAAGCGATCGACGGCGTCCGGATGCATGATCTGGACATCTATGTGGGGGTCAGTTCGGGCTCCTTCCTCACCGCCAGCCTGGCCAACCGGATCACGACCAGCCAGATGAGCCGGATCTTCATGAGTTCGCCGGAGGCGGAATTCCGTTTCCAGCCTGATCTGTTCCTGCGCCCGGCCGTGCGCGAATATTTCAACCGTGCCCTGAGCGTACCCGGGGTCGTGCTCGACCTTTTGCTCGAGGCGATCCGCCATCCCGAGCGAATCGCCCACCTGGAAAGCATCGAGAGCCTGAGTCGGTTGATCCCCACCGGCATTTTCGACAACCACAGTATCGACCACTTTGTCGCCGGCATTCTGTCACGGCCCGGCCGCAGCAACGATTTCCGCCAGCTCGGCGCGCGCCTGCGCATCGTTGCGGTCGATCTGGAAACCGGCCAGGCAGTGCGCTTTGGCGAGCCCGGACGGGATGCTGTCCCGATCTCGACCGCGGTCCAGGCCTCGGCCGCCCTGCCCGGCCTGTATCCACCCGTCGAGATCAATGGCCACTACTACGTCGACGGCGCTCTGCGGCGGACGCTGCATGCCTCGGTCGCGCTCAAGGAAGGTGCCGACCTGCTGATCGGCATCAACCCGCTGGTGCCCTACGATGCCGAGCTCGACCCGGCCGTACCACCGGACGGCCGCAGTTCCAGCAGGATGATCAAGGGCGGCTTGCCGGTGGTGCTGTCCCAGACCTTCCGCTCGCTGATCCAGTCGCGCATGCAGGTCGGCATGGCCAAGTACCAGACCGAGTTTCCGACCGCCTCGATCCTGCTGGTCGAACCCAACCGCAATGATGAGCGGATGTTCTTTACCAACGTGTTCAGCTACTCCTCGCGCAACGAACTGGTCGACCACGCCTACCGGACCACGCGTGCCGAGTTGCTGGCCCGCGCCGATGAACTGGAACAGTTCCTCCAACCCTACGAGTTGGGCCTCAATCGTGCCGTGCTGCAGAAGGAACGCAGCTTCACCGAGGCGATGGCCGCCGAAAAGCGCTACCTGGCGCCGATGGGCAACAGCCTGGCCCGCAGCCTCGACCAGCTCGACCGCCTGCTGCGCGGTTGACCGGACCGGCTGCGGCCACCGGATGGCGACCGCAGCCCTGCCGTTACCAGTGAATGCCGCGCATCAGCGAGGCAAACGCCACCTGTTCCTGGGTCGGTCGCTCGTTGCCGGCATCCTTGTCGCCGCGCGCGGCCGATGAGTCCGGGAACATCCGGAACGCCGAGTTCATGATGATCTCCGAGCTCTTCGGTGCGATCGAATGCAGCACCTGGGCGAAGATCCCCAGGCGGGTGGCGATGCGCTGCGGGCGGTAAATCACGGCCTGTTTGACCATGTCGGCAGCGTCTTCCGGGGTAATGGTCGGCACCGACTCGTACATCTTGGTCGGGGCAATCATAGGTGTGCGCACCAGCGGCATGTTGATGGTGGTAAAGGACACCCCGGTATCGTTGAACTCCGAGGCCGCGCAGCGCGAGAACGCATCCAGCGCTGCCTTGGAGGCCACGTAGGCCGAAAAACGCGGTGCGTTGGACAGCACCCCGATCGACGAGATATTGATGACCTGGCCGCTGCGGCGTTGCTCCATGACCGGCAGAAAGCCCATGATCAGCTTCAGCGAACCGAAGTAATTGAGCTGCATGCAGCGCTCGTAGTCGTGGAAGCGATCGTAGGATGCAGAGATGGAGCGCCGGATCGAGCGCCCGGCATTGTTGACCAGGATGTCGACATGCCCGTGGTCGCTCAGCACCTGCCCAATCAGGCGCTCGGCATCGGCCAGGTCGGACAGGTCGCAGGTGTAGGCATGGGCCTGGCCGCCGGCCGCCTCGATCTCGGACTTGGTTTCGAGCAGTTGTTCCTCGCCGCGGGCCACGATTATGGTCTTTGCGCCGGCCTCGCCCATCATCAGGGCAGTGGCCTTGCCGATGCCAGAGGAGGCCCCGGTGATCAGGACCACCTTGTCGCGGACCTTGCCCGACAGCGAGCGGTCGATAAAGAGTTCGGGGTCCAGATGGCGCTCCCAGTAGTCCCACAGCACCCAGGCATATTCGTCCAGTGACGGCACACGGATGCCCGACCCTTTCAATGCGCGCTCGGCCTCGCGGGTATCGAAGTGGGTCGGATAGTTGAAAAAGCTCAGCATGTCTTTCGGGATACCGAGATCCTTGAGGACCTGGTTGATGATCCGGCGCACCGGCGGCAGCATCCCCAGGCCCTGCTTGACCGGTGCGGGGATGAGCGAGAACAGGCGGGCATCCAGGCGCATCGACATCAGCGGGGCGTGGGCGGCTTCGGCAAACAGGTTCATGACCGCGCCGATCCGTTTCGGACTCGGATCGGTCAGGTGAAAGCACTGGCCGTTGAGCTTGGGCTTGTGGGCGATGTGATCCATGGCCCGGGCGACGAAATCCACCGGTACCAGGTTGATCCGGCCGCCCTCCAGGCCCAGGGTCGGCACCCACGGCGGCAGCATCCGGCGCATCTTCTGGATCAGCTTGAAGAAATAGTACGGCCCGTCGATCTTGTCGATTTCGCCGGTCTCTGAGTGACCAACCACGATGCCGGGGCGGTAGACCCGCCAGGGGATGCTGCAATGCTTGCGCACCAGGCCTTCCGAGTCGTGCTTGCTGCGGAAATAGGGATGATCCAGGCCACTGGCTTCTTCGAACATGTCCTCGCGGAAGGTGCCGCGATACAGACCGGCCGCCGCGATCGAAGAGGTATGGTGAAAACAACCGGCCTTGATCGCTTCGGCACACTGGATGGCATGCCGGGTGCCATCGATGTTGGCGATCTGATTGTCCTCGGCACTGGCCTTGAGGTCGTAGACGGCAGCCAGGTGAAAGAAGTGACGGACCTTGCCGGTCAGCGCCTCGCGGTCGGCTGAACTCAAGCCCAGCGCCGGCTTGGTCAGATCACCACTGACCGCCACGATCCGCTTCTTGTGATCGCTCCAGCGCTCCTCGACCAGGCGATTGAACTTCTTTTTCGAGCCCCGCCGGACCAGCACGTGGATCTGGCCGCGGCGCACCAGCAGCTGGTCGATCAGGTTGCGGCCGATGAACCCCGTGCCACCGGTGACGAAGTAGGTCATGAATTGCTCTCCCTTGAATCGTTATCTTTTGAACATCCGCTCTATAGGCGCCTAAGATACCGCCTGGCTGGGCTTTCTGCCAGCACCCGACTCAAGCGGGACAGTTCAATGAACACAGCGAGTGATTGACCGCAGCCAGGGCGCATGCTAGAAAGTGGCATTACCTGACGATTTTGATAATCTCGACATGAGCGATCTCGACACCCGCTTTCAGCAGGCCCAGGCCGACGCCAAGCAGCTTTCCGAGCGGCCCGACAACGACACCATGCTCAAACTCTACGGCTATTACAAACAGGGTTCGGAGGGGGATATCAGGGGTGAGAAGCCCGGCTTCTTCGACTTTGTCGGCGTCGCCAAGTACGAGGCCTGGGAAAAGCGCAAGGGCATGGCACCGGATGAGGCCAAGCAGAAATACATCGATCTGGTCGAATCGCTCAAGGGCTGAATGACTCGCCGTGGATGGCCCGTAACACCCGCCAGCGGATCCTCGATGCGGCGCTAGCGCTGTTCAATGAACAGGGCGAGCCCAATGTGCCGACCAATCGCATCGCCGACGAGCTCGAGATCAGCCCGGGCAATCTCCATTACCATTTCCGCACCCGATCCGACCTGATCGAAGCACTGTTTGCCGCTTTCGAGCATCGCATGCTCGAAATCCTTGCTGCACCCGAACAGCGCGAAGCCAATATCGAAGACATCTGGTTTTTGCTTCATGTCGCCTTTGAAACCATCGGCGAGCACCGCTTCATCTATCGCGATCTGACCGATCTGTGCCATCGCTATCGCGGCCTCCACCAGCGCTTTCGCGGCATTCTGCGCCTGACCATGCAATCAGCGCGCGGCCTGTGCGATGACCTGATTGCCAGCGGCCAGATGCGGGCCTCAGCCCGTGAACTCGATGCCATCATCCGCAATGTCGCCCTGGTCAGCACATTCTGGCTGGCTTTCGACCAGGTTCACGACGCCGATGGCGTGCGGCCCGACCGGGCCGCCTGGCAGGTCATGAGTCTGCTCAGCCCCTATCTTGTCGGCGAGTCGCGACGCCACCTGCAGGCGCTTGCCGAGGCTTACGCATAAAAAAACCCGGGCACAAGGCCCGGGCCAAAAGAGCAGTCTGATACGGGCCGAGGGAAGCCCGGACTGCTTCGGGGTAGTCTTTGCAATCAATCGGTGGTCGAGGGCGCCGGTGGCTCGGCCGGCTTGGCCGGGGCCTTCTTGGCAACCTTCTTGACCGGCGCGGGCTTCGGCGCCTGCTGCTTGCGGGCCAGTTCGGTTACCCGCTTGTTGAGCTCGGCCACGCGATCACTCAGTTCACGGATCTCGTCTGAAGTCGGCACACCCAGCCTGCTCAAAGCCCGGGCGACGCGCTGCTCGAAGACTTTCTCAAGCTTGTCCCAGTTGGTCTGGGCGGTCTTGCGAACCTCGTCGATGCGGGTTTCGACATCACCGCGCACACCACCGACGGTGTCAGAGGCCATCTTGCGGCCCTTGCTTTCCATCTTCGCGCCTTCCTTGACCAGGCGTTCGAACAGCTTGGCCGACTCACCCACCACCTTGCTGGTGGTATCGTCAAAGCGCTTGGTGCTTTCCTTGATCAGCTTGCTGCCTTCATCCTGGGCAAGGGCAAATGCACCGAGGCCGGCCAGCCAGATTTCATGCGCATAGTCCTGAGCCTGATTGGCGACGTTCTTGCGCGCTGCAGTCTTGCGGGTCACCTTTTTCTTGGCAACCTTTTTCTTTGCGGTTTTCTTGGCCACGATCCGTGCCTCCTTGCATTCAACAAAAAAATCCAGCTGACGATTGATCAGCTTTCATCGTTAAGATACGACCAGGTTCTAGAGCAGTCACCCTAATATGCAGACTCGTCGCTGGACGGCCTTTCCCCACCCCGACTCAGCCTTTCAATACGATGATCACGCCCTCGCAGCGGCCTGGAACGAATTGCACCGTGGTGACTGCGAGCCGTTTCCCGATGCCGAACGGGTGGCCCGTCTTGATCCCGACAATCCCGACCCCGGCTCCACGGCAACCGCCTGGCAGCAGGCCTGGCGCGATTACCATGCCGGCCGCTTTGCTGAGGCCGTCGAGGCCGCCCTGGCGATCGGCCCGCTGGCCCACGCGGTGGCCAACAAGGCCGGCGGGATTTACGCCGACTATCTGGAAGACAACGAAAAGACCCGCCTGGCGATCTACCAGGCCGGCATCGCCCGAGCCGAAACTGCCATCAAGGCCTATCCGGACGATGCCAACGCCCACTATTTCCATGCCTTCCTGCTGGGCCGCTACAGCCAGTGCATTTCGGTGGCCAGGGCACTGGCCCAGGGCGTGGGCGGCCGCATCCGCCAATCACTGGACCGGGCGCTTGAACTGGCACCCGGGCACGCCGAGGCGCGCACCGCCTCGGGCCTGTACCACGCAGAAATCATCGACAAGGTCGGCAAGCTGGTCGGCGGCATGACCTACGGGGCAAAGGCCGAACAGGCTGTTGCCGAATGCCAGACAGCGCTGAAGCTCACCCCGGCAGCACCGATCGCCCACATCGAGTACGGCAATGCCCTCTACCTGCTGTACGGCGACAAGCGCCTGGACGACTCCAACCGGTGCTATGAACAGGCCGCCGCGATCAAGCCGATCGATGCGATGCAGAAACTCGATGTGGAGTATGCCAAAAGCTATCTCGCCAGCTGATCCGGCCGGCCGACCGGCATGCCGACTAGCCCAGGCTACCCTGAATCCATTCGTGCACCTCGTCGTAGGCCGCCGGCGCCACCAGCCCGTCCTGCGGACCGATCAGCAGGGTCAGGTGCAACAGGTTGTCGAATTCCTCGAGAAAATGGCGCATGACCGTGTCCGGATCAGGCACCAGCTTGTTGTCGGTGATCAGGCCGCAGAACACCTGGCTGTGGTAGCTGATGATGCTGATGCCCATGCCGATCGACCCGGTCTGGGGCACCCAGAACATCATTTCGCGAATCGGTGCACCGGCCATGTAGAGCGTTTGCTGGGGACCGGGCACATTGGTCAGCACGGTGCTGGCCTTGCGGCTGAACAATTCCAGGGCCGGCTTCTGCAGCGCTGCCGGACCCATACCGAGCACCGCCAGCAGCCCCAGTGACATGACTGCTTGCTTGGAGCGTTTGAGTTCCTGCATGAACTCTGCAACCTGGTACAGACGGGCCAGCGGGTTGATCTCATTGATCGGCAGATCCAGAAAGACCAGGCCGAAGTGATTGCCGAGGTCGCGCGCATGCTCGAGCGGGCGCAGGTTGACCGGCACGGTTGCGCGCATGGTCAGGGCCTCCGGGTCATCGCCCGCCTCGACCAGGTAGCGATGCAGGGCGCCGGTCATGACTGAAATCAGAACATCATTGACCGTCGCGCCGAGCGCATGGCCGACCGCCTTGACCTCCTCCAGCGGAATCGGGGCAGCCCAGGAGACCCGCTTGCGAACCCCCAAGGGGCCCTTGAAGCGTGACGGCGGATCGTCTTCGAGCAGCAGCGCCGTGGCCAGCTCCGAGACAATCTCGCCGGCCCCGAACAGATACTCGGCCGCCTTGTGCGGTTCGCGCAGCAGATCGCTGGCCTCGTCGACCACCTTCTGGCTGACGTTCTGGATCAGGCCAGCGCTTTCCCGGGCCGGCGCGGTCAGCCGGTTGAAAATATTCGACTCTGCCGCCCGCTTCTTTTTCCAGGCTTCCTGTTCAACCAGACGATTGGAAGCTTCGGCGGAAGTCTCGGTCAGCGACAACATGACCTGGACCAGGGCAATGCCATCGGCATAGCAGTGATGGATACGACTGATGGCGACCGGCCCGCCGACGTAGTTTTCGACAAAATGGAACTGCCACAGCGGCTTGGTCTTGTCGAGCGGCGTGGAGGCCAGCTCCGAGACCAGGTCCTCCAGCTCGGCCTTGCCGGCATCACCGGGCAGCGCGGTACGACGGATATGGCTGGACAGCTCGAACTGGTCGTCTTCCTCCCACCAGCAGCCGCGCGGATGATCGACCGCCTTCTGGCGGAAACGCGGAAAGGCCAGGAAGCGGTTGGCCACAATGCGGCGGAAATGCTCGAAATCGACCGGCTGGTCAAACTCGGTCACGCCGGTGATCATCATCAGGTTGGTCGGCTGCTCCATGCGCAGCCAGGCCGTGTCAACCTTGGCAATGGGTTCCCTGCGGGCAGTGCTCAAGGCATTCTCCCTGCTTATCAGTCGTTGTTTGACGGGATTCTTTCACGCGACTGCCCGGCGGTCAATGACAACGCAAGCCGGCAGGCGGTCAGTGCAGTTGGCGTCCCTCTCCGGGCCGGTCCGGCCCGTTGACCAGATCGTAGGGCAACTTGACCTGATCCAGTCCAAATTGCTTGAACACCGGCTGGAGCTGCTGGTGCATCAGCGGATAAAGCTGGCGGGTCAGGCTGGCATGGGAGGCCGAAAACTCCTCGAAGCTGAGCGCCTCACCCTGAAACTGGCGGTAGACCGTCTGGACAATCAACTCGACTTCAAACAGGGCCTGGTCCGGATCGTCGCTTTCGCGGCTGCCGCGGCAGGTCATGCGCGCAGTCACCTGGTACTGGCTGACGCCCTGGTCCGGCGGCATTTCACGCGGCGTGAGCTTGAGTTCCACCTTGGCCCGGAACGCCTGGTCTGCGGCCACGATTTCTTTCAGATCGGCGTTCAGGCGGGTGACCTGGCTGTGCGCCAGGGCAAATCGGTCCAGCAGATTGAGCATGGGGCGCGGAATCCTGACAAGTCAACAACCGGTTATGGCTGCGACAACGATGGCTTTCAAGCGCAGACGCCCGCACAAAGGCGGGCGTCTGCTCCTGGACTGGACGGCCGACCTCAAGGGCCGGCCGTCTTTAAGGCTTACTGGCGAGTGAAGGTCGTGATCTCGACCGCGCCCTGCCCGGCCTGGTCCTCGCCGATGCTCAGCGGCAGGTAATCGTTGACCAGCCAGGCGCGCAACTGGTTGGTGTAGAACGGGCTCAAGAACAGGCCGCTGCGGCCACCGGGAATGACCTCTTCGGCCTGCGGTCCTTCCGGCGTGACCAGGGCCACGTTGCGCCGGGCGGCACCCGAGCCAAAGGTGAAGGCATTCTCCGAGCGCGCCCGGGCACTGTGGCTGGACGCATCCACGGCCTCGAAACCACCGGCCCGGGCAATGCCGGGCAGGCTGTCGGCCACATCGGCAAAGCCACCGGCTGACGGAACGTTGAAAGGCGCCGTGTTGAGCGGATGATCGAACACCACCCGGTGCAGCTTGCCCCAGCGATAGTCATCCTGGTTTTCGGAGAACTCGAAGGCGTTGGCGAACGGCTCGCCGGCCAGGCGATCCAGCGCCCCCTGCAGCGAGGCCAGCAGCACGGTGTCGCGGGCATCGGCCGGGGTCGGTGCTTCCGGGACGTTGAAGAAGGTCAAACCCGAGGCCGCCTGACCCTGGGTCAACGGAAACGCGCGCAACTGGTTGACCAGCGCCCGCCAGGCCAGGGTGCTCGACGGCAGCGCATCGGCCAGTCCGACCGCGCTCAGGGTGGCATCGATGGTGTTGGCAATCACCTCGCCGCGCCAGACGCTGTAAATGGTCGTGGCCACGCTGTTGGCGATGTCCTCGGCCGTGGGTACGCCGGCACCGGTCGGATCGCCGCCGGGATCGAAACCGCCGGGCAGCCCGGTCGGGCTGGAGAAGTCCCAGTCCGCCAGTCGGCCCATGGCCTCCTGGACGCGCTCGTCCCCCGCGATCGCCGCCAGGCCAGGCCAGGCCTCCTCAGCACTTGCATTCTCGAAGGCCTGGAGCAGGAATGGCAGCAACAGCTCGGCATCCAGCAGCTGGTTGTTGGCCTGCAGCGCCTTCATGTCGTCAATGGTGACATTGCCGCGCTCGACCAGATCCTGGAGCTCACGGTCGACCCGACCCATGCGCAGGTCGGCATAGCTAGTGTTGAGGTAATACAGGCCATTGCCGCCGGGCCGCAGCTGGTTGAGCGGGTTGCCGTCCAGCGTGGTACCGACCGGGTCATTGTTGGCGTTGGCCAGGTAACCCCAGGGCGGATTGACCACCCGCGGCATTTCCTCACGCGGGATCAGGGCATACGGGGTGGTCTGTCCGGGTTGCGGGTCGGGATCGATCAGCCACTCGTGATTGAGCGTGCCGCTGCCGTCGCGGATGAACCAGGGCGGACGGCCGCCATCGGGGCCGAGATCATTCTGCAGGTCAGCCCGCAGCGGCATCTCGCCACCGACGTAGTAGGCGATATTGCCCTCGATGTCCACGTACAGGAAATTCTGCGACCCGAAAGCGAAATCGCGCAGGCCGAGTTCGAAGTCTTCCTGGTTGCGCGCCCGGGCCCAGGCGCGGAAAGCCGACAGCTCAAAGGTCGGGCCCCAGCCGGTGTACTGCACGGTAAGGGCAGAGTCGCCCATCAACTCGAGGATCGGGCCATTGTTGCGGCGCGGCACGATAAAGGTGATGCCGCCGCCGTCGAAGCCGACATTGACCCGGCCGACATCGTCGAATTCACCGTTGCCGGGGGTGTTGGCGAAATAGGACTGGAACACATAAAGAATCGGCTCGGGCACACCCTTGTGGATGGTGTGGGTCGGCAGGCCGAAGTTATTGACCAGGATCGGGTCCTGGAAGACATCGGTGACATCGAGCCGGTTGACCGTCGAACCCCAGCACAGAAACGGCGTACAGGCCTGGGCGTTGACCGGGGCACCCGGAAAGACCACGCCGCTGACCGCCAGGTCCTCATCGCGAATGACCAGGTTTTCGTTCATGAAGATCGGCGGGATGGTCAGGCCGAGATGCGGGTCGTTGGCAAACAGCGGGTAGCCCGACTCAGTGTGCTCGCCGGAGACCGCCCACCAGTTGCTGCCCAGGTCGAGGTTCTGGCCCAGAAACGGCAGGCCCTCGACCCGCTCCAGGTAGCGCTGGCCCAGTTCGACCAGGTCGGCATCGATGCGACCCAAGTCCATCGGCTCTGGGGCCAGCTGCTCAAGGCCGGCGGCAGGCGATTTGCCCGCCTCGCCCTGCCCGGCATCCGGCAGGATAATCCCAACGCGCTCGAAGAAATCGGGGATCGACACCCGGTCGTCGACCGGGATGGTGGCATTGAGATCCTGCAGGAACAGGGCGGTGCCGTCGAACCCCACCGCATCACCGACCGCCTGGTAAGTCCCCAGCCGCACGGTGTTGCCGATCGCCGACAGGCTCTGATCAAACGACAGCTGGAAGGCCAGCAGCTTGCCGATCACCAGCGAATCGACCGGTGTCCAGGACTCGGCCGCGGTCAGTTCCAGGCCACCGTATTCCGGCGGCAGCGGCTGGGTCGCCAGGAAATGATTGACGCCATCGGCATAGGCCTTGAGCCAGGCCGCCTCGGCCGCATCCAGACGTGCGAACGTCGCCCAGGCGGCCCGGCGCAGGCCCAGGGTGCGCAACTGGATGTCGCTGCCCAGCGCCGGCGTGCCGACCAGTTCAGCCAGGGTGCCGGAAGCGACCCGGCGCAGAAAATCCATCTGGAAAAACCGGTCGCGGGCGTGCAGGTAGCCCTGGACGAAGGTGACATCGGTTTCGGTTTCACCAACAATGGTCGGAATGCCGTTGGCGTCGGTGAATACATTGACGTCGGCCTGCAGCCGTGGCACTTCCACGGTCTGGGCCGCGCCCACGGAAACCGCCAGCAGGCCGGCGGCCAGCATCGAAAGCTTATTCATTTTGTCTACCCCGGTTGGTCTTGTTGTGAGCGTCCGATTATTGCACAAATGCTGCCGATTTCATGCCACCGACAGGCCCCGCCACTACAGCTCGGTACGCACGTCCATCAACTCGGGGAAAAAGGTCAGCTCCAGGGCCTGCTTGAGGAAACCCACACCGCTCGAGCCGCCGGTACCGGGCTTGAAGCCGATGATGCGCTCGACGGTTTTGAGATGTCTGAAGCGCCACAGCTGGAAGGATTCCTCGACATCGACCAGGCGCTCGCACAGCGCATACTCGGTCCAGTGACGCTGTGGCTGCCGGTAGATCGCCAGCAGCACCGGGACCAGGTCGGGGTCGCGGTGATGGGCCTGTGACCAGTCGCGCTCGGTCAGCCGCGCCGGCACCGCATGGCCGCGCCGGGCCAGGAAGCGCAGGAATTCATCGTAGAGCGACGGCCGGTTCAGCGCCTCGACCAGCAGGGCCTTGGCCGCCTCGTCATGATCGAACACCGCCACCACGGCCCCGTTCTTGTTGCCGAGCAGGAATTCAACCAGGCGGTACTGAAAGGACTGGAAGCCCGAGGCATCCCCGAGCACGTGGCGAAACTGGACGTATTCGCTCGGGGTCAGGGTCTCGAGCACCGCCCACTGCGAAAACAGCTGCTGCTGGACCTGCTTGACCCGGGCCAGGATCTTCAGGCATGGATCGGGATCATCAACCGCCAGGTGGTGCATGGCAGCACGTAATTCATGGATGATGAGCTTGAACCACAGCTCCGAGGTCTGGTGCTGGATGATGAACAGCAACTCGTCGTGGTGGGGCGGGTCACTCAGGGTCTGCTGGGCGTCGAGAATGCGGTCCAGACCGAGGTAGGCGCGGTAGTCCAGCCGTCCGCGCAGGTCGGTTTGAATCGAGGTCTCCAGGCGTCGTTCATTGCGCTCGCGGGTCATGCAGGCGGTCAACTCCAGCACGGTGGCTCAGTCTGCCAGTGTAACCAGCCGACCCGGCAGGCGTATAATCAAGACCGCGCGGCCGGCCATCGGGGTGTCGGCCCGGTTCCGATCATCACAATCATCAAGAGGTTTTCATGGCGCGAACCGTCGCCGCCTTCAAGGTGGACCACTTCCAGTTCCTCGGCCCGGACGGCAAGCTGATCGAAGGTCAGCAAATACCGGCGCTGGCCCGGGATTTCGACCGTTTGACCGGACTGTACCGGCAGATGGTATTGACCCGGGTTTTCGACAAGAAAGCGGTCGCCCTGCAGCGCACCGGCAAGCTTGGCACCTATGCATCCTGTCTTGGCCACGAAGCCGCCCACGTGGCGATAGGCTCGGCCATGCAGCCCGAAGACTGCTTTGCGCCGATGTATCGCGAGTACGGCGTGCAGTTCTGCCGTGGCGTGCGCATGACCGACGTGCTGCTCTACTGGGGCGGCGATGAGCGCGGCAGCGACTACGCCGGCGCCCCGCATGATTTTGCCTGGTGCGTGCCCATCGCCACCCAGTGCCTGCATGCAGCCGGGGCCGCGATGGCCTACAAGCTGCGTGGCGAGCCGCGCGTGGCCGTCTCGGTGGTTGGCGACGGCGGCTCGTCGAAGGGCGATTTCCTTGAGGCGATCAATGCCGGCAGCGCCTGGAAGTTGCCGCTGGTTCTGGTGATCGTCAACAACCAGTGGGCGATCTCGGTGCCCCGTTCGCGCCAGAACACGGCCGCCACCCTGGCCCAGAAGGGCATTGCCGGCGGTCTGCCCAGCATCCAGGTCGACGGCAACGACCTGATCGCCTGCCTGTGGGCGATGGAAAAGGCCCTGACCGCCGCGCGCGAAGGGCATGGCAGCTTTGTCATCGAAATGATCACCTACCGCATCAGCGACCACACCACGGCCGACGATGCCCGCCGCTACCGCCCCAGCGAAGAGGTCGAGGAAGCCTGGCGCAACGAACCGATCGCTCGCCTGCGGACCTACCTGATCGACCAGGGCGCCTGGGACGATGAGCGCGAGCAGGTTCTGCAGGACGAATGCATCGCTGAAGTCCAGCGCGCTGCCGATGACTACCTGGACCTGGTCACCAACGATCCGCAGCCGGTCACGGCCATGTTCGATTACATGTTTGCCGAACTGCCGCACGACCTGGCCGAGCAGCGCGCCCTGGCCGAGTTGTATCCGGAAGACGGGGGGACACACTGATGGCCGCCATTACCCTGATCGAGGGCGTGACCCTGGCCCTGGCCCGGGCCCTGGAAGAAGACCCCAGCGTGATCGTGCTGGGCGAGGATGTCGGCGCCAACGGTGGCGTGTTCCGGGCCACCGCCGGTCTGCAGCAGCGCTTCGGCGAGCAGCGGGTGCTCGACACACCGCTGGCTGAAGTCATGATTGCCGGCATGAGTGTCGGCATGGCCGCCCAGGGCATGAAACCGGTGGCCGAAGCCCAGTTCTGCGGCTTCACCATGCCGATGATCGACCACCTCATGTGCCATGCCGGGCGCATGCGCAACCGCACCCGCGGGCGCCTGAGCTGCCCGATGGTGCTGCGCTTCCCGACTGGTGGCGGCATTCATGCTCCCGAGCACCACTCCGAAAGCCCGGAAGCGCTGTTTGCCCACATGCCCGGCATCCGGGTGGTCATGCCGTCATCGCCGGCGCGCGCCTACGGCCTGCTGCTCGCGGCCATTCGCGACCCGGATCCGGTGATCTTCATGGAGCCCAAGCGGATCTATCGCTGGCAGAAGGAAGAGGTGATCGACGACGGCGAGGAGTTGCCGCTGGATGTCTGCTTCACCCTGCGCGACGGTCGCGACATCACCCTGGTGACCTGGGGCGCGATGATCAAGGAAACCCTTCAGGCCGCCGACCAGCTGGAAAGCGAGGGCACCAGCGTCGAGGTCATCGATGTGGCCACGATCAGCCCGCTGGACATGGACACCATCATCGAATCGGTATCCCGCACCGGGCGCTGCGTCATCGTTCAGGAGGCCCCGCGCCACTGCGGCGTGGCCGGCGAGATCGCCGCCGGCCTGGCCGATGCCGGCATCTGGCATCTGCTGGCGCCGGTCAAGCGGGTTTGCGGCTACGATACGGTCATGCCGCTGTATCGCAATGAACTGAAATACATGCCCAGCGTCCGGCGCATCGTGGACGCGGCCCACCAGGTTCTGGAGGTGTCATGACGGTTTTCAAACTGCCCGATCTGGGCGAGGGTCTGCCCGACGCCGAGATCGTCGAATGGCTGGTTGCCGAGGGTGACCAGGTCAAGCTGGACCAGCCGCTGGTGTCGATGGAAACGGCCAAGGCGGTGGTCGAAGTACCCAGCCCGGTCAGCGGCCGGGTGGTCCGGTTCCACGGCCAGGCCGGTGATGTGATCCGGACCGGTGCGCCTCTGGTCGAATTCGACGTCGAGGGACAGGCCGAAGCGCAACCGGAGGCCGAATCATCCCCGGCGCCGGCAGGCAGCGATGATGACGAGGCCCTGGCCGGGGCCGTGCTGGCTGATCTGGAACCCGAGGCCCCGACCGAACAGCCCCACGGTCCCGACGATCTCTACGACGAATTCGGCGCTACCGGCAGCGAGCCGGCCGAGCCGGACACCGAAGGCCAGGCCCAGGCGGACGGTGACGGCAGCGAAGATGCGACAGCGGAAACTGCCGCCACCGGCACCGCGGGGGCCGAACCCGCCACCGCGCGCGACGACAGCGGCACCGTGGTCGGCAATGTCCAGGCGGGGAACGAAATGCTGGAGGAATACACCAGCGATTTGGGCGGCGTGCGGGTAACCCCGGCGGTACGTGCCCTGGCCCGGAAGCTGCGCGTCGATGTGCGCCAGGTCCAACCCTCTGGGGCCGGCCAGGTAGTCACTGCGGCCGATGTGCGCCAGGCGGCGGCAGCTGGCAGCGCCCCGCTGGACTCAGGTCCGACCCGGCCGCGGATCACCGAGCCCGCCGGGCCGGCAGCACCCTCGCCCGGTACTCCAGCCCCGATGGCCACTGCCGGCGAAGACGAAGGCGAATGGACACCGGTGCGCGGACCACGCAGGACCATGGCCCGGGTCATGAGCGAGTCGCACCGCAGCATCGTCCCGACCACGCTGATGGACGATGCCGACATCCAGGCCTGGCGACCGGGCGAGGACATTACCGCCCGCCTGATCCGCAGCCTGTGGGCGGGTGCGAGCGCCGAGCCGGGTCTGAACGCCTGGTACGATGGCGACAACGGCGTGCGCATGGTGCACAAGAACATGCATGTCGGCATGGCCGTCGACACCGAGGATGGTTTGTTCGTGGCCGCCCTGCGCAATGTCAACCGCCTTGAACGCGGCCAGTTACGCTCCGAGATCAACCGCCTGCGCGATAACGTCGCCCAGCGCGCCATCCCGCCGGAGGACCTCAGGGACTACACCATCATCCTGTCGAACTTCGGCAAGTTTGCCGGCCGCTACGCCACCCCGGTGATCACCCCGCCGTGCGTGGCGATCGTCGCCGCCGGCGCGCTGCGCCACGAGGTCGTGCCGGTGCTGGGCGGGATGGAGGTCCACCGGATGATTCCGCTGTCGCTGACTTTCGACCACCGCGCCTGCACCGGCGGCGAGGCCGCCCGTTTCCTCAGGGCCATGCTCGACGACCTGGCCCGACCCGAGTGAGTCCGGCAGCGCGGCATCTTCCAGACGACGCCAAAGCGGCATGAGCGCGCACGTCGCCCCGAGCATGATCATCGGCGCCTGCGAGTGGGTCGCCCTGCCCGAACTGGGCATCGATCGGCTGCGGGCCCGGGTCGATACCGGGGCCAAATCCTGCGCCCTGCACGCCAGCCATATCGAGCCGTTCGAGCACAATGGCGTCGACTGGGTGCGCTTTCGGGTTCACCTGGGCCATCCGCAGCCGCGCGCTGACCGCGACTGCCAGGCCCTGCTCCAGGCCGTCCGGCGGGTCCGTCCGACCAGCGGCGAATTCGAATCGCGCTACACCATTCGCACCCCGATCGTGATCGGCCATGCCCGCTGGATGGTCGACATCACGCTGACCGACCGGGGCCGGATGCGTTACCGTATGCTGCTGGGCCGCAAGGCCATGGAAAACCATGCACTGGTCTACCCGGCGCGGACCTTTCTGCAGGGAAAACCGCGCCTGGACGCCGGCCTCTGACCCGTCTTCCCGGAGAACCGCCACCATGCGCATCGTCATTCTGTCCCGCAGCCGCAAGATTTACTCCACCCGGCGCCTGGTCGAGGCCGCCGAGGATCGCGGTCACGAGGTGCAGGTGGTCGACACCCTGGGCTGCTACATGAACATTGCCTCGCATCGCCCGACCATTCACTACCGCGGACAACAGCTATCATCCTTCGATGCCGTCATCCCGCGCATCGGCGCCTCGATCACCTTCTACGGCACCGCCGTGTTGCGCCAGTTCGAGATGATGGGCACGTTCCCGCTCAACGAGTCGGTGGCCGTGACCCGCTCGCGGGACAAGCTGCGCTCGCTGCAGTTACTGTCCAGGCGCGGCATCGGCCTGCCGGTGACCGGCTTTGCCCGCCAGGCCAGCGATATCGGTGACCTGATCGAGATGGTCGGCGGGGCGCCGCTGGTGGTCAAGCTGCTCGAGGGCACCCAGGGCATCGGCGTGGTCCTGTGTGAAACGCGCAAGGCGGCCGAAAGCGTGCTCGAGGCCTTCATGGGGCTCAACGTATCCATCATGGTGCAGGAATACATCAAGGAGGCCGGCGGCGCCGACATCCGCTGCTTCGTCGTCGGCGATAAGGTGGTGGCCGCGATCAAGCGCCAGGCCAAGCCCGGCGAGTTCCGCTCCAACCTCCACCGCGGCGGCACCGCCTCGCTGGTCAAGATCACGCCGCAGGAGCGCTCGGTGGCCGTGCGCGCGGCCAGGATCATGGGCCTGAACGTGGCCGGCGTCGACATCCTGCGCGCCAACCACGGGCCGGTCATCATGGAGGTCAACTCCTCGCCCGGCCTGGAAGGCATCGAGACCTCCACCGGCAAGGACGTGGCCGGCATGATCATCGGCTTTCTGGAAAAGAACGCGCGCAAGGACAAGACCCGCACCCGCGGCAAGGGCTGATCGGGGACACCAGCAGCGGTCTAGAGCTCGAGGCGGTCAAACTCGCGGATATTGACCAGCATGTCATGAATGGCCCGTTCCAGAGCGGGGCGATCACGCGCTTCAGCCAGGCGTCGAATGCTGTCGACGATGGCAATCCACCAGTTCATGTGGGTCGCGGACAGCTGCGCGGCCACCGCGACCAGATCACGGGTCATCGACAGCGATTCACCGCCCTCGCGCTTGAGCGCAACCAGGCTGTCAAGATCGGGGTGTTTGCGCTGCAGCTCATCGAGCAGCCTGGCGACCACTTCCGGATCACGCTCGAGTTCCCTGGATCCCATCGGCTCGGCATTGGGTTCCAGAAACGCCACGTCAAGCAGCGACAGCAAGTCGCGGAACGAACCGCGCAGGCTCAGCCACATCTGTCGCCGGCGTCGGCGCTCGAGATAGCGCTGGATCAGGCCGAGCAGGCCGACCAGAAAAAATGCTTCGATGCAGAAAACCACCAGTTCGGGCACCAACTCCTCGCGGAACTGGCCCCCACCGCTGCCCCAGATGAAATACAGCCAGAACCCGGCCCCGGCAAGCGCGAAGATCACCATCAAAACGACAATGAACGAGCGGCTCATGAATCCGCTTCCGGTGCCCCGGCTTCATCGCAAGCAGCGAACGCCCGCAACACCCGGGCGATTCGTTCAGCCTCGGCCACCGTCAGGTCCAGCGGCAGGTTGGCAATGTAGACAGTCTCATCCGGGCGCAATGCGATCGGGATGATATTGGCCGGATTGTGGGTCGCCTCCAGGGTCAGGCGTTCGGCCATTTCGTGCTCGGGCGACAGCGATCCGCGCGCCAGGGCCCGCTGGCGCTCGCCGCCGATACTCTGGAAGCTGGCCGGATCGTCGGTCCAGGCCAGAAAATCCGACCGGGCCATGCTGAACCGCTCGGCATACAGCGACAGGGCCTCGCTGCGGATGCTCGACTCTTCAAGCTTGTGAAAGCGCGAAGCCAACTGGTCCACGTCCAGCGTGCGGATATCTGCCCGCTCGGTCTCGGTCATCCCGGCTGCCAGCAGCTCGACCGCCTTGCGCCGTGACCGGGCAACCGCCGGGTTGATCAGGCCTTCCATCCCCGCATTCTTGTGAAACTCCAACAGGCATTCCACCGAATAGCTGTGCTCAGGCATCATCGGCACGACCCTCCATCTCCTCTGCGGCCCATCGGCTCACCTTGCCAATCCAGCCTGCCGTCACCAGACGATCCGGAAGCTCAATTCGGGCAGACCATCGATACCGGCTCGAACCAGCTGTCCAGGCTCCAGTGCCGCCACACCCGCCGGCGTGCCGGTAAACACAGCATCGCCGGCCCCCAGGGTCACCAGGCCGGACAGCTCGGCCAGCAACTCGCCGACCGGCCACAGCATGTCGCCAAGAATGGCCGACTGGCGCTGCTGCCCGTCGACCCGCAAGGTGATGCGCAGGTCGGCGGCCGGTTGCCATTTCGTCGCCGGCAGCACCAGGCCGACCGGCCCGGACTGGTCGAACCCCTTGCTCATTTCCCACGGCAGACCCGCACGTTTTGCCTGTGCCTGGGCATCACGACGGGTCAGGTCTACGCCCACGGCATAGCCGAAGATCGACGACCGGGCCTGCTGCGGCGACAGCCGGCGCCCGCCAGCACGCAGAAAAACGACCAACTCGACTTCATGATGGAGTTCGGACGTATCAGGCGGGTAGCGCACCGAATCGGCATGGATCACCGCCTGGGCCGGTTTGGAAAAGAACACCGGGCTGGAGCGGTCCGGGTCGGCTCCCATCTCACGGGCATGTTCGGCGTAGTTTCTGCCCACACACCACACGGTTCGCACCGGGAAACAGCCACCGCCTCGCACGGGCAGCATCGGGGGCTGCCAGTCGACCACGCGATCCAACGCCCGGTCCTCGCTCAATTCAGGGCCCGAATCCCGACCGCTGCACGCAGCCGGTCCATGAACGGTCGACTGAGCGCGCGCGCCTTGTCAGCGCCACGCTGCAGGATGTCCTCGACCCGCTCGGGCTCGGCCATCAGGGCCTGGTAGCGCTCGCGCGGGGCGACCAGGCTGGCGTTGACCAGTTCAAACAACTGCTGCTTCACCTCCCCCCAGGCAATGCCGTCGGCGAAGGCCTGGCGCATGGCCCGGCGCTGATCGGGACTGGCGAAAGCGGCATAGACGGCATAGACCGGGGCTGTATCCGGATCCTTGGGCTCGCCCGGCTCGAGCGAGTTGGTCTTGATCTTCATGATCGCCTTGCGCAGCTTCTTCTCCGGCAGCCACAGCGGGATGGTGTTGTCGTAGCTCTTCGACATCTTGCGCCCGTCAGTACCCGGCAGCGTGGCCACGTGCTCATCGACCACCGCCTCGGGCAAAACGAAGTGCTCGCCGTAGCGATGATTGAAGCGGGCGGCAATGTCGCGGGCCATTTCCAGGTGCTGGACCTGGTCCCGACCGACCGGCACCTTGTGGGCATTGAACATCAGGATATCGGCCGCCATCAGCACCGGATAGGAAAACAGGCCCATGGTGATGCCCAGGTCCGGATCCTCCCCGGCCTCGCGATTGGCATCCACCGCGGCCTTGTAGGCATGGGCCCGGTTCATCAGCCCCTTGGCGGTGACACAGGCCAGCAGCCAGGTCAGTTCCGGGATCTCGGGCACGTCAGACTGGCGGTAGAACACGGCGCGTTCGGTGTCCAGACCCAATGCCAGCCAGGTCGCGGCGATTTCCAGGGTCGAACGCCGGACCCGTTCCGGATCTTCACACTTGACCAGCGCATGGTAGTCGGCCAGGAAGTAAAAGGATTCGGTCGTCTCGTCACGACTGGCGGCAATCGCCGGCTCGATGGCGCCGACGTAATTGCCCAGGTGCGGGGTGCCGGTGGTCGTGATGCCGGTAAGAACGCGCTGTGTTCGGCTCATGGGCTTTGCTGATTCGTGATCGGGTCGCATAAACCAGCTATTGTAGACGGTCGAGACTTGACCGGAGATGCCAGCGTGGAGCTGATCAGGGCCATCTACCAGGCGGTCGCACCCGACCGCGACCCCGACATCCTGGCCGAAAACATCGCCCGCGAACAAAGCCTGGAGCTGACCCGCGCGCTGATTCCCGAGGCGATCGCCGAGCGCCTGCTCGGCCGGGTTCTGAGGGTCGCGGCAATCGGCCAGGATCGCTGGCAACTGGACATCGGCTACCCCGCCGAGCTGGCCAGCAGCCAGATCGGGCAATTGCTCCACTTAGTCTACGGCAACGTCTCGTTCTACCCGCGCATCCGCCTGATCGGTCTGGATCTGCCCGATGCGCTGCTTGAGCGCCTGCCCGGACCGATCGGCGGCCTGCCCGGGATCCGCGCCTGGACGGGCGTGCGTGAGCGCGCGCTGCTGATGACGGTGCTCAAGCCGCGCGGCAGCGAGCCGGCGGTGCTGGCCGGGCTGGCCGAAGCCTTCGCCCGCGGCGGCGGCGACCTGATCAAGGATGACCAGAACCTGGTCGAGTCCGACCTTGAGGCCTTCCGGCAGCGGGCGGCTGCCTGCGCCGCGGCGGTCGACCGGGCCGCCCAGGCCACCGGGCGGCGCTGCCTCTACCTGCCACACGTCGCCGGCAGCGGCGATCATCTTTGCCGCCAGCTCGATATCGTCACCGAACTGGGCCTGGGCGGGGTGGTGCTGTGCACCTGGGTGATGGGACTCGAGACCGCCGCCAGCGCCGCGCGCGAACGCGGCCTGATGTGGCTTTCGCATCCGGCCCTGGCCGGCGCCCTGACCGAACCGGATGCGACCGGTATCGCCGCACCGGTGCTGCTCGGCACACTGGCGCGCGCGGCCGGCGCCGATATCAGCATTTTTCCCGGTCGCGGCGGCCGCATCCAGTCGGGCCGGGACGACGACGAGACCGCCACCTGCCGCGCGCTGACCGGACCGCTGGGCGAGCTCAGGCCCAGCCTGCCCTGCACCGGCGGCGGCAAGACCCTCGAGCAGGCCGATGCAACCGCGCGCACCCAGGGGCCGGACTGCGCCGTCCTGGTCGGCGGCGACCTGATCGCCCGCGGCCGGCAGATCACGACCGCTACCGCAACGACCATTGCCAGGCTGGAACAACTGGCCGCAAATTAAGCCGGATCGGCCCCGCACGGCCGTCCCGCCGCAGGCGGCATGTTACCCTGCCCGCTCCACTCAACACGGGAAACAGCATGCAAATCAAGGCGAATACGGTCGTCAGTATCGACTACACCCTCACCGGCGACGACGGGCAGATCATCGATACCTCCGAAGGGCGCGAACCGCTGGTCTACCTGCATGGCCATGGCAACATCATTCCGGGCCTGGAAAAAGCCATCGAGGGCAAGACCGAAGGCGATGAACTGGCCGTCAGCGTCGAACCCGAGGAGGCCTACGGACCCTACCGCGAGGAATTGGTCCAGGATGTCCCCAAGTCGGCCTTCGACGGCATGGACAAGGTCGAGCCGGGCATGAGTTTCCGGGCCGAATCCTCGGCCGGGCCGATGACGGTGCTGGTCCGTGAAGTCGGCGAGGATACGATCAAGGTCGACGGCAACCATATGCTGGCCGGCCAGGTGCTGAACTTCAAGGTCGCCGTCAAGGGCGTGCGCGAAGCCACCGACGAAGAAAAATCCGAGGGCGCCGTCGCCGGCTAAGCAGGTGCCGGGCAAAAAATAACGCACCGCACCACTTTGCAGCCGGAGAAAGTTTGGGTACCCTCTTGCCCTGGCGGAAAAGTTTGCTTAGGGGTAGTCATGCCCGAGTCGAACAAGCCCTGGCATGCGCTCAGGGCCGAGGAGTTGCTGGAAACGCTCCAGACCGGACGGCAGGGCCTCTCCCCAGCCACGGCCGCTGAGCGGCTTGAGCGCTTCGGTCCCAACCGGCTGCCGGATCCGCCGAAGAAACCGGCCTGGGCCCGCCTCCTGGTCCAGTTCCACAACCTGCTGATTTATGTCCTGATGGCCGCCGGCATGGCGGCCCTGCTGCTTGACCATCTCATCGATGCCATCGTCATCCTGGCCGTCGTGGTGATCAATGCGCTGATCGGCTTTGTCCAGGAAGGCAAGGCCGAACAGGCCATGGCGGCGATCGGCCGGATGCTGGCCCTCAAGGCCACGGTGCGCCGCGGCGGTTGCTGGGCGGAAATCACGGCCGACACCCTGGTGCCCGGCGATATCGTGCGGGTCAAGTCCGGCGATCGCGTGCCGGCCGACATCCGCCTGCTCGAGGCCCACGGCCTGCGCATCGACCAGGCCGCGCTGACCGGCGAATCCGTGCCGGTCAGCAAGACACCCGACCCGGTCCCGGCCGATACCGATCTGGCTGACCGGCGCTGCATGATCTATTCCGGATCGATGACCACCAGCGGCCAGGCGATCGGGGTAGTTGCCGTGACCGGTGCGCGCACCGAACTGGGCCGGATCAGCGACCTGTTGCAGCAGGTCGAAAAACTCACCACGCCGCTACTCGGCAAGATCAACCACTTTGCCCGCCTGCTGACCGTCATCATCCTCACCCTGACCGGGACCGTCATCGCCCTTGGCATGCTGCTGCACGGCATGGCCCTGGGAGACGGACTGCTGGCCGGCATCGCCCTGGCCGTCGCCGCGATTCCCGAGGGCCTGCCGGCGATCATTACCATCACCCTGGCCATCGGCGTGCAGCAGATGGCCCAGCGCCAGGCCATCATCCGCCAGCTGCCGGCGGTCGAGACCCTGGGCTCGGTCAGCATCATCTGCAGCGACAAGACCGGCACCCTGACCGCCAACGAGCTCAAGGCGCGCGCCGTGGCCCTGGTCGAAGGCCTCTACCCGCTTGACGAGCAGCAACTGGAATCGCAAGCCGGGCGCGACCTGCTGCGCGCCGGCGTGCTGTGCAACGACTTCGAGCCCGGCTCGACCAGCGGCGACCCGCTCGAGCGGGCCCTGGTCGGACTGGCCGAAAGCCATGAAATGGATGTTGCCGGACTGCGCCAGCGCTACCCGCGCATCGGCCTGATCCCTTTTTCATCCGACCACAAGTTCATGGCCAGCCTGGCCGAAGGACTGGTCACCCTGAAAGGTGCGCCTGAAGCGATCCTGTCACGCTGCGAGTTCCAGCACGATGGCCACGAAGCGCGGCCGCTGGATCACGACCTGTGGAACGAGCGTCTGAACGAAATGACCCATGCCGGCCTGCGGGTCCTGGCAGTGGCGGAAAAACCGATCGATCCATCCATCGAAGCACTGGATCCCGACCGGCCGCCGGAAGGCTTGACCATGCTGGGGCTGATCGGCTTCGCCGACCCGCCGCGGCCGCAGGTCCCTGGCGCGATCCGCTCGTGCCAGAACGCCGGCATCCGGGTCAAGATGATCACCGGCGATCATGTCGCCACCGCCCGTGCGATCGCCGTCGAGCTGGGCCTGATGCGCAGCGATGGCCAGGCTCTGAGCGGCCACGAAATCGACCAGCTCAGCGCCGAGGAACTGCATCGGCGGGTGATGGACGTCGACGTGTTCGCCCGCACCACCCCCGAGCACAAGCTCAGGCTGGTCGAGGCGCTGCAGGACAACCACCAGGTCGTGGCCATGACCGGCGATGGCGCCAACGATGCCCCGGCGCTCAAGCGCGCCGACATCGGCGTGGCCATGGGCATCAAGGGCACCGAGGCCTCGCGCCAGGCGGCCGAGATGGTGCTGGCCGACGACAACTTCGCCACCATCGTCAGCGGGGTCGAAGAGGGCCGCGGCGTCTACGACAACATCCGCAAGGCCATCCTGTTTGTGCTGCCGACCAACGCCGCCCAGGCCCTGGTCATCATCCTGGCGGTTCTGGCGGGGCTCGTGCTGCCGATCACCCCGGTGCAGATCCTGTGGGTCAATATGGTCATTTCCATCACTCTGGCCCTGTCGCTGGCCTTTGAACCGCTGGAAAACAATGTCATGCACCGCCCACCGCGGCCCATGGACCAGGAGTTGCTGACCTCGTTTGTCGTCGTCCGCATCATCTGGGTCGGCCTGCTCCTGACCGCCGGGACCTTCGTGCTGTTCAACCACGTCCTGGCGGCCAGCGGCGATGAAGCCCTGGCCCGGACCATGGCGGTCAATGTCCTCGTCGCCGGCCAGATCACCTACCTGTTCAATTGCCGCCGCTGGCAGTCGTCCACCCTGACCATCGAGGCTCTGTTGTGCAATCGCTGGGCATGGATCAGCGTCGCCCTGCTGGTCGGGCTGCAGGTGATGTTCACCTACCTGCCGGCCGCCCAGGCTGTGTTTGGCACCGCCGCCCTGCCGATCGGTTATTACTGGCTGGTATTCGCCTTCGGGCTGTTGGTGTTCTTCCTGGTCGAGGCCGAAAAGGCGCTGACCCGGCAACTGGGGCTGGGCTGGGCCGCGCCGGATGGTCAGCGCACGAGCCAACCGCCATATTCTTGAGCCGGGTCGCGGAACGATCAGGAACGCTGGCCGGCCGAGCGGGTTTTGTTCAAGGCGCTTGGAAGCGCTCGCAGTCTGCTATTCTTGGCGCCCCTTGAAGCGATTGCCGAACCTGGCCGCCGATGACCTACTGCCTGGGCCTGCGCCTGCAAGCCGGCCTGGTACTGGCTTCCGACTCCCGGACCAGCGCCAGCGTCGATGATGTCAGCGTCTATTCCAAGATGCACACCTTCACCACCCGTGCAGACCGGGTGGTGGTGCTGTTGTCGGCTGGCAACCTGGCGACCACGCAGGCCGTGCGCAGCCAGATTCAGCGCGATCTCGACAATCCAGCCGCCGAACGTAACCTCGACCGCCTGGACCACCTCGATGAGATTGCCGCCTACATCGGCGAGATCAACCGCCAGATTCAGCAAAGCGTGGCACCAGAGCCCGATCAGGCCAGCGGATTCAATCCCGAGGCCACCTTCCTGCTGGGCGGTCAGATCGGCGACAGCGCCCATGACATCTTCCTGATCTATCCGCAGGGCAACTACATCATGGCCTCGCGGCAAAAACCGTTTCTTCAGATCGGCGAGACCAAGTACGGCAAGCCTATCCTCTCGCGTCTGGCCGAAGGGACTCTGGCGCTCGACCTGGGCGTCCGACTGGCGCTGGTGTCGATGGATGCGGCCATGCGCTCAAATCTGTCGGTTGGCCCGCCAATCGAAGTGGCCGTCTGTCCGGCCGGTGCGCACCAGGTGACCCGCAGGCTGAAACTGGAAGAACGCGACCCCTATCTGAACACCCTGGCCGAGTGCTGGAACGAGAAACTGCGCGAGGCATTTCTCGCGCTGCCCGATCCAGACCACTGAAGCGAGCCTGATTGCCGGCTACACACGGTGGCGCCCGATTGCCATCAGTTCTCGGCCTCGACCAGGAACCAGGTCTGCCTGATCCGCTCGCCGATCCCGATCAGTTCCATCTGCAAAACGTCGACAAATTCGCTCAGACCACCATCGACCAGCGCGTCGAGATCAGCCTGGTCGATCATGCGTTGAGCCCGACCCACGGCGACCAGGGCGGTGTCATGACGCGGCAGGCTTTGCAGGCGCTCGGCCACCGCCTGCAGGCAGAACACCACCGAGCGCGGAAATGCCGGGTTGGCCAGCAGAAAACGCAGCACATCGCTGCCGTTGACCCGCAGCCGCACGTGCCGGCGGTACATCTGGTAGGCGGTCAGCGATTTCAGGACGCTCATCCACTGCAGTTGATCAAAGGGCTGGATGTCGTCCACGCCGCGCAGCAGGTGAGCCGAACGTACATCGAGGATACGCGTGGTCATGTCGGCCCGTTCATGGTAGCGGCCGAGCAGCAGAAAGTCCCAGGCATGATCGTGGCTCATGGTGTCAGCGAGCATGCCGATCAGCTGCTGGCAGCGACAGATCACCGCCACGATCACATCGTGTCGGCGACGCTTGCTCAACGGCCCGGACAATTGCTCGCCGGCCAGCAGGTACAGATCATTGGTCTGCTCCCAGACCTCGCGCGGCACCAGGTCGCGTGATGCCCGCAGGTTCTCCCGGGCCTGGGCCAGGCAGGACATTACCGAGCCGGGATGACGCCGATCGGCCAGAAGAAAGCGCACCACCTGGCGTTCGTCGGCGCTGTCGTAAAGCTCGTCGAACAGGATCTGGCTGCCGGTAATGCGGACCAGCGGCGCCCAGCCGGGCGCCAGACGGCCTGGCAGATCAAGCATCAGGTGGCCGTTGACATTGACCATCCGGCCCAGATCCTCGGCCCGCTCCATGTAGCGCGCGTACCAATAGAGATTTTCCGCCACCCGCGACAGCATCATCCACCCCCGCCGTCGATATCAACAATCCAGGTGTCCTTGCTGCCGCCGCCCTGGGAGGAATTGACCACCAGCGATCCGGCCTGCATGGCCACCCGGGTCAGGCCACCGGTGGTCACGTAGCGTTGGTCGCCGGACAGGATGAACGGCCGCAGATCGACATGCCGCGGCACGATCTGGGCGCCGGACAGGGTCGGGCAGGTGGAAATTGCCAGGGTCGGCTGGGCAATGTAGTTGCGCGGGTCGGCCTTGATCAGGCGCTTGAACCGATCACGCTCGCGGCGGCTGGCATGCGGCCCGATCAGCATCCCGTAACCGCCCGATTCGTTGGCCGGTTTGACCACCAGCTGATCGATATTGGCCAGGACATGCTTGAGTTCGGAACGGATGCTGCAGCGCCAGGTTGGCACGTTCGGAATCAGCGGTTCCTGGTCCAGGTAATAGCGGATGATTTCGGGGACGTAGGAATAAACCACCTTGTCGTCAGCCACGCCGGCACCGGGGGCATTGGCCAGGCCGACCTTGCCGGCTCGCCAGGCCCGCATCAGGCCGGGCACGCCAAGCAGCGAGTCGGCGCGAAAGACGTCCGGATCAAGAAAGGCATCATCGATCCGACGATAGATCACGTCGACCTGTTCAAGTCCGTGAATGGTGCGCATATAGACCGCATCGTCGTCGCCGACGACCAGGTCGCGACCTTCGACCAGTTCCACGCCCATCTGCTGGGCCAGCCAGGCATGCTCGAAGTAAGCGGAGTTGAACATCCCCGGGGTCAACACCACCACGGTCGGGTAATCGGCCGGCCGCGGCGACAGGCTGGCCAGGGTATCGAACAGTCGGGCCGGGTAGTCGTCGACCGGCTGAATATCGATATCCTCGAACAGCTCGGGAAAGACCTTTTTCATGACCTGGCGGTTTTCGAGCATGTAGGACACGCCCGAAGGCACGCGCAGGTTGTCTTCGAGCACGTAGAGCGTGCCGTCGGCGTCGCGCACCAGGTCGCTGCCGCAGATGTGCGCCCAGACCCCGTAGCGAGGCCGAATCCCCCGGCACTGCGGGCGGAAGTTGGCCGAGCCGGCCAGGACTTCAGCCGGGAACACCCGGTCGTCGACGATCTTCTGGTCGCCGTAAAGATCATCGATGAACAGGTTGAGCGCGGTAACGCGCTGCTCGAGGCCAGCCTGGGTGCGCTCCCATTCGGGCAGGGCGATGATGCGCGGGATAAGGTCAAAGGGCATGGCCCGATCGGCGCTGGCCTCGTCGTGATAGACGCGAAAGCTGATTCCGGCGACCAGCGCGGCGACCTCGCAGGCATCGCGGCGCTCGATCAATTCGTTCCGGTCCAGACCGCGAAGGTATTTCCAGAGTTTGCGCGCAGCTGGCCGGGGGCCACCCCGGGGACCGATCAATTCATCGAAAAAATCGCTGTGGTAGCGATTGCCTCTGGCCTCACCGGATCGGTCGTTCAAGCAGCCTCCAGTCCGGCATGCCGGATTCAGCGGAACCGGATCGAAGCATACCGATAAAATTCGCTGAGGTCACCCCACCAGACCCTCGGCCGACGCTGACTCGGCTACCATCGAACTTTTCCTGATCCCCGAGGCTTTGTCCAGGCATGGCGCTGATTTCTCTCAAAGGCGTCGAGTTCAGCATCGGCGGGCCGCTGCTGCTCGACGGCGTCGACCTTGAGATCGAACCCGGCGAGCGTATCGCGCTGGTCGGGCGCAACGGCGCCGGCAAGTCCACCCTGCTGCGCCTGATCGCCGGTGATCTGCAGCCCGATGGCGGACGCATCGAACACTCGCCCGGCCTGCGCACTGCCCGCTTGCAGCAGGAAGTGCCCTCCGGGGCCGACGGGACGGTCTTCGACCAGGTCGCGGCGGGGCTTGGCGAGCTGGGCCAGATCCTGGTCGACTACCACCACGCCAGCCAGGGCGAATACGATGCGCGGCGCCTGGCCGACCTGCAGTCAAAAATCGAGGCCGTCGGCGGCTGGGACCTGGATAGCCGGGTCGAACGCGTGCTGGGCCAGCTCGGAATGGATGGCAACCAGCCTTTTGATCAGCTGTCCGGCGGCATGAAGCGCCGGGTACTGCTCGGCCAGGCCCTGGTTGTCGAACCCGACCTGCTGCTGCTCGACGAACCGACCAACCATCTCGACATCGAGGCCATCGAATGGCTGGAGAACCTGCTGCTGCAGCTCGACACTGCACTCGTCTTCGTCACCCACGACCGTCGCTTTCTGAAAAACCTGGCCACCCGGATCATCGAAATTGATCGTGGCCGGCTGACCTCGTGGCCCGGCGACTGGGACAACTATCTGCGCCGTTCGGCCGAGCGGGCCCACGCCGAAGAACTGGAGCATCAGCACTTTGATCGACGGCTGTCGGAGGAAGAAACCTGGATCCGCCAGGGCATCAAGGCCCGGCGCACGCGCAACGAGGGGCGGGTGCGGGCACTGGAACGGATGCGCAGGGAACGCGCCCAGCGGCGCGAACGTACCGGCACCGTCACCCTGGAGACCGGGCTGGCCGCCCCCTCGGGCAAGAAGGTCATCCGGGTTGAAGATCTGCAGTTTGCCTGGGGCGAACAGACCATCGCACGGGACTTTTCCACCACTATCCTGCGCGGTGACCGGGTCGGCCTGATCGGGCCCAACGGCAGCGGCAAATCCACCCTGATCGGGCTGCTGCTGGGCCGCATCACGCCGGACCGCGGCACGGTCACCCTGGGCACGGGACTGGAGATCGCCTATTTCGACCAGCAGCGAGCGGTTCTTCGCGATGACTGGAGCGCAGCCGACAACGTCGCCGAAGGCCGTGATTTCGTCGAGATCAACGGCAAGGCCCGCCACATCATCGGCTACCTTCAGGACTTCCTGTTTACCCCGGAGCGGGCGCGCGCCCCGATTTCGCGCCTGTCAGGCGGCGAGCGCAACCGTCTGCTGCTGGCCCGGCTGTTCGCCCGCCCGTCCAACCTGCTGGTCATGGACGAACCGACCAACGATCTGGATACCGAAACGCTGGAGCTTCTCGAAGAACGCCTGGCCGCCTACCCCGGCACGCTGTTGCTGGTCAGCCACGACCGTGATTTTCTCGACCGGGTGATCACCAGCACGCTGGCCCTGGAAGGCAACGGGCGCATCGGCGAATACGTCGGCGGCTACAGCGACTGGTTGCGACAGCGCCCGACTCCGCAGGCGTGCGAGTCGGAGTCATCATCATCGACGGCACCCTTGCCCGCCCCGACCGGCAAAGCTCGATCTGCCGGCACCAAGCTCAGCTACAAGCTCGCCCGGGAACTGGCCGATCTGCCGGAAAAGGTCGAGCGATTGGAAGCGGACATGAGCCGGCTGGCCGAGCAGATCAACGACCCTGCGCTGCACGCCTCCGACCCGGCTGCGGCCAGTCGCATGGCCACCGAGATCAGCCAGCTCCAGCAAAGGCTTGACCTCGCCTACGCGCGCTGGGAAGAACTCGAAGCCCTCCAGCAGCAGGCTGCTTGCTGAAAAACCCTCGCACTGGACCCGACCGGCTCATTCACCGCGCTGGAAGCGACGCAGGGCCCGGCGCTGGTGCTTATCGGGTCGCTGACCGCGGTCACCGGCATGCTGACGCTCGGCGCGCGCTGTCTCGCGCCGTTGGACACTGTCTTCGGTTTCGCGATACA
>JBKHEF010000017.1:0-51895 GCA_046540955.1 Wenzhouxiangella sp.
CCCGAGCCGGAACCCGAGCCGGAACCCGAGCCGGAACCCGAGCCGGAACCCGAGCCGGTGGCCTTCTTGCGCCAGGGTGTACTGGGCCAGGTAGACGAGGGCCTGGATGTTCGCTATGCCACTTTGCTGGGACAGGCGGTCGGCTCCATGGCCGTCGAGCGTGGTCTGACGCGTCTGGCTGTGGCCCGGGACGGGCGCCGGCACGGCCCGATATTGCTTGAAGGCGTTGTCCAGGGCCTGCGCACGGCCGGAATCGATGTTTTGCAGCTGGGCGCCTTGCCGGCGCCGCTGATGCGCTTTGTCGCCCTTGAACTGGCCGACCGCTCGGGCGTGATGGTGGGTGGCTCGCTCCAGCCGCCAGACTGGAACGGGATTCGGGTCATGCTGGACGGTGCGACGATCGATGGCCGGGCGATCCGCGACCACATGCGTGCTGTCGCCGATGGTGGCGGCACCACCGCCCCCGGGGAACTGAGCCATGAGACCGGTATCGCCGGACGCTATATCGAAAAGGTGGCCGCGATGATCCAGCTGGAGCGTCCGCTGAAGGTGGTGGTCGACTGCGCCAACGGGGTCTGTGGCCTGGTGGTGCCTGCGTTACTTGAGGCGATCGGTGCCGAGGTCATCCCGCTGTATGCCGATGTGGATGGCGAGTTTCCCAACCACCTGCCCGACCCCGGTCAGCCCGAGACCCTCAACGACCTGCGCCTGTGTGTGCGCAGTTTCCACGCCGACCTGGGGTTGGCCTTCGACGGTGATGGCGAACGACTGAACGTGGTCGCCGGCGACGGGACCATTCTGTGGCCCGACCGTCTGCTGATGCTGCTGATTCGCGATTTCCTGACCCGCCGGCCGGGCAGTGCCGTGGTTCACGATGCCTGTTGTTCCCCGCGGGTTGGGCAATGGATCGAGGCGCTGGGTGGGCAGGCCGTACGCACCGGCGCCGGCGCGAGCGCGGTCGAGGCGACACTGATCGCTTCCGGCGCCGGGCTGGGCGGGACTGCTGAAGGTCATGTCTTTTTGCCGGCAGACTGGGTGGTCCATCAGGATGCGTTATTGGGCGCCTGCCGCCTGCTCGAAATCCTTGCTGCCGATACCCGCGAAGTCAGCGAGATCTTCGATGAACTTCCGCCGCTGACGGCAATGCCTCTGGGCCGGTTGGCCGTACCGGGCCAGCGCCCGGAAGCGCTGCTTGAGGCTGTCCGTACCGCCCGCGGCGCGGATCTGGTCATTGATGACCAAGGCGTCTCGCTGCTGCTGGGCGAAGCCTGGGCCGGCCTGGGCATCGATGAGGATGGCACAAGCCTGTGGGTGCGCGTGGAAGCACCCGATGAACATGCCGCGCAGCGAGTACGGCAACGTCTTGCCGACTTGCTGCAGATGGTTGACAAGGCGCTGGTGCTGCAGGGCTGACAAAGTGTCCGGCCGGATGGCCGGGGCGGGTTTTCAGTAGGCGAATTCGCGAAAGATCCGGCGCACATCGCCTTGCCAGCGGGTCTCGTAGGCGGCCAGCTTGACCTCGGCCGGGGTCGTTCCGCGATCGACCACATCCTCAAGCGCGTTCAGGAAACCGCCCTCATGGTCGCCGGCGCCGTTGAAGCGCTGGCGCCGGGCCAGACCGCCACGGGCCAGGCTGAGCAGTTCACGCGCGACATCGCGCACGCTGCGTTTGCCGATCCGGGCCTTCAGGCCGATCCGGGCCACGTCCTCGCGCAACTGCTGGCGCTGCTCCAGGCTCCAGTTGCGCGACATTTCCAGGCAGGCGGCAAGGTTGTCGGCATCGTAGAGCAGCCCGACCCAGAAGGCGGGCAGCGCGCACAGGCGGCGCCACGGCCCGCCATCGGCCCCGCGCATTTCCAGAAACCGCTTCAGGCGGACCTCGGGGAAGGCGGTGGTCAGGTGGTCTTCCCAGTCGGCCAGGGTCGGATACTGGCCCTCGAAGCCGGCCAGCCGGCCTGCCAGGAAATCACGGAAAGAGTGGCCGGCGAGGTCAATGTAACGGCCGTTGCGGCGGACAAAATACATGGGGACATCGAGCATCCAGTCGACATAGCGCTCGAAGCCCATGCCGGACTCGAACACCCATGGCAGCATGCCGGTCCGGTCCGGATCGGTGTCGGTCCAGACCTGGCTGCGCTGGCTCAGGTAGCCGCTGGGCCGGCCTTCAACGAAGGGCGAGTTGGCAAACAGGGCGGTGGCAATGGGCTGCATGGCCAGCGAGGCGCGGAATTTGTCGACCATGTCGGCTTCGCTGGAAAAATCCAGGTTGACCTGAACCGTGCAGGTGCGCTTCATCATGTCGATGCCCATCGTGCCGACTTTCGGCATGTAGTTGCGCATGATCACGTAGCGCGCCTTGGGCATCCACTCGATGTCCGCGCGCGTGGCGGTCGGATGGAAGCCCAGGCCGATGAAGCCGATGCCCAGCGGTTCGGCCACGGCGCGGACTTCGGCCAGGTGGCTGTTGACCTCGCTGCAGGTTTCGTGCAGGTTGTCGAGCAGGGCGCCGGACAACTCCAGCTGGCCGCCGGGCTCGAGCGTGATCGAGCAGCCATCGGGTTTTTTCAGGGCAATCGGCAGGCCATCCTCGTTGACGATTTCCCAGTCGAAACGATGGGACAGGCCTTCGAGCATCGCCCGCACCCCGGCCGGTCCCTCGTACTTCAGCGGCTCGAGGGTGTCGGTCAGGAAACCGAACTTCTCATGCTCGGTGCCGATGCGCCACTCGGATTTTGGCCGCGCGCCGGAGGCCAGCCAATCGGCCAGTTGCTGCGGTCGGGTCAGAACATCTTCTGGGTTCACGGCAGGGCCCGCGGCTAGAATGGAGCGGCAATTATCGTCGTTTCCGGTCTCGCTTGCATGTTCAATGTCCTCCGTGTTCCGACCCTGATCGTCTTGCTCGCTGGTTGGCTGGTGTCTGGCCAGGCGGCCACCCTGCACCGTGGGCTGGGTCCGGAGCCCGACGCACTGGATCTTCACCTGGCCCAAAGCCTGGCCGCGCTCAATGTCCTGCGCGACCTCCACGAGGGGCTGATCACGCTGGATGCCGACGGCCGGTTGATTGCTGGCGTGGCCCGGTCCTGGACAACCAGCGATGATGGGCGGAGCTGGACCTTCGAGATCGATCCGGCGGCGCGCTGGTCCGATGGTTCGGCAATCACGGCCGATGACTTCGTGGCCGGCTGGCAGCGCGCGCTGCGGCCGGAAACTGCGGCACCGATGGCCGGCCTGCTCGACCCGGTGGCCGGGGCGAGCGCCGTCCGCCAGGGCCTGGCCAAGGTCGATACCCTGGGAATCCGCAGCGACGGACCGGATCGGCTGGTGGTCGAACTGGACCGGCCCACCCCCTGGTTTGCCGAGCTGCTGACCCATCCCCTGACCTACCCCTGGCCGGGGCAGGATTCAGGCCGCTACAGCGGCCCCTTCGTGCTGGTCGAGCGCATCCCGGGTGCGCGCATCCGCCTGCGCGCCAACCCGCGCTTTCGCCGCGCTGACGCAGTGGCGCTTGACGAAGTCGTCTGGCACGTCATCGAGGAACCTTCGGTGGAGCTGGCGCGCTATCGGGCCGGCCAGTTGCACATCACCGAAACCATCCCGCCCGGGCGGTTGGCGTGGATGCGCGAGCAGTTCGGCGACGAGTTGAGAATTGCCCCCTACCTGGGCACCTTCTTTCTGGCCTTCAATGTCGCTCGAGCGCCGTTTGCCGATGCGCCCGACCTGCGGCGGGCGCTCAGTCTGGTGATCGACCGCCGGTTGCTGACCGAGCGCGTTCTCGGTGCCGGCGAGTTGCCGGCCTGGGGCCTGATCCCGCCGGGCATGCCCGGCTGGGAAGAAGCGGCCGCTGGCCCATCACAGTCCCTTGAGACGCGCATCGCCGAGGCGCGCGAGCTGTATCGCCGGGCCGGCTTTGATGAGCGCCGGCCGTTGCGGACCGAGCTGCGCTTCAATACCTCGCTGACCCACCGCCGGCTGGCGGTCGCCATTGCCGCGATGTGGAAGCAGCACCTGGGCGTGGAGACCCGGCTGGTCAACGAGGAATGGAAGGTCTTCGTGGCCAACCGCCGCCACGGCCGGATCACCGAAATCGTGCGCGGCGGCTGGATTGCCGACTGGCGGGATGCGGGCAATTTCCTCCAGTTGTTCCAGACCGGCAGTCCGCTCAACTATGCCTTCTTCTCCGACCCGGGCTTCGATGACGACATGGACCGGGCCGGCCGCAGCAGTGGTGCTGCCCGCCTGCAGTGGCTGCGGCGGGCCGAAGATCGGCTGCTCGATCAGGCAGTGGTCATTCCGCTGTACTACTATGTCTCTCGCCACCTGGTCAAACCCGAGGTGGGCGGTTTCAAGGACAATGCCATGGACATCCACCTATCGCGCTGGCTATCGCTGCAATGAGGTTTCTGCCCAGCCTGATCGCGCTGTTGCTGGTGGCCTGTGGTGGCGATCCGGCAGAGGACAGGACGCCGGCGCCTCCTCGTCTGCCGCAGCCGGTCGAGCGGGTGCTCGACGAGCAGGGCCGGCCGCTGCCGGAGGTGCTGGCCGATCGCCAGGTGCTCTATCGCGGCAACGGCGAGGAGCCGCAAACGCTGGATCCGCACCTGGCCGAGGGCGTTCCCAGCGCCAATATCCTGCGTGATTTGTTCGAAGGCCTGACCACGACCGCGCCGGACGGGCGCATCGTCGCCGGTGCGGCCGCCCACTGGGACATCAGTCGCGATGGCCTGGTCTATACCTTTTACCTGGACCCCGACGGTCGCTGGAGCAACGGCGAGCCGGTCACGGCCGAGGATTTCGTCTGGTCGTGGCGACGGGTGGTTGATCCCGCGTCCGGGACCGCGTATGGCCGCATGCTTGCCCCGGTGGCCAACGCCGAGGCCATCTTTGCCGGCCGCCTGCCGGCCGAGGAGCTGGGCGTGAGCGCCCTCAGTCCGACCACTTTCCAGGTCCGCCTCAATGACCCGACCTCCTACTTTCTCGGCCTGCTGACCCATCCAACCACGTTTCCGGTCCATCGCCCCAGCTTCGAGACCCACGGCAGCGCCCACGTTCGGCCCGGCAACCTGGTCTCGAACGGGGCCTACCGACTGGCCGACTGGCAGGTCCGCTCGCGGATCGAATTGGAGAAGAATCCGCATTTCCGGGCTGCCGACAGCGTCATCATCGAGCGGGTCGTGCTGTACCCGTTCGAGGATGAGAACACCGAGTTCAATCGTTTCCGGGCCGGCGACCTGCACTGGACCTACCAGGTACCCAACAGCCAGTTCCGCTGGCTGGAACGCAACATGGCCGAAGCACTGGTGGTGGCGCCCTGGTTCGGTACCTATTTTTTCTCGTTCAACCTCGCCCGGCCACCATTTCGTGACAACCTGCCTTTGCGCCAAGCCCTGAATCTGGCGATTGATCGCCAGATCCTGACCGAGCGGGTCACCCGGTTCGGCGAGATTCCGACTTTTCACCTGGTCCCGCCGGGCCTGCCTGACTACCAGTCACCAAGACCCGAGCATGCTGACTGGACCCAGCAGGAACGTGAGGCCGAGGCGCTGCGCCTGTATCGTCAGGCCGGCTATTCCGATGCCGAGCCGCTGGTCGTTGAGTTGCGCTACAACACCTCGGAAAACCATCGCAAGATCGCCGTGGCCATGGCCGCCATGTGGAAGGAGGTGCTGGGGGTGCGCACCCGCCTGATCAACGAGGAGTTCCGGGTGTTTCTGCAAAACCGGGCCCAGCGCCGGGTCACCGAGGTGTTCCGGGCCGGCTGGATCGGTGACTACCAGGACGCGTTTACCTTCCTGGAGCTGTTTCACAGCGGTCACGGTCGCAATGATGCCGGCTACGACAACCCGGGTTTTGATCGCTTGCTCGAGCAGATCGCCGGCGAACGGATTCCCTCGCGCCGGCGCAACCTGATGGCCGAGGCTGAACGCATCCTGCTTGAAGACCAGGTGGTGCTGCCGGTGTATGTCTATGTCTCCAAGCGCCTGGTCGACCCGCGTCTGGCGGGCTGGGAGGACAACATCATGGACATTCACCCAAGCCGCCACATGTATCTTTTGCGCGAGCGCGAGACAGGCGGGCGGGCAGGGCCATGATGAGCAAGCTGCCGGGCGGGCAAGGGTCATGCTGAAGTATTCGCTCAAGCGCCTGTTTTCGGCGGTGCCGACCCTGTTTTTGCTGATCACCTTCGCGTTTTTCCTGATCCGGATTGCACCGGGCGGACCGTTCGATTCCGAACGCGCCCTGCCGCCGGAGATCGAGGCCAATCTGGAAGCCAAGTACCATCTTGACGAGGCGCTGCCGCTGCAATACCTGAGGTATCTGTGGCAGATCGCGCGGCTGGACCTGGGGCCGTCTTTTCACTACCTGGACTGGACGGTCAACGACCTGATCATTCAAGGCGCGCCAGTGTCGTTCACCCTCGGTGCCCTGGCGCTGTTGCTGGCACTGGCCATCGGGGTTCCGATCGGCGCCTGGGCGGCCCTGCGCCAGAACCGGGCGGCGGATTACTCGGTGATGAGCATTGCCATGGTCGGCATTTCCATCCCCAACTTTGTCATGGCCCCGCTGCTGATCCTGCTGTTTGCCATCACGCTTGGCTGGTTGCCGGCCGGCGGCTGGGCGTTCACGCCGTCGCGCATGGTCTTGCCGGTGGTGACCCTGGCCCTGCCGATGATTGCCTATATCGCCCGCATCACGCGCGGGGCGATGATCGAAGTGCTGCGCTCTAGCTTCATCCGCACCGCACGAGCCAAGGGCATGCCGGAAAAGACCATTCTTTTCCAGCATGCGCTCAAACCCGCCCTGCTGCCAGTCATTTCCTACCTCGGCCCTGCCGCGGCAGCGATTCTGACCGGCTCGGTGGTGGTCGAGCGGATCTTCACCATTCCCGGCATCGGGTCGTATTTTGTCCAGGGGGCGCTCAACCGCGACTACACCCTGGTCATGGGCGTGGTCATCCTGTACGGCGTGCTGATCATTCTGTTCAATTTCCTGGTTGACCTGATCTACGCCTGGCTGGATCCACGCATCCGCTACGACGAGCAGGAGGTCTGACGGCAGTGAACGAGACCACTCGCGATGCATTCGACCAGGCGCTGGACACCCGCACCGTCCGCGGTCGTTCGCTCTACATCGATGCCTGGCACCGCCTGCTCAAGAACAAGGCGGCGGTGACCGCGTTGATTGTGCTGGGCCTGATGATGGTGATGGTGATCATCGGGCCGATGCTCAGCGACTGGGATCACGAGATCCCGGACTGGGATCATTACTCAACGCCACCCTCGCTGGAGACCGGCCATTTGTTTGGTACCGATGCGCTCGGCCGTGACCTGTTCGTGCGGACCATGATCGGGGGACGGATCTCGCTGCTGGTCGGCCTTGTGGCTACCCTGGTCTCGCTGGTCATCGGTATTTCGTACGGGGCCGTGGCCGGCTACTTCGGTGGCCGGGTCGACAACCTGATGATGCGCTTTGTGGACGGTATCTATGCCATGCCGTTCATGTTTTTCGTGATCGTGCTGATGGTCGTCTTTGGTCGCAACATCTTCCTGATCTTCGTTGCGATCGGGGCGATCAACTGGCTGGATATGGCCCGCATCGTCAGGGGCCAGACCCTGAGCCTGAAGAACAAGGACTTCGTCGAGGCCGCAAGGGCCTGCGGCGCGACCGAGTTCCATATCATCCGGCGCCATATCATTCCCAACCTGCTTGGCGTGGTGATCGTCTATGTCACCCTGACCATTCCACAGGTCATCATGGTCGAGAGTTTTCTGAGCTTTCTGGGGCTGGGTGTCCAGGAGCCGCTGACATCGTGGGGCGCGCTGGTCAACGAGGGGGCCCAGGAGCTGGAAACCGCGCCCTGGTCATTGCTGTTTCCCGCCTGTTTTCTGGCCGCCACCCTGTTTGCCTTCAATTTCCTCGGCGATGGCCTGCGCGATGCGCTCGACCCGAAGGACCGGTTCTAGCCATGGCCCTGCTGGAAGTCAGAGACCTGACGGTCAGTTTCGAGACCCCGGACGGGGTGGTCCATGCGGTCAACGGCATCAGCTTCGATCTCGAGCCTGGCGAGACCCTGGGCCTGGTTGGCGAGTCCGGCTCGGGCAAGACCCAGACCGCGTTGGCGATCATGGGTCTTCTGGCCGACAATGGCCGGGCCAGCGGATCGGTGAAATTCCGCGGCCAGGAGCTTTTGGGCACGTCGCCGGCCGAGCTCAGCCGCCTGCGCGGCTCGAAGATCTCGATGATCTTCCAGGATCCGGTCAGCTCGCTCAATCCGTATATGACCATCGGTGACCAGCTGGTCGAGGTGCTGACCCATCATCGCAATCTGCGTCGGCGCGAGGCCCGCAGCCGGGCAGTGGAAATGCTGCGCCTGGTTCGTCTGAGCGATGCCGAACAGCGCATGCGCCAGTACCCGCACGAACTGTCGGGTGGCATGTGCCAGCGCATCATGATCGCCATGGGCCTGTTGTGCCAGCCCGACCTGCTGATCGCCGATGAGCCGACCACCGCCCTGGACGTCACCGTGCAGTCGCAGATCAACAGCCTGATGGGTGAGCTGTCGGACAAATCATCGACCGCGATCCTGCTCATTACCCATGATCTGGGTGTGGTCGCCGGCCTGGCCGATCGGGTCCTGGTGCTGTATGCCGGCCAGGAGATGGAGGTCGCACCAGTCCATGAGCTGTTTGCCGATCCGCGCCATCCCTACACCGAGGGCCTGCTCAATTCGGTGCCGCGGCTGGATCAGCCCCGTTCCGGCATTCTCAACGCCATTCCGGGCAATCCGCCCAGCCTGCTGACCCTGCCCGAGGGCTGTCCTTTTTCCGATCGCTGCCTGTATGCCTGGGAGAAGTGCCGCGAGCGCCCGGTCCTGGCAGCCATCGGTGATGACCGGGCCAGGCGCTGCCATCTCGAGCGCCTGCCGTCGGGCAAGGACAGCCCGTGAGCACGCGCGCCCCGGTGCTCAAGGTGCGTGATCTGGCGGTCCATTTCCAGGTCGATCAAGGTCGTTTCTTCCGCCACGACATCCAGACCCTGCGGGCGGTCGACAACGTCAGCTTCGATCTCTACCCGGCCGAAACCCTGGGGATCGTCGGCGAGTCGGGCTGCGGCAAGTCCACCCTGGCCCGGGCCATTCTCGGCCTGGTCCGCCCCCAGGCCGGATCGGTGGTCTGGCTGGGCGAGGACCTGGTCGGCTTGAGCGAAGAGGCCATGCGGTTGAAGCGGCGCGAAATCCAGCTGATCTTCCAGGATCCCTCAGGCTCGCTCGACCCGCGCATGACTGTGGGTGAAATCGTCGCCGAACCGCTGCGGGTGTTCTACCCCTCGATGAGCCGTCTCCAGGTGCGCGAGCGGGTGGCTGGCATGATGAAGCTGGTCGGTCTGTCGCCGGAGCAGGTCAACCGCTACCCGCACGAGTTCTCTGGCGGGCAGTGTCAGCGTATCGGTATCGCCCGCGCCCTGGTGGTCAATCCGCGCATGGTGGTCTGCGACGAGCCGGTCAGCGCGCTCGATGTCTCGATCCAGGCCCAGATCGTCAACCTGCTCAAGGACCTGCAAAAAAAACTGCAGCTGTCGCTGATCTTCATTGCCCATGACCTGTCGGTCGTGCGCCACGTCTCCGACCGGGTCTTGGTGATGTACCTGGGTCGGGTCATGGAGGTGGCCGATCGCGACCGGATCTACCTCGAGCCGCGCCATCCCTACACCCGCGCTCTGATCGAATCGGTACCTATCCCGGATCCCGTGGCCGAACGCGCCCGTGCCCGGCGAGCGCTCAAGGGCGACATGCCATCGCCGCTGGATCCACCGACCGGTTGCGTGTTCCGGACCCGGTGTCCCTTCGCGGTGGATGAGTGTGCCAACCGGGTCCCGCCGCTGGAGACGCTCGACGATGGTCGTCAGGTTGCCTGCCTGCGCCATGCCGAGATCACGGCGCTGGCGCGGGAGCTGGATGCGGTTGGGCCGGCGGCGGACCAAGGGTCGCCGTCGAGTTGAACCGGAAGCGGCCATCGGTGACCGTCACCTCGCCCAGGCCGGATAGCAGCTCGACCGGATCGATCCGGGCTTCAGGCCGGTTTCCTGGGCCCACGACGATCAGTCGTTGCAGCCACCCGCCCAGCGCTGCGATCTCGCCGCTGCCGGAAAACACCGGCCCTGGTTCGGCGGCGACCCAGCGACCATCAAAGCGGGTCTGATCGCCAAGTTCGAGCCGTTCGAGTTCAAGCACCAGCCCGCCGGCGGCCATCTGTTGCCAGGCGCTGGCCAGCGTCACCATGGCCAGACTTTCGGCGAGCGAGCCCGGGCTGCTTTCAGCCAGCTGCGCCACGCCCTGGATCAGTTCTTCGATGTGGTCAGGCTCAACCGGGCCGGCCTGGAGGATGAGCGCTGCCCTGCCCAGCGCTGGATCGCGCAACTGGACATCCAGGCCCAGGCGGATGCGATCGTCGCCGGCCTCCCGGCGCAAGCCGCGCACGCGCAGATCAAGCAGTGGTGGCGACTGTCCGGGCAGGTCGAGCTGCTCGGCGTTGACGACCAGGCTGAGCGGCTGCCCGGCAACCTGGGCCAGGTTGAGCGACAGCGCCTGGGCTGCCACGCCGCCTTGTTCACGCCATCTGAAGGTTTCGGCCCGGGCGCTCAGGTGCCAGCTGCCAGTCAGGCCGAGATGGCCCTGGACGTTCGCCCCGGCCGGGGTCAGCGGTGAATCCAGCGAGCCTGCAACGGTCAGCCAGCCGGGCTTGAGCGGCGGGAAGTGGCGCGCCCTCAGGGCAACATCCAGCCCGGTTTCCGGTTCCAGGTCGAGTTTGGAGCGGAACCAGCCGGGCTGAAACTCAGCCGGTGCGTCCGGTGACCACTCAGCCAGCCATCCCGGTACGGCATCGCGCAGGTACAGGCCGACCAGCACTGGCATCAGCACCAGCCAGGCGGCAAGGGCCAGCAGCGACCCTATAATGATCAGCTTTCGCATCGACCGGATGCCTGTCTTCGATGGTGGAAACAAAACCAGCCCCGTCTGCAGCGCTGGAGCAGTGCCGGCCACAGTTGAGCGCAGGTCTGGCCGGCCTTGGTAGCAGCGCCACTGCGGACCAGCAGAATCAACTGCTGCGCTATCTGGACCTGATGCGCCGCTGGAATCGCAGTTACAACCTGACCGCGGTGACTGAGCCGGGCGAGATGGTAGCACGGCACCTGCTCGACAGCCTGGCGCTGCTGGCGTTCCTCAACGGCCGGAGATTCGTCGATGCCGGCACCGGGCCGGGCCTGCCCGGTGTGCCGCTGGCCATTGTCTGCCCGGACCGGCATTTCGTTTTGCTTGACAGCAACGGCAAGAAAATCCGCTTTCTCAACCAGGTCAGGCGGATCCTGGAGCTGGCCAATATCGAACCGGTCCAGGGGCGGCTGGAAGACTACCGCCCCGGCGTGTTGCCCGATGCGATTCTGGCCCGGGCGCTGGCGCCGCTGGATCGTCTGGTGGCCTGGGCAGGGCCCCTGCTTGATGAAGGTGTGCCCCTGCTGGCGATGAAGGGTGATCTTTCCGAAAGCGAACGGCAAGCGGTGCCGGCACCGTACAATGTGGCGCTGGTCGAACTGGAGATTCCGGGGCTGCGCGCGCGGCGGTGCCTGGCAACGGTCCAAAAAACATGACGCAAAGAACCTGCCGGATCGTCGCGGTCGCCAACCAGAAAGGCGGTGTTGGCAAAACCACCACGGCGCTCAATCTGGCCGCCGGCCTGGCCGAGCTCGACCGGCGGGTCCTGCTGATCGACATGGATCCCCAGGGCAACAGCACCACCGGCTGCGGGATCGAGCTCGAAGAGCACGCAGCAACCGTGTGTGAAGTGCTGCTCGGCGAACGGCCGGCCGGCGATCTTGTGCGCCGGGTCGAGGCGATGAGGTTCGACCTGATCCCGGCCAACGGGGACCTGACCGCCGCCGAAGTCGCGCTGCTTGAACTCGAGGATCGTGCCGGTGTGCTCAAGCACGAACTGCAGGAGATCAAGGCGCGCTATCACCACATCATCATCGATTGTCCGCCAGCGCTCAATGTCCTGACCCTCAACGCGCTGACCGCAGCCGACGGCGTCCTCATCCCGATGCAGTGCGAGTATTACGCCCTGGAGGGCCTGACCGCGCTGCTCAACACCATCGAGCAGGTCCAGGACTCGGTCAATCCCGACCTCGAGATCGAGGGCCTGGTGCGGACCATGTTCGATGTGCGCAACAATCTGTCCGGTGCGGTCTCGCGCCAGCTGCAGGAGCATTTCGGCGACAAGCTGTTTGCCACCATCGTGCCCCGCAACGTTCGGGTTGCCGAGGCGCCCAGCTATGGCCAGTCGGTGATCCACTACGATCGTGAATCGCGCGGCGCGATCGCCTACCTGGGTCTGGCCGGAGAGTACCTGCGCCGCTGTGGAGAGAATCGCTGATGAATGCGCCGCGCAAGAAAAAGCCGCTGGGCCGCAACCTGGGCGCCTTGCTGGGCAAGTCGCGCGCCGATGCGGCCGCGGCATCGGCCGCCGCCGACAGCTCTTTGCTGAAGGATCTGCCGCTGGATGCGATTCAGCCCGGCCGGTACCAGCCTCGCTCGGCGATGGATCCCGATCGGCTGGAGGAACTGGCCGAGTCGATCCGGGCCCAGGGCCTGGTCCAGCCGGTCGTGGTTCGACCGCTGGCCCGGGCCGGTTCGTATGAGCTGATCGCCGGCGAGCGGCGCTGGCGGGCGTGCCGCATGGCCGGCAAGGACCACATCCCGGCGATCATCCGCGAAGTGCCCGACGAAGCCACCCTGGCTCTGGCGCTGATCGAAAATATCCAGCGCGAGAACCTCAATCCGCTCGAAGAGGCCACGGCGCTCAAACGGCTGATCGAGGAATTCGAGTTGACCCATGCCCAGGCCGCGGAAAACGTCGGCCGCTCGCGAACCGCGGTGACCAACCTGCTGCGCCTGCTGGAGCTGGCGCCGGAAGTGCGTGAACTCATCGATCAGCGCCGGCTGGACATGGGCCATGCCCGCGCCCTGCTGACCCTGGACCGGGTCGACCAGGTGCGTGCGGCCGGCCAGGTGGTGAATCTGGAGTTGTCGGTCCGCCAGACCGAGGCGCTGGTGCGGCGCATGCGCGAGGGGAGACCGGCGTCTTCGCGTTCGGCCGGTGCGGCCCGCAGCCCGGATATCGAGCGGCTCGAGCAGGAACTCAGCGAGACGCTGTGTGCGCCGGTCAGCGTCAGGCATCAGGCCAGCGGCAAGGGCCAGGTCGCGATTCGCTATACCAGCCTGGATGAACTGGACGGGCTGCTCGAGCGGCTGCGCAGATGACCGGGCAGCCAGGACCGGAGTCGGTCGCGATTTCTTGCCGATGGACGGGTCGGACTGCTATAATTCAAAAGATTGGCAGTCAGCAGTTCGGGGATGGTGATTCGCGTGCTGCCGAGGCCATTTTCGGGAGAACTCCTGAGTTTGATTTCGGGCCGGTTGTGACCGGACGGGAATTTTGAATGGCACTGCCGGACGTTGATGAGGCCGTGCTGGCCCGCTCAATCGCCTGGCTGCTGCGCAGTCAGGCAATATTGACGGTCCTGGCGGCAGTGCCGTTCGGGCTTTTCGGTGGATTGCCGATGGCCATTGCGGCGATGGCCGGCGGATGCATCGGGTTGCTGCTGACGGGAATCACCGGCCTGCGCGTGGTGCTCTCATCGGGCGGCGATGCCAGGGCCATGGTGCGGGTGTTCTACCGCGCCATGGCGTTGAAGTTCGTGCTGGCGGTGATCTTGTTCATCGTCGTTGCAAAATGGTTTGCCGGTTTTTTCCTGCCGGTCCTGGTCGGCTACTCCGTCACCCTGGTGGCTAACTGGCTGGCCATGCGAAAGCTTGGCACCCTGAGTGGTCGAGACAACTAGGAACTGACAAAGCGGAACCCGTTTCATTCTTTATGGCAACAGACACGCTACCCATGCCAGGCGCTGAAGAAGCCGCGGCCTACTCCTGCCAGATGCCCACCGCGGATGCCTACGTCGTCCATCACATCACCAACCTGCGTCTGCCCAAGGGTTCAGACACGATGGACCCATGGGTGATCCATCTTGACACCATGATCGTGTCCTGGGTGCTGGGCCTGTTTCTGCTGACCTTTCTGATCGTGGTCGCCCGTCGGGTGTCGGCCGGGGTACCCGGCGGGGTGCAGAACTTTGTCGAGTTGCTGATCGACTTCGTCGACAATTCAGTCAAGGAAAGCTTCCACGGGCCGCGCAATTTCGTCGGTCCTCTGGCGCTGACGATCTTCTGTGTCGTTCTGCTGTGGAACCTGATGGACCTGGTGCCGGTCGACCTGGTGCCCTACGCGGTTTGTCAATCCGGTCTGGCCGGTTACTTCCGTATCGTGCCCTCGGCCGACATCAATGCCACTTTCGGTCTGTCGATCACGGTCCTCGGACTGATCCTGATCTACGGGGTCAAGGGCAAGGGGCTGGCCGGCTACGGCAAGGAACTGTTGACCCATCCGTTCGGCGCCAACCCGCTGCTGTGGATTCCGAACCTGGTGCTCAATCTGGTCGAGCTGGTTTCCAAGACCGTGTCGCTGGCCATGCGACTGTTCGGCAACCTGTATGCCGCCGAACTGATCTTCGTTCTGATCGCCCTGCTGCCGTGGTGGATTCAATTCGTCCCGGGCGGTGCCTGGGCGATCTTCCACATCCTCGTGGTGCCGCTGCAGGCATTCCTGTTCATGACGCTGACGATTGTGTACCTGTCGTTGGCCTATGAAAAACACTAGACCTTTCGCCCTACAACCAAGCTATTTCAGGAGACAACAATGGAAATGGAACTGGCCGGCCTGATCGCGGATATTCAGGCCAATACCGTCATCGTCATCGGCATGATCTTCGTTGCCACCTCGCTGGGGACCGCTTTCGGTTTTGCCCTGCTCGGCGGCAAGTTTCTCGATGGCGCGGCGCGTCAGCCCGAACTGGCCGGCATGCTCCAGGTGCGCATGTTCATCATCGCCGGTCTGCTCGACGCTCTGTCGATCATCGCGGTGGCGTTTGCCGCCCTGCTGATGTTCGCCAACCCCTTGCTGACCCCCGTGCAGCAGGCCGTCGGCGGTTGATCGCCTGGTTCAGCTTCTCTTAACCCCAACGACTCAAGGCGCTTCTTATGCTACCGAGTATCTGGACGATCATCGGTCAGGCCGGGACGTTTCTGGTGTTCATCTGGGCCGTGATGACTTTTGTCTGGCCCCCGCTGACCCAGGCGATGGAAGAGCGTCGGCAGAAGATCGCCGAAGGTCTGGCCAACTCCGAGGAGGCCGAGCAGGCCCTGGACCGGGCCCAGGCCGAAGCTGACGACATCCTGCGCGAAGCCCGTCGCAAGGCCGGCGAGATCATCGAACAGGCCAGCCAGCGTGGCACGCAGATCGTCGAGGAGGCTCGCCAGTCGGCGGTCGCCGAGCGCGATCGCCAGGTTGCCGCAGCCGAGGCGGAAATCCGTCTGGCGACGAACCAGGCACGCGAAGCGCTGCGTGACCGGCTGGCCGAACTGGCCGTGGCCGGCGCCGGGCGAGTCATCGAGAAGGAGATCGACGCCGATGCGCATCGTGACCTGCTCGACAAGCTTGCCGCGCAGCTGTAACCGGAGCCTGCCATGCTGAATCGAACCACCCTGGCCCGCCCCTATGCCCGGGCAGCCTTTCAGGCAGCCCGTGACCATGACGCGGTGGCGGTCTGGGGACACAACCTGGCGGTAGCCGCTCAGGTTGCGATGGAAGATCCGATGCCGGCGCTGCTGGAGAATCCCCGTCTGACGCGAGAGCAGGTTCTCGATGTCTTCCGGGCGGCTGCCGGCGATGCGCTGGACGATCGTTTCGAGCGTTTCCTCGAAACCTTGAGCCAGTATCGACGCCTTGCCCTGCTGCCGGATGTGTATGCCCAGTTCGAGGCCTTGCGGCGCGAGGCCGAGGACCGGATCGAGGTCCGGGTGACTTCGGCGCATGCCCTGAGCGACGAACAGGCGCGGCATTTGAGCGAGCGACTGCGCCAGCGGTTCGGGCGCGAAATCGACCTGGAGGTCGAGGTCGATGCCTCGCTGATCGGGGGTGCGGTGATCCGCGCCCGTGACGAGGTCATCGACGGAAGTGTGCGTGGACAACTCAAGCGGCTCGCGCAGCAAGTCGCGGCCTAAAAAAAGAATCGATACCCAAGGATTGCAAGCATGCAACAGACCCTCAACCCCACTGAAATTTCCGAGCTGATCCGCAAGCGCGTCGAGCAGTTCGAAGTGTCCTCCGAAGCCCGCACCGAGGGAATGGTGGTCAGCGTCTCCGACGGCATCTGCCGCCTGCACGGCCTGGCCGACGTCATGCAGGGTGAGATGATCGAGTTTCCCGGCGATACCTACGGGCTTGCGCTCAACCTCGAGCGCGACTCGGTCGGCGCCGTGGTCATGGGCGAATACAAGCACATCACCGAAGGCGACACCGTCCGCTGTACCGGTCGCATCCTGCAGGTGCCGGTCGGCGAGGCGCTGCTCGGCCGGGTGGTTGACGCGCTCGGCAACCCGATCGATGGCAACGGCCCGATCGAGACCGAGCATTTCGAGCCGATCGAGAAAATCGCCCCCGGCGTCATCACCCGCGAAAGCGTCAGCCAGCCGGTCCAGACCGGCCTGAAGGCCATTGATGCCATGGTGCCGATCGGTCGCGGCCAGCGCGAGCTGATCATCGGCGACCGCCAGACCGGCAAGACCGCGGTGGCGATCGACGCGATCATCAACCAGAAAGGCACTGGCATCAAGTGCATTTATGTAGCCGTCGGTCAGAAGACCTCATCGGTGGCCAACCTGGTGCGCAAGCTCGAAGAGCACGGCGCCATGGAGCACACCATCGTGGTCGCCGCCAATGCGGCTGAATCGGCTGCCCTCCAGTACATCGCCCCGTACGCCGGCTGCGCCATGGGCGAATATTTCCGCGACCGCGGCGAAGATGCCCTGATCGTCTACGATGACCTGTCCAAGCAGGCCGTCGCCTACCGCCAGGTCTCGCTGTTGCTGCGCCGTCCGCCGGGCCGCGAGGCCTTCCCTGGCGATGTCTTCTACCTCCACTCGCGCCTGCTCGAGCGCGCCGCGCGGGTCAACGCCGAATATGTTGAAAAGCAGACCAATGGCCAGGTCACCGGCAAGACCGGCTCGCTGACCGCGCTGCCGATCATCGAAACCCAGGCCGGCGACGTCTCGGCCTTTGTCCCGACCAACGTGATCTCGATCACCGACGGCCAGATCTTCCTGGAAACCGACCTGTTCAACGCCGGTATCCGGCCGGCGATCAACGCCGGCCTGTCGGTCTCGCGCGTGGGTGGTGCGGCCCAGACCAAGATCATCAAGAAGCTTGGTGGTGGTGTCCGCCTGGCCCTGGCCCAGTACCGCGAACTGGCTGCCTTCTCGCAGTTTGCCTCCGACCTTGACGAAGCGACCCGCAAGCAGCTGGAGCGCGGGCAGCGCGTGACCGAGCTGATGAAGCAGGCCCAGTACTCGCCGATGTCGGTCGCGGCCATGGCCGTCAGCCTGTTTGCCGGCAACGAGGGTTACCTCGACGATCTGCCGCTGGGCAAGGTGGTGGACTTCGAAAAAGCCCTGCAAAGCTTCATGGAAAACAATCACCAGCCGCTGCTTGACAAGATCAACCAGACCGGCGACTGGAACGATGACCTGGCTGCCGAGATGAAAGCCGCCCTGGACGATTTCAAGTCCACCGGCAGCTGGTAGGCCGATCATGAGCGGCGACAAGGAAATCGTTGGCAAGATCAAGAGCGTCCAGAACACGCGCAAGGTCACCCGCGCGCTGGAAATGGTCTCGGCCAGCAAGATCCGCAAGGCCCAGGACATGATGCAGGCCGCGCGCCCCTATGCGCGCATGATGCGCCAGGTCATCGGCCACCTCGCCCATGCCAACCTGGATGATCCGCATCCGTTCATGCAGGAGCGCGAGGAGGTTCGGCGGGTCGGCTACATCGTGATTGCCACCGACCGGGGTCTGTGCGGCGGCCTGAACAACAACATGTTCCGCCAGCTTCTCGGTGAATTCCGCGGCTGGCAGGAACAGGGCGTGGAGGTGACCACGGTCATCATCGGCCGCAAGGCCGCCCAGTTTTTCCGGCGCCTGAAGGTCGATATCTCGGCCAGTACCCAGGACCTGGGCGAAAAGCCCCGGCTGGAAGAGCTGATCGGCGTAATCAAGGTCATGCTGGACGATTTCCGCGACGAGCGAGTCGATCGTCTGAATCTCTGCTACAACCGCTTCGTCAACACCATGAGCCAGAAGGTGACGGTGGAGCAGTTGCTGCCGCTGCCGCAGTCCGAGGAAGAAGAACTCAAGAAATACTGGGACTACCTCTACGAGCCCGATCCGCAGTCCCTGCTTGACGACTTCCTGACCCGCTACATCGAATCGGTGGTCTACCATGCCACGCTGGAGAATCTGGCCAGCGAGCATGCCGCGCGCATGGTCGCCATGAAGAGCGCCTCGGACAATGCGACCAACCTGATCGACGATCTGAAGCTGGTCTACAACAAGGCCCGGCAGGCGGCGATCACCCAGGAAATTTCGGAGATCGTGGGCGGTGCCGCGGCGATCTCCTGAGCCAATGTTTCGATTTTCAGTAAAAACCCCATACAAGGGAAACGCACAATGAGTTCCGGAAAGATTGTTCAGATTATCGGTGCCGTGGTTGACGTCGAGTTTCCGCGTGACAAGGTCCCCAACGTGTACGAAGCCCTGACCATTGACGAAGACGGCACTACGCTGGAGGTTCAGCAGCAGCTCGGAGACGGGGTCGTCCGGACCATTGCCCTGGGGACGACCGACGGACTCAAGCGCTACGGCAGCGTAACCAGCACCGGCCAGGCCATCACCGTGCCGGTGGGCAAGAAAACGCTTGGCCGGATCATGGACGTGATGGGCAAGCCCATCGATGAAAAGGGTGACATTGGTGCCGATGCGCATTGGCCGATCCATCGCGAGGCGCCAAGCTTCGAGGAACAGGCGGCCAGCAACGAGCTGCTCGAGACCGGCATCAAGGTCATCGACCTGATCTGCCCGTTCGCCAAGGGCGGCAAGGTCGGCCTGTTCGGCGGCGCCGGCGTGGGCAAGACCGTCAACATGATGGAGCTCATCCGCAACATCGCCATCGAGCACTCGGGTTACTCGGTGTTCGCCGGCGTTGGCGAGCGTACCCGCGAGGGCAACGACTTCTACCACGAGATGAAGGACTCGGACGTCCTCGACAAGGTCGCCCTGGTCTATGGCCAGATGAACGAGCCGCCGGGCAACCGCCTGCGCGTGGCCCTGACCGGCCTGACCATTGCCGAGTACTTCCGCGATGAAGGGCGCGACGTGCTGATGTTCATCGACAACATCTACCGCTACACCCTGGCCGGGGTGGAAGTCTCCGCGCTGCTGGGTCGCATGCCCTCGGCGGTGGGTTACCAGCCGACCCTGGCCGAGGAAATGGGCGCGCTTCAGGAGCGCATCACCTCGACCAAGACCGGCTCGATCACCTCGATCCAGGCCGTCTACGTGCCGGCCGATGACCTGACCGACCCGTCACCGGCGACCACCTTTGCCCACCTTGATGCGACCGTGGTGCTGTCGCGCAACATCGCCGAGCTGGGCATTTACCCGGCCGTCGATCCGCTCGATTCCACCTCGCGCCAGCTTGACCCGCTGGTGGTCGGCCAGGAGCACTACGATGTCGCCCGCAAGGTGCAGGGCACCCTGCAGCGCTACAAGGAGCTCAAGGACATCATCGCGATCCTGGGCATGGACGAGCTGAGCGAAGAGGACAAGCAGACCGTGGCCCGTGCGCGCAAGGTCGAGCGCTTCTTCTCCCAGCCGTTCTTCGTCGCCGAAGTCTTCACCGGCTCACCGGGAGTGTACGTGCCGCTCAAGGAAACCATCCGCGGCTTCAAGGGCATTGTCGATGGCGACTACGACCACCTGCCCGAGCAGGCGTTCTACATGGTCGGGACCATCGACGAGGCAGTCGAGAAGGGCGACAAAATGACCGAGAAGGCCGCCTGAGGCGCCCCGAGCCAGCTTACTGGGATCAAGACATGGCATCAACCATCCACTGCGACATCGTCAGCGCCGAGGCTGAAATCTTTTCCGGCAGCGCGGCCATGGTGGTCGTGCCGGGCGAAGAAGGCGATCTCGGCATCACGCCGCGCCATGCGCCGCTGCTGACCCGGTTGCGGCCGGGTCAGGTCCGCGTGCTGTTGCCGGAACCCGACGGTGGCGAGGAGTTTTACTACATCTCCGGCGGTCTGCTCGAGATCCAGCCGCATGTGGTGACGGTTCTGTCCGATACCGCCCAGCGCGCCGGTGATCTCGACGAGGCCGCCGCGCTGAAGGCCAAGGAAGAAGCCGAGCGCGCCATTGCCGATCGTTCTGCCGGCATGGAGGTTGCCCAGGCCCAGGCCCAACTGGCCCAGGCCATGGCCCAGCTGGCGGCCCTTGAACGCTTCCGCAAACAGCTCAAGCGATAAGCAGAAAACGCTGTCCTGCCGTGCTGAAGACCTGCTGCAGTGGCTGGACAGGGTTCCGATTCAAGCACCGCCGACCCTCAAGCTTGGGTGGCTGGTCGTGGCTGGGCGTCTTGCTGGTCAGTGCCCTGGTCGGCTGTGGTGATGCTGCCCCATCCAACGAGCGCCTGGAACAGGCCTTTGCTCAGGCCCGCACGGGCGTATGGCTCAGCGGGCACGGCATCGTCGTCAGGGAACTGGCGGCAACCGGAGGGGAGCAACGCATCCAGGTTCGCATTAACGATGCGTTGAGCATCGTCTTGCATCGAGACACACGGGCGGCCGCAAGGCTCGACACAGCCCCTGGTGACCGGCTGGTGTTTCACGGGCGCTATGATTTCCATGGTGGGGGTGGTTCGGTATCGATGACCCATTCCGATCCAGACCAGCCAGGCGGGGGCGGTTGGGTCAAGATCAACGGCGTTCGCCAGGATTGAGGACGTTGACCGTCCTACAGGTCGGTAATCTCACAACTGAAACATTGCGGCTCGGCACCGATGATCTCGCCAACCTCGGCAGTGTCGTGGACCAGCAGTTCGACTTCACGATCAAAACGCAGTGGACCGGTGACCCGGACCCCGGGTCCGATGACGATCCGTGGTACGTGGTTGTCGCCATCCTGGGCGGCGCGGACCCAGAGCAGGCCGGTGACCACGGTGCTGCCGGTCAGATCGATCGAGCCGACCGTGGTTTCGATCGCCCCGGCCGAGGCACCGTCCAACTCGATCCGGCCACGCACGTTGGCCACCTTGCCTTGCACCGCCACGTTCGGCTTCAGGCTGACCCGCCCATTGACGGTCTGCACATCACCTTCGACGCGGCTGTCCTCGGCGATCTCGATGCTGCCATTGACCGCGCTGATCCCGCCCCTGATGACGGTCTGAGGAGCAAGGGCCACGGCGCCATTGACCGACTCGGTGGGTCCTGCTTCGGCGCCGGCCTGCAGTTCGATCAATCCATTGACATTGGTGATTGACCCGACCAGGGCCCCGGGGCCGACCTCAATCGGCCCATTGACGTTGGACAGGTTGCCGGTCACCCGAGCTTCCGATCCGATTCGCAGCGCACCGTTGACCGAGCGCAGACTGCCCTCCACCTGTTCCCCGGCCGGGATCTCGATCGGTGTGTTGATGGAGCCGCACCCGGCCAGCAGACCAAGCAGAAAAAACGTCAGAGGAGCAAGAACGAAACGCGGCATTCCAAGGATTCCAGGCCGATTGGAGCCACCACAGGATACCCTCTTTTGCCGTGTTGACAAGCGACCAATTCCAGTACACTTGGATTCAACCCATCATCGGATTGCGCAAGCGCCTTGGCTGTCCAGGAACCCTCCATCCAGTCCCGGTTGATGCTGCTTCGCCAGGAGCATCGCGATCTTGACGATGCCATCGACCAGTTGTCGAAGGTGCCTTCAACCGATCAGTTGCGCCTGCGCCGAATGAAAAAACGCAAGTTGCGCTTGCGTGACCAGATTGATTATTGGGAAAGCAAGCTGATTCCGGACCTGGATGCCTGAACCGGGCCGCTGCCGTCCGCCTCAGGCCTGTTGGGGCTCAACCTCCAGCGCGTCCGGGGTGACCTGGATAATGGCGTGGCGAACTTCCTTGTCGAGGATCAGCCGGGCATCGCGAGCGAATCCTTCCAGACGCTGATCGAACACCAGTCGTCCGTCATCGTCGCGGCCGAGAATGCCAGTCTCGCTCAAGGATTCAATGAACTGCTTAAACAGTGTGCGATCGTAAAACTCGGGGGCTTCGAACTGGTGCAACAGCGAAATGCGCTGCGCCGACAGGATGCACAATTGCTCGAGCTGCTGGCGGGTCAGGCAGCCCGAACCGTTCTTGGCCAGCACGGTCACGGTGATGAAATAGCGCTCGAAGGTCTGGACCATGGTATTGGCCAGCAGGCGCAGGTAGTAGGTCTCGTTGCTGCCACCGGGGGCACGCTGCAGGCGGTCCTGAGACTGACGCAGCAGACCCAGCGCTACCATCTGGTCGGCCGTCTGGTCGACCACGTCCCCGATCTCGGCGGTTGCCCAGGGCAAAAACAGTTCCCGCCGCAGGAATGGGTACACCGTGGCGGTCAACTGTTTGAGACGACTGCGGCGAATGCGCTGCATGTTCAGAAAGCAGCACGCAATCCAGGCGTTCATGGCCAGCAGGTGGGCGCTGTTGTTGCGGAAGTAAGTCAGTAATACGGCGGTGGTGGCGTCGGTCCTTATGATGCTGCCGAGCCGGTGGACGTGGCGCTCGACCAGACCCATTTGCAGCCCATACTCGATGATCTGATCGCCCGGCATATCGGTCAGCGTCACCCGGTCGGAATAAGCCTGGCTGCCGATCAGCGCCTTGAGCAGTTCAAGGAGGCGACGCAGATCGCTCTCATCAAGCGCGTGCTTGCGCCCGGCAAGCAGGGCAATGGCCAGCAGGTTGACCGGGTTGACGTGCGAGCTGCGGTTGATATTGACCATGATCTTCTGGGCCAGGTCATCGACCAGACCCGGCAGCCATTGGGGCTTGCTGTCGAGTGAGTAGGTCTGCTGTCGCCAGTCGGGCTGATGGTCATCGAGCAGCGCGTTGAGCATGACCGGCTCGCCGAAGCTGACCGTGACCTCGCCGTAGTTCTTGCGCAGGATGTTGACGAGGTTACGGAAGTCCGATAGGGACTCGGGTTTCTTCTGCTGCCCGGACAGTTCCGAAATATAGGAATTGCCCTCGGCCAGCTGCTCGTAGCCGATGTAGACCGGCTGGAACATGACCGGCCGGTTCTGGGCGCGCAGGAAGGCCCGCACCGTGATCGAGAGCATGCCGGCCCGCGGCGGCAGAAGGCGGCCGGTGCGCGAACGCGTGCCCTCGATGAAATACTCCAGCGAAACACCCTTGCTCAGGATCAGCGACACATACTGATTGAAGACCGCGGCATACAACGGCTGCGAGCGAAACGACCGGCGCAGGAAAAATGCCCCGCCGCGGCGCAGCAACGGTCCGATCAGCGGCATGTTGAGATTGACCCCGGCCGCAATATGTGGCGGCACGAAGCCGCGGTAGTACAGCAGGTAGCTCAGCAGCAGGTAGTCGATGTGGCTGCGGTGGCAGGGCACATAGACGACTTCGTGGCCCGGTGAGGTTTCGCGAAACGCCCGGAAGTGCTTGACCTCGACACCGCGGTAGATCCGGTTCCAGAACCAGGTCAGCAGCATGTCGGCGATCCGGATCAGGGTGTAGGAATAATCCGCGGCAATTTCACGCGCGTAGCCACGGGCGATGTCTTCGGCCTTGCTGTGGGCAATGCCTTCACGGCGTGCCTTGGCCGCGACCGCATCCTGAACGACTTCACTCTTGATGACCGTTTCAACCAGGGTTCGCCGGTGCGACCGATCCGGTCCGATGGCCGCGGTGCGAACGCGTTTGAAATGCACCCGCAGGATGCGGCTGAGCTTGGCCAGGGCCTGGGCTTCGTCGCCGGTCTGGGCGCGAATGTCATCCAGCAGCAGGGGCTGACCGAACTGGACCATCGTGGCCCGACCGTTGACCAGGGTGGTAAAAAACCGCCGGAAGCGTCCACCCAGGTCCCAGTTTTCCGAAAACAGCACCTTGAAAAAGCCGGCTTCGTTTTCTGGTGCGCGCCCGATCAGGACGGTCACTGGCACCACCTGGATGTCAGTCGGCCGGTCCGGCCGGGTCTGCTCGAGCAGTTGACGCAACATCGGCGCATGCCGGCGGCGCTGGAGGGTCCGAATGAACAGGCCCTGGTAGCGTCGATGGACCGCGTGGCTGCGTGGCAGTTCGATGTCCTGGGTCCGGAATTCGCGGCTTGGCGCATGCCAGCCTTGCTGGCGACAGATTTGCTCGGCGATCAGCAACGAGGTCAGGGCATTGGTGTCGAGGACATAGAAGATCGGTTTGTCGGGATCCAGCCCCAACTCCGAAAGATCTTCCGGCACGATCGTGCTGCGCACCCACAGATGCAGCAGCCGCCGCAGCAGTCCCAGCCAGACTGCCTGAACGGCAAGCCCTAGGCGACGAAGACGATGATGCTGGGCCATGGCAGCTGTCTGCGTGAAAAAGATCACGGATTTTATCATCGCCTGGCGAAGCGACTGTTCTGGCCGCGATCAACGCTAAGGCGGGCAATAAAAAAAGGCGCTTCAAGACCGAAGCGCCCGGAACCGGTGCTAGCCGGCAATGGGGCCATTGCCTGACAACGGCAACCCCAGTTTGATTGTTGAGCGAGACTTACCGTGCGAAGTAATTCTCAGGGCAAATAGTAAGTTATATTTTGCTTCTTATCAAGCTTACTAGAAAAAATCTATAAACCATTGAAAAAAAGCCTTATTTCCTTATGGATGGCTTCAGCCGCGGCACCTGGATCGTCGGCATCGCGGATCGGTCGGCCGACGACGATGTAGTCGGCACCGGCCTGAAACGCCTGGTGGACCGACAAAGTCCGTTTCTGATCGCCCTCATCATTGTCGACCGGGCGGATGCCGGGACAGACCACGACCAGGCCCGGCGCGACCTCACGCCGCAGCGCCGCGGCCTCCAGGCCCGAGGAAATGACCCCGGCACAGCCGATCGCCAGCGCCCGGCGGGCGCGCGAGAGCACGAGTGCCTCGACATCACAGGCAAAACCCAGATCGTCCAGATCGCCGCGATCAAGGCTGGTCAAAGCGGTTACCGCCAGGATGCCGGTCGAGCCGCGCTCGGCCACCGCCGCCTGCAGCATGGCGTCATTGCCGTGGACGGTCAGGAAATCGACCTCGTGGCGAGCCAGCTGGGCGACTGCTCGGCCGACGGTGGCCGGGATATCGAACAGCTTGAGATCGGCAAAAATGCGCTTGCCGCGCCGTTTGAGTTCGGTGGCCAGCTCGAAATATGCCCCGCTCAGAAACATTTCCAGACCGAGCTTGTAGAAGATCACGCGCTGGCCGAGTTGCTCGACCAGGCCCATGGCCTGGTCGATGTCGGGCACATCGAGGGCAAAGATCAGGCGCTCGCGGTGCGGAATATTCTTGTGCCAGTCGGTCTGGGGCATGGCAGGGGTTCTCCGTTGGCCTTTCTCAGCCGGTCCGCTCAAGGTTGGCATAGGCCAGCACCAGCCACTTGCTGCCGGCCTGCTCGAAATTGACCTGGATTCTGGCGTTGGGGCCCTGGCCTTCCAGGCTGACCACGGTGCCGTGGCCGAAACGGTTGTGGTGTACGGTCGCCCCCAGGGTCATGCCTCCATCCTGCGTGCCGTGCTCGCCGGCGCGCCCGGCCGGGGCGACCGAGAACCCGGAGCGGATCGATTCGATCAACCCTGCAGGAATTTCGGCCACGAAGCGCGAGGGTCGTGAAAAGCTGGTCTGCCCGTAGGTCTGGCGGGATTCGGCATGGGTGATGTAAAGCCGTTGCATGGCCCGGGTCATGCCAACGTAGCACAGCCGGCGTTCCTCGGCCAGCCGACCTGGTTCCTCGATTGATTTCTGATGCGGGAACAGCCCTTCTTCCATGCCGGCCATGAACACCAGTGGGAACTCCAGACCCTTGGCCGAATGCAGGGTCATCAACTGAACACAGTCCTCCCAGCGCTCGGCCTGGTGTTCGCCGGCCTCGAGAGCCGCCTGGGACAGGAACGAGGCCATCGGGCTCAGGCCGGCCTGTTCATCCTCGAACGGTTGCTGGAAGCTGTCGGCGGCGCGCACCAGTTCGGCCAGGTTTTCCTCGCGCGCTTCGGCCCGGTCGGCCGGCTCTCGGCTTGCGTACCAGGCGGCCAGTTCGCTGCGTTCGACCACCGTCCGGGTCGCCTCGGCGAGGCTGGCTGAGCCCCATTGTTCGGTCAGCTCGGAGATCAGCTCAAGAAAGCTGCGCACCGCGTGGCCGGCCCGCGCGCTGAGTCCGCCCTGAGCGACCAGCTCGGTGGCCGCCTGGCCCAGCGACTGACCATGACCGCGGGCATGGCCACGGATGCGCTCGACCGTGCGCTCACCGATGCCCCGGGCCGGCACGTTGATGACCCGCTCGAAGGCGGTATCGTCGTGCGGGTTGTGCAGCAGGCGCAGGTAGGCCATCGCGTCCTTGATCTCGGCGCGTTCGAAAAAGCGCAAGCCGCCGTAGACGCGGTAGGGGATGTCCTCGCGCAAAAGCGCCTGTTCGAACAGGCGTGACTGGGCATTGGATCGGTACAGGACCGCGCAGTCCGAGGGGCGTCCACCCTGGCCGATCCACTCCTGGATTCGGGCGATGACAAAATCGGCTTCCTCCTCGGCGCTGAACGCGGCAAAGCGCCGGATCGGTTCGCCCTGCTCGCCCTCGGTCCAGAGGTTTTTGCCCATCCGGTCGTCGTTGTGGTCGATGACCCGGTTGGCGGCCTCCAGAATGGTCCGGGTGGAGCGATAGTTCTGTTCCAGGCGGATGATCTCGGGCTGAAAGTCACGATTGAAGTGGGCGACGTTTTCCACCCGGGCACCGCGCCAGCCGTAGATCGACTGATCGTCGTCGCCGACGACAAACAGTCGATTGCGGTCTCCGGCCAGCAGCCGCACCAGGGCATACTGCAGGGTGTTGGTGTCCTGAAATTCGTCGATCAGGATATTGCCGAAGCGGGCCTGGTAATGGGCCCGGCGCTCCGGGTGGTCGCGCAACAGTTCGACGCTGCGCAGCAGCAGCTCGGCAAAATCGACCAGTCCGGAGCGCTCGCAGTAGTCCTGGTAGCGTCGGTAGATCTCGATCTGGCGGGCCTGGAAGCCCTGGTCGAAGTGCTCGATCTGGCCGGGCCGGCGACCTTCGTCCTTATGATGGTTGATAAAGCCCTGGACCTGGCGCGGTGGATGCTCGCCCTCGTCGATTTCCAGGTCGCGGATGACCCGCCGCACCAGTCGGTACTGATCCTCGGAATCCAGGATCTGGAAGGTGTCAGGCAGGCCGACCTCGGCGGCATGCATGCGCAACAGGCGATGGCAGATGCCGTGAAAGGTCCCGATCCACAGGCCCTCGGGACGAATCTCCAGCAAGCGTCCCACCCGGCCGCGCATCTCCCCGGCCGCCTTGTTGGTGAAGGTGACCGCCATCAGGCTCATCGGCGAGACATGGTGGACCTGGATCAGCCAGGCGATGCGGTGGACCAGGACCCGGGTCTTGCCCGAACCGGCCCCCGCGAGGACCAGCAAATGGCCGTCCTCGGCGGTCACCGCCTGGCGCTGGGCGTCGTTGAGATCATCGAGCAGATGCGAGACGTCCATGCCTAGCTGCTGGCTTCTCGCTCAATGGCCCTGTGCCCGATATCGCTGCGGTAGAAAGCCTCCTCGAAACCGATCCGGGCGGTCCACTCCAGGGCCCGGGCCTGAGCATGGACGACCGTCTCGCCCAGCGCGGTCACGCACAACACGCGTCCGCCGCAGGTCAGGACGCGCTCGCCGTCCAGCCGGGTGCCGGCATGAAAGACCTTGACCCCTTCCGGTGGCGCCAGCTCCAGTCCGCTGATGGGCTTGCCGCTGGCAAAGCTGGCCGGATAACCGCCGGCCGCCATGACGATGCCGACGGCAGAGCGCTCGTCCCAGTCCAGCTGCAGTGTTTCGATCTGGCCATCGAGCACGCCGAGCAGGGTCTCGACCAGGTCTGATTGCAGTCGCAGCAGGATCGGCTGGGTCTCCGGGTCGCCGAAACGCACGTTGAACTCAAGCACTTTCGGTCCGCCGGGAGTGAGCATCACGCCGGCATAGAGAAATCCGCTGAAGGGACAGCCATCGGCGTCCATGCCGGCCAGGGCGGGATCAATGACTTCGGTCATGATCTGCTGGTGGATCGCTGCGGTCACCGCCGGGGCCGGCGAGTAGGCGCCCATGCCGCCGGTATTGGGGCCCTGATCGCCATCGTCGCGCCGCTTGTGGTCCTGGCTGGACGCCAGCGGCAGGGCACAGCGCCGGTCGGCAATGACGATGAAACTGGCTTCCTCGCCGATCAGGAACTCCTCGATGACCACCCGCCGACCGGCCTTGCCGAAGGCGGATCCGGACAGCATGGCCTCAAGTGTGGCGCGAGCCTGATGTTCTTCCTCGACGATGACCACGCCCTTGCCAGCGGCCAGGCCATCGGCCTTGAGGACAACCGGAAAGCCGATCCGGCGGGCCTGAATCAGGCCATCATCAACGGACTCGACCACTACGTGAGCGGCGGTTGGAATACCGTGCCGGTTCATGAAGTCCTTGGCGAAGGCCTTGGAGGATTCCAGTTGCGCGGCTTTCGCCGATGGCCCGAAGCATTTCAGTCCCCGGGCCTGGAAGCGGTCGACCACGCCGGCGGCCAGCGGCGCTTCCGGGCCGACGATGGTCAGTCCGACCTCCTCGGTGACCGCCAGCGCGACCAGACCGTCAAGATCATCGGCCGAGACCGGCACGTTGCGCACGCCGGCCTCCAGCGCCGTGCCGGCATTGCCGGGGGCAGCCAGCACTTCGGTGACGAGCGGGGACTGGGCGGCTTTCCAGGCCAGCGCGTGTTCGCGCCCGCCGCCGCCGATGATGAGCACTTTCACGGCCAATGGCTCCGCTGGCTACGGGTCAGGAATGCCTTGATTGTAACGCCCCGCGGCAGCGGTACTGAGCCTTTAATGCCGGAAATGGCGCCGCCCGGTCAGGACCATGGCGATGTCGTGGCGATCGCAGGCGGCGATGACTTCCGGATCGCGGATCGAGCCGCCGGGCTGGACGATCGCTCGAATACCATGCTCGGCAGCGGTTTCGATGCTGTCGGCAAACGGGAAGAAGGCGTCCGAAGCCATCGCCCCGCCGGTCAGGGCAAGGCCGGCATCGGCGGCTTTCCAGGCACCGATCCGGGCCGAGTCGACCCGACTCATCTGGCCGGCCCCGATGCCGATGGTGGCCTGGTCGCGGACGTAGACGATGGCGTTGGAACGGACCGCGCGCGCAACCGTCCAGGCAAAGCGCAGGTCGGCCATTTCCTCGGCCTCCGGCCGGCGCCGGGTGACAGTCTTCCAGGCCGCCTCGTTGGCGGCTTCAAGATCGGTTTGCTGAACCAGCCAGCCGCCGTCGATGGCACGGACATCCAGCTTTGCGGATTGACCCGAAGCCGGGGTCAACAGGCGCAGATTGGGCTTGGCCGAAAACACGTCGATGGCGGCCGGACTGACCGCCGGGGCCAGCACGACTTCAACGAAACGTTCGGTCAGCCGCCGCGCCAGCCCCTCGTCAATGGGGCGGTTGAGCGCGATGATGCCGCCGAAGGCCGAGGTCGGATCGCAGGCCAGGGCGCGGTCGTAGGCAGTTTCGATGTCCGAAGCCAGCGCTGCGCCGCACGGGTTGCCGTGCTTGACGATGACGCAGGCCGGGATGGCCTGGCCCAGGCTGGTCAACGTCCGCCAGGCGGCGTCGGCATCGAGCAGGTTGTTGTACGACAGCGGCTTGCCCTGCAACGGTTGAGCACCGGCCAGGCCGCTCGCCGGGCGGCCCCGCGACTTGAACAGGGCGGCGGCCTGGTGCGGATTTTCCCCGTAGCGCAGCGTCTGGACCTGCTCGAGTTGCAGATCCAGCAGTGGCGGCAGGGCGCCCGACTGGTCTTGACCAGCCAGCCACTGGCTGATCTGCGAGTCATAGGCGGCGGTGTGGGCAAAGGCCTTGACCGCCAGGGCCCGACGGCGCTCTTCAGCGGGCAAAGCCGGCAGCGAGGCGATCGCTTCTGCATAGTCATCCGGGTCGCACAGGACGCAGACATCGGCATGGTTCTTGGCCGCTGCGCGCAGCATGGCAGGCCCGCCGACGTCGATCTGCTCGATGGCCTGGGGCAGGGTGCAGTCGGGATTGGCTACCGTGCGGGCGAACGGGTAGAGATTGACCGCCAGCAGATCGATGGCGTCGATGTTGTGCTCGGCCATCGCCGGATCGTCGATGCCGCGGCGACCCAACAGGCCGCCATGAATCCGTGGATGAAGCGTCTTGACCCGCCCGGCCATGATCTCGGGAAATCCGGTATGGGCCGAGACTTCAACCACCGGAATACCCGCCGCCGTCAAAGCCTGGGCGGTGCCGCCGGTCGACAGAATGCGCCAGCCGTGATCAGCCAGGGCGCGGCCGAGATCGGCGACGCCGCGCTTGTCGGATACGCTCAGCAGCGCGGTAGGGCTTGTGCTCATCAGCCGTGCGGATCGATCCGGTAGCGCTGGATCCGGTTGCGCAGTGTTGCCCGGGTGATCCCCAGGATTTCGGCGCTGCGCGACTGGTTGCCCCCGGTGCGGCGCAGCACTTCCTCGATCAGCGGCCGCTCGACTTCGCTGATCAGCACTTCGTAGAGATTGTCAGGTGGTGTTGCGCCCATGTCGTTCAGGTACTGGTTGACGGTTGCGCGCACGAACTCGTGCAGACAGGGACCGGCGCCGTTGAGTTTTCCCATGTTGCCCTCGAAACTTGCTGCCCGCGCTTCGCCGGCGCGGTCAAAGACCGACAAAGATAGCACATCGCCGCGGCTTGTCCGGGACAGCTCGGACAAGTGTTCTCAGCTGTCCTGGAAATAGCGGAATTCGAAGCCGGCCGGCTGCGAGCCCGTCACCATGACCTCCAGGATGATCGGCAACTCGCTGCCCGCTGCCAGCCGGGATTCGTGGCGGCGCGCCAGGGGCAGATAGTCCTGCGGCCGGAAGCGGCGCGCGCCCAGAACCTGGTTGCTGCTGTCGTACAGGCGCAGTTCCAAGATCGGCAGATCGATCGCGGCGCCCGCCTGATTGCGCAGGGTGGCGCTGATGATGATGGCATCGGCCAGCGAGGGATGCGCGTGCAGGTCGCGAGCGATCAGGGCAATGGCGTTCTGCGGTGGAACATTGTCCAGCGGCGCTGCATTGAGCAGGCGGTCTGGCAGATCGAACAGCCAGACCGCCTGGGCCGCCAGAGTTGCCACCAGCAGCCCGGCGGCTGCCGTCCAGGCCGCAGTTCCCGGTTTCCGGGCGCCTGCCATGGGTGGGGATTCATGATCATGTGCGGCCGCCTCATCGGGCGGCTGCAACAGCTCCTCGTGGATCGGCGACCGCACATCGTCGAGTCCGGGAATTTCATGCTGGAGGAAGATCCGGTGGCCCAGCAGCGGCGGCATGCCGCCGCCACGCAGCGGTTCATGGTCCTCTTCGGGACGCTGAGCGAACAGGCAGGCCAGCGAGTTGAAGGTCTTGCCGCAATTGCTGCAGCGCACGACACCCGCCGCCTCGGCCAGTTCCTGGACCTGCAGTTCATACGTTGCCTGGCAGGCCGGGCAGCGGGTAAACATCGGCTCCGCCGGGTCAGTCACGTCTCAGCGCCCGGTAGCGCTCAAGGTCTGATTCGAACCGTTGCCGGGTCTGTTCCTTGCGGATCTGTATCTCGGCCATGGCCTCGTTGAGCCGTCGGATCTCGGTCCGCGCCGCTTCAATCGACTCATCGAGCTGGGCGGGTACCGGCTGGTCGGTGCGATGCAGCCCGGCTGCCCGGGCGATGAGGTCCTCCAGGCGCTGGCGGGAATGCTGCAGCGATGCGGCCAGCGTATCGAGCTGGCCTTGCAGTCCATTAAGCCGCCATTCCAGGTTTTGCTGCAGATCTTCCTCGTTACGATAAGCCGCCAGCAACAGCCGATCGCGCGCGGCCTGGTTTTGCTGTTCCACTTCCAGTTGCTCTTGCAGCGCCTCTCGCCGGGCTTTTTCGGCGCGCTCTTCGGCTGTCATTGCCGGCGCGATTCTCTCCAGGATGCGGCCATCCGGGGCCATCCGGTCGTAGCCTCGGGCGCGATACTCTGGCGGCACGGCATGACCGTAATGCACCAGGCCGTTCTCGTCGGTCCAGCGATAGACCGTCTGGGCCTGGGCTGCCAGCGCAAGCCCGAGGAGAATCGCAAGAAGAAAGAAACGGCCCATGGTGTGCGCTCAGGCTCCAAACCGTTGCCGGTAATCCATCATCTGATCCACCAGGTCGGGATTCTGGCCACGGTCCCTGATCCACTCGACCAGTTCATCAAGACAGGCCAGGCAGATCACGGCAAGACCCTGGTCGCGCAGACTCTGCACGGCAGAGCGATCATCACTGCCCCGCTCCTGGCGGTCCAGAGCCACCGTAATCGCGACAGCCCGGGCTCCTTTGGACCGGATCAGCGCCAGCGACTCGGCGATGGCCGTTCCGGCGGAAATCACATCATCGATCAGCAGAATGCGGCCCTGCAACGGGGCCCCGACCGTCAGGCCGCCTTCACCGTGCTCTTTGGCCTCCTTGCGGTTGTAGGCAAAACCGGCGTTCATGCCATGGTCGTGCCAGAGGTGATCGGCAACCAGCGCGGCCAGGGGGATTCCCTTGTAGGCTGGCCCGAAAACCACGTCGAAGCGGATGCCGCTGGCGGCAATGGCAGCGGCATAGCACCGGGCCAGCAGACCCAGGCTGCGGCCATCGCAAAACGCGCCGGCATTGAAGAAATACGGGCTGACGCGCCCGGATTTCAGGGTAAAGCGCCCGAACCGCAGGGCCTCGTTGGCCACCGCCAGTTCCAGAAATTGTTTTGTCCAGACTGCCACCATAATCTTGCATTCTAGCGGTTCGGTGACCCTGGATTCCATTGCCGCATGCTCGGGTGGGGGTACCATACGGCGCTCGGGTTTTCATTGCCATCACGCCATGCGCATCATCTCGCTCAACGCCAATGGCATTCGTGCCGCCGCCCGCAAGGGTTTTTTCGACTGGCTGCCTGCTCAGAACGCCGACTTTGTCTGCATCCAGGAGACCAAAGCCCAACTGCCGCAGTTACTTGACCGGATATATTTTCCGGCTGGCTATCACTGCTTCTACCACGATGCCGAAAAGAAAGGCTACTCCGGTGTGGCCCTGTACACCCGCCACCAGCCGGACAAAGTGCACTACGGCGTGGGCTGGGAGGCATTTGATCGAGAAGGGCGCTGGCTGCGGGCTGATTTCGGCAATCTCAGCGTGATTTCGCTCTACCTGCCGTCGGGCACCTCGAAGGACGAACGCCAGCAGTTCAAGGTTCGTTGCATGGATTATTTCAGGCCGGTACTGGCTGAGCTGGCCGCCGATGGTCGCGACTACGTGATCTGCGGTGACTGGAACATCGCGCACAAGGAAATCGATTTAAAGAACTGGAAGGCCAACCAGAAAAATTCCGGCTTCCTGCCCGAAGAGCGGGCCTGGCTGGACGAGGTGTTCGGACCGGTCGGACTGGTCGATGCGTTTCGCGTGGTCGATCCCAACCCCGATCGCTATACCTGGTGGTCCAACCGGGGGCGGGCCTGGGACAACAATGTGGGTTGGCGGATCGACTACCACGTGGTCAGCCGGGGCCTGGCTGATCGTGTTCGCGGGGCCGAAATCTTCGTTGATGCAAGATTCTCCGACCACGCGCCGCTGATTCTCGACTATGCCGACTGACCACGGTGCCCCGCGCCGCAGCTGGCGGGAAGCCTGGGCGGTCTATACCCGGCCGACCGTGCTGCGCATGCTGCTGCTCGGGTTTTCGGCCGGGCTGCCGTTCATGCTGGTCTTTTCCACCCTCACGGCCTGGCTGCGGACCGAGGGGGTCTCGCGGACCGCGATCGGGTTTTTTGCCTGGGTTGGCATCACCTACTCAATCAAGGTGTTGTGGGCGCCGGTAGTCGACCGTGTTCGCCTGCCGCTGCTGACCGTATGGCTGGGCCAGCGCCGGGGCTGGATGCTGGCCGCGCAACTGGTCATCCTGCTCGGCCTGTCCGGCATGGGCCTGACCGACCCGCTGACCGACCTGACCCAGCTGGCCGTGCTGGCGCTGCTGGTGGCCTTTGCCTCGGCCACCCAGGACATCACCATCGATGCCTTCCGGATCGAGTCCGATGAGGTCGAGTTCCAGGCCGCGCTGGCCGGGACTTACGTGCTTGGCTACCGGCTTGCCCTGTTGGCCACCGGTGCCGGGGCGCTGTTCCTGGCCGATGCGGCCGGCTGGACGGTAGCCTATCTGACCATGGCCGGGCTGGTCGTGGTCGGCATGCTGGCGGTGGCGGTCTCGCCCGAGCCGTCGTCGCCGGAGCGGCTCGACATCGAGACCGAGCCGCTGGTCATCGCCTTTCGCCAGCGCACCCGGCTGAACGGTCTGGCCGCCGATCTGGGGGCCTGGATTCTGGGCGCCGTGGTTGCGCCGTTCGTCGATTTCCTGCGTCGCTTCCGCTGGCTGGCCCTGCCGATCCTGGCCCTGATCGGGCTGTACAAGGCCAGTGACCTGTCGATGGCGGCGATGGCCAATCCGCTGTACCTGGATGTGGGCTACTCGCTGTCGCAGATCGGCGCGGTCAGTGGCCTGTTCGGCGTGGTCATGACGATTAGCGGCGGGCTGATCGGCGGGGTGATGGTGGCCCGGTTCGGAATCATGCCGATGCTGCTGGCCGGCGCGATCGGGATTGCCCTGACCAACCTTGCCTTTGCCTGGCTGGCGACCATGCAGCCGGTGCTGTGGGCCCTGACCATCACGATCACCGGGGACAACTTTTTCGTCGGCTTCTCCGCGGCGGTGTTCATCGCCTGGATGTCGGGCCTGGTCAGCCGCCGCTACACCGCCACCCAGTACGCCCTGTTCAGTTCGCTGATGACCCTGCCGGGCAAGTTCCTCGGCGGGCCGTCGGGCTGGATCGTCGACCAGGCCGGCTATGTGTTCTTCTTCTTCTACGCCTCGGCCCTCGGCATCCCGGCGATGCTGCTGGTGACCTGGCTGATGATGCGGCAGCCGAAGTAGGCGGTCCGGGTACTCCCTTACCTCGCTGGCGCGGAAATTTCCTTCAGTCCTCCAGGGCGGCCTGGGCTGCGGCCAGGCGGGCAATCGGCACCCTTGGTGCCGAGCAAGAGACATAGTCCAGCCCGATACTGTGACAGAAGCGGATCGAGGCCGGATGGCCGCCATGCTCGCCGCAGATGCCAACATGCAGATTCGGCCGCGCAGCGCGACCCCACTCGACCGACAGGGCCATCAGGCGGCCGGCGCCCTTGACGTCGAGGACCTCGAACGGGTTGTCCTGGAGCACGCCGCGCTCGTTGTACATGGGCAGGAACTTGTTCTCGGCATCCTCGCGCGAGAATGAAAACACCGCCTGGGTCAGATCGTTGGTGCCGAATGAAAAGAACTCGGCGACCTCGGCCATGCTCTCGGCGCGCAGGCAGGCCCGGACCACCTCGATCATCGAGCCGAAGCGGCACGGCACCTCGATGCCATGTTCGGTCTCGACCTCGGCGCGCACCTCTTCGAGCTGGCTGCGCACCAGCATCAGTTCCTGCACGGTGCAGACCTGCGGCACCATGATTTCCGGATCGATCTGCAGCCCGTCGTGCAGGCATTCGACCGCCGCTTCGAGCACGGCCCGGATCTGCATGCGATAGATTTCCGGAAAGGTGATGCCCAGGCGCACCCCGCGATGGCCGAGCATCGGGTTGACCTCGCGCAGCGCGCGGACCTTGGCCAGGACCAGCTCCTTGCGCGCCAGCAAGGCCTCCAGGCGGCGGGTATCGCCCAGGCCCTGCAGTCCGGCCGCCGAGCCGGCATCCGATGGCCCGGCTTCTGCCAGGACCTCCAGGCCGCGCACCGCGCCGCGCAGATCATGCAACCGGGCAATCTCTTCTTCCAGTTGGCGCTCTTCGGGCAGGAACTCGTGGATCGGCGGGTCGAGCAGGCGGATCGTCACCGGTCGCGGCGCCATCGCCCGGAACAGGCCGGCAAAATCCTCGCGCTGGATCGGCAGCAGGCGATCGAGCGCAGCGGCCCGCGCCTCGGCGGTCTCGGCGACGATCATGTCGACCACGATCGGCAGGCGATCGGCGGCGTTGAACATCCGCTCGGTCCGGCACAGGCCGATCCCGGTAGCGCCATAGCGCAGCGCGCGCTCGGCGTCTTCGGGAGTATCGGCGTTGGCCCGGACCTTCAGCCGGGCGCGCGCATCGGCCCACTCCAGCAGGATCTCGAGGCTGTCGCTGAACTCCGGTTCCACGGTCGGAACCGCACCGATGTACACCGCTCCGCTGGTGCCGTCGATGGTCAGCACGTCACCCTCGCGGATGATCTGGGCGCCAACCTGAGCGATGCGCCGGGCGGTGTCGACCGAGATGCCTTCAGCGCCGGCCACACAGGGCTTGCCCATGCCGCGTGCGACCACCGCGGCATGCGAGGTCTTGCCACCGCGGCTGGTCAGGATGCCGCGGGCGGCAAAAAAGCCGTGGATGTCCTCGGGCTTGGTTTCTTCACGCAGCAGCAGCACCGGCACTCCCTGTCCGCCCTGTTCGACCGCGCGGTCGGCATCGAACACCACCTGGCCGCTGGCGGCCCCGGGTGAGGCGGGCAGGCCGGTGGCCAGGGGCTGGCTGTTGTGGGCCGGGTCCAGACGCGGAAACAGCATCTGCTCGAGTTGCTCGGGCCTGACCCGGGCCAGCGCCTGATCGCGCGTGATCAGGCCTTCCTGGTGCATGTCGACCGAGCTGCGGACCATGGCCGCGGCATTCATCTTGCCGTTGCGCGTTTGCAGGCAGTACAGGGTGCCGCGCTCGATGGTGAACTCGAAATCCTGCACTTCGCGATAGTGCTGTTCGAGGCGGTCGCGCAAGGCCGCCAGCTGGGCATGCATCTCGGGCATGTCGTGGGCGAGCTCGGCGATCGGCCGCGGCGTGCGAATGCCGGCGACCACGTCCTCTCCCTGGGCGTTGATCAGGTATTCGCCGTAGAGCTTGTTCTCGCCAGTGCCGGGGTTGCGGGTAAAGCCGACCCCGGTGGCACAGTCGGCCCCCATGTTGCCGAACACCATGGTGCACACATTGACCGCGGTGCCGTTGGCCATGTCAGGGGTGATGTGGAATTCGCGCCGGTAGTCGATCGCGCGGCGGCCCATCCAGGAGTTGAACACGGCGCGAATGGCCAGCTCGAGCTGTTCGTGCGGGTCGTGGGGGAAGGCGCGGCCGGTATGGTTGGCCACGACTTCAAGGAAACGCTGACTGATCTCGGCCAGTGCCTTGCTGTCCAGATCGAGATCGGCGCGCACCCCGGCGCGGGCCTTGACCTGTTCGAACTCATGATCGAACCGCTCATCGGGCACCCCCAGGGCGACCTTGCCGAACAGCTGGATGAAGCGGCGGTAGGCATCGTAGGCAAAGCGCGGGTTGTCGGTCTGCTCGATCAGGCCGGCCAGGGTTTCGGCATTCAGCCCCAGATTGAGGATCGTGTCCATCATGCCGGGCATGGACATCGCCGAGCCGGAGCGGACCGAGACCAGAAGCGGATTGTCGCTGCCGCCGAACTGCTTGCCGGTGCGCTGCTCGAGTGCCGCCATCTGCTGGCGCACCTCGGCCATCAGACCGTCCGGCAGCCGGCGCTCGGCATCCTCAAGGTAGGCCACGCAGGCCTCGGTGGTGACGACAAAGCCGGGTGGCACGTTGATGCCGATCCGGGTCATCTCACACAGGTTGGCGCCCTTGCCGCCGAGCAGCCGCTTGTCGTGACCGTCGCCTTCGTCAAAGGCATAGACCCAGGGTGAACTCGTCATGGTTAGCTCCTGTTTGTGCGCAACGCCGGATGATTCTTGCCGGCAGGCTGGTATCTGCCGGACCACTGCCCTGACAGAGTTTACGGCTGTTCGGACCAGCGCTGCAGCTGGTCGGCATCCAGAACCGAATGCAAGGTTTCCTGCCAGGCCTGTTCGGCGGCCTCCATTTGCGCATGCAGTGTGCGTTTGCGGTCTTCGATTTCGGCCAGACGGTCGCTGTCGGCGGCGGCCTCGGCCTGGAAATGGCGTTGCGCCTGCAGACCGGTACGCACGCTGACCCGTTCCTGGAGCAGCGTCTGACGGGCCCGTTGCAGGGTCTGGAACTGGTCGGCATCGATGCCCAGCTTTTCGCGCATGGCCTGCTCATCCCAGTGCAGGCTTTCTCTGGGCATGCGCCCGCGCAGCCGTTCGCGTTCAGCCCGGGCCTGTTGCAACGCCTCCGGACTGCCGTCGCCGGTCGGGGCCGTGGATGCTGGATCGCTCGGATCAGTCGGATCAGGCGCTGGTCCGGCCGACGAGGAACGGACGGATGGCGGGGGCGGGGCGGGCGAGGGTTCCGGCGCTGTTTCGGTCTCCGAATCCTGCCCGCTGCAGGCGCTCAGAACCAGCGTCATCATCAGGATGGGGATCCATCGGCTCGGTTGCGTCATGACTTGTCGCTGGTTGTGGATTCGATTGCTCAGACCTCTGGCCATTGGCTGCGGTTCCGATCTCGGACTTTCTAGTTCTGCTGCCGACGGGCCCGGATTTCGCGGTCGGTCGGCGGGACCAGTACGTCCTCCATCAAGGCCTCGAGATCACCGTCATAGGTCTTGCCGATCGGCTTGCCATCGCGGCTCAGGCCTTCGAAGACGCCCGCATCGACCAAATCCCACACGGCATGTTTTGCCTGTGCCCGGATATTGATCAGGCCGAAGTGGTTTTCCGAGCCCAGCGGGTTGTCGGCGTCCTTCCAGGGTTCGTCGAAGGCCTGGAAGTAAAACACGGTGATGTTGTTGGCGTCGGACCATTGACGGATCAGGCGATGGTACAGGGCCGACTTGTACTCATCGGTCGCATTGGCGCCGCCTTCGCCGTAGAGTTCGTTGGACGCCGTGGCCCAGCCGGTTTCGCCGATATGCACGGGCTTGTCCACACCGATGCTGCCCATGTAGTCGACCACGGCCTGGTACTGGCGCCGGGCGAGTTGCAGCGATCGATCCATGGCATTGTGAATCTTCTCCAGGTCGGCCAGGTGGGTCTCGTCATCGCGCACGCCCCAGAATTCCGGGTTGTAGTGGGTGTTGTGCATCGGGTAGGTGTGCATGGAGATGAAGTCGACCGCAGCATACAGCGCGTTCAGATCCTCGGTGTGGTATTCGCTGCCGCCACCACCCCAGGAGGCAAAGTCATCCGATGAGGTGATCCATAGCGTCTCCGGAAGCTCTCCGTGCGCCTTAAGGTCCTGCAGGTGGTTGACCCAGTTCAGGATGATTGCGGGCTCGACGTAATATTCCTGGGCCCAGTGCACCATCGCCTCGTTGCCAACGGCAATGATCTTGACGATGTCGGGATACTGCCGGGCCAGTTCCACGGCCCGGGCGATCTCGCGCGCATTGCGCGGCGCGTCCTCGTTTCTGATCCGCTCGGGGTGGTCGGTCCAGGCATGGCGGGCGTCGATCCAGGCGCCGAGCATCAGGTACATCTCGAAATCCGGGTCGTCGGCGCGCAGTTCGCGAATGGCTTGAAGCAGGTTGGCCGCCTCATCGTAATGCACGTTATAGGTGCGCAGCAGCCGGATGCCCATGGCGTGGAGGATGCGCATGTCTTCTTTCAACTGCGCAATCGTCGGCTGCACCTCGCGCGTGGTTTCCCGGTAGCCGCCGTAGGAGATGGCGCGGTAGTCCGGATTGCCGAGCAGGTTCTCTGCGGTCATGTTGATGCCGGGAAGCTCGTCGAATGCAGACGGCTCATCGGCCGGAGTTGCCGGCGTCGATCCGCTGATCGCCAGCGCCAGCAAGGCAAGAATCGGCCAGTAGTTCATGGAGTCTGCTCCTCGGAGTATCGGTGGAAGGCCGCAATCCGCGATCCGCTGGGTTGGAATATCGCGCCGGCCAGCACGGCGTGCCGGCTGCCGGTCACGGTTTGGGTGGCGACCGGTCGACCGGCCAGGCGTTCACGGGCCAGCCAGGCAAACAAAAGCGCCTCGAGCTGGTCGGGGTCGAGACCGCAGGCGGCGCTCGAAGCCAGCGGTGTTGGTGCCAGGCGTTGGCCCAGTTGCTGCATCAGGGTCTGGTTGTGCACGCCGCCACCGCAGGCGATGACCCGATCGGGCCGTTGCCCGGGTGGCAGCGCATCCAAGGCCTGGGCGATCGTCTCGACCGTCAACTGCAGCAGGGTAGCCTGGATATCGGCCGGGCGGTCGGCCGCCCAGGCGGGCAGCCGGGCGCCGAGCCAGCCCGGGCTGAAGTATTCGATGCCGGTGCTTTTGGGTGCCTGGCGGGCAAAATACGCATCGGCCAGCAACGCCGTCAGCCAGGGTTCGTCGACCCGGCCGGAGGCCGCCCAGACGCCGTTGTTGTCAAAGCGACCGGGGCGGTGGGCCCGGTACCATTGATCGAGCAGGCAGTTGGCCGGCCCGGTATCGAACCCGCTGACCCCGCCCGCTGCCGGCAGGAGGGTGAGATTGGCGATGCCGCCGAGGTTGACCACCGCCCGATTTTCGGCCGGACTGGCCAGCAGCGCCTGGTGCAGCAGCGGGGCCAGCGGCGCCCCCTGACCGCCGGCAGCCAGATCCGCGCGGCGGTAATCGGCGACGGTGAGGATGCCGGTTTGACCCGCGATCCTGTGCGGATCCCCGATCTGCAGCGTCGCGGGCGGCTGATGATCCGGGTCGTGCAGGACGGTCTGACCGTGAGAGCCAATGGCGCGGATATCCGCTGGGGTCTTGCCGGCCTGGTCGATCACCCGAATGGCTGCTGCGGCGAAGGCATCGCCAAGCATGGCGTCCAGGCGCGCCAGGCGGCGGGCGGGGAAGTGGTCCGGATCATCCCGGATGGCGTCGAGCTCGGCCAGCAGCGTGGCCTCGAAAGGGCTTGTATGGCAGGCAAGCATCTGCGGTGGTGAGGTCGCGAAGTCGGCCAGGACGGCGTCGATGCCGTCCATGCTGGTGCCGGATATCAGACCGACCAGGTATTCCGGCACGCTCAGCAGTCGGTTTCGGCCTGCTCGCAGCGCGCCTGCTCGCGCTGGGCCAGCAGGACCGCGGGACCTTGCAACTCGTCCAGCTGGGCCAGTAATGGCTCACCGGCCCGCCGGAAGTCTTCCATCAGGTCGGCGGGCAGTGGCTCGGCGGTAGGCAGGTCGACAGTGCGCGGATTGCGATGGGCGCCATTGACCAGGAATTCGTAATGCAGATGCGGCCCCGTGGCCATGCCGGTCGCACCCACGGTGCCGATGGTCTGGCCCTGGCGGACCCGGTCGCCGACGTTGACACTGCGCCGGTGCAGATGCAGGTAACGGGTGATGACGTTATTGCCGTGCTGGATGAAGACGTAGTTCCCGTTGGCATTGTTGTAAGCCGACCGGATGACCCGACCATCGCCGGCTGCCCAGACCGGGGTACCGGTCGGGGCGCCGTAGTCGGTGCCATTATGGGGGCGGAGGCGTTGCGTGATCGGATGAAAGCGGCGCGGGTTGAAGTTGGAGGTCACCCGGGTGAAGTTCAGCGGGGCGCGCAGGAAGGCCTTGCGCATGGGCCGCCCGTCGGGCGCAAAGTAGTCGGGGCCGTTGCCGGCATCGAAGCGGATCGCCTCGAAAGCATCGCCCTGGTTGACAAAGCGCGCCGCCAGGATCGGGCCATCGCGCAGGTACTCGCCATCGCGCCAGATTTCTTCGTAGATCAGGGCGAAGCGGTCGCCGGACCGGATATCCAGGGCAAAGTCGATATCCCAGCCGAAGATGTTGGCCAGGCGCATCGTCATGCCGTCGGACAGGCCGGCCTCCTTGGCCGCGTTGAACAGCGAGGAGGAAATGATGCCGCTGGCTTCGACGATGCGCGAATCCATCGCTCGTTCCAGAAAGCGCGAATTCAGCCCTTCATCGGTCTGTTCGATGATCAGCCAGCGCTCTTCGTCAAAGTCGGCGCGCAGTGCCGCCAGTCCGCCTTCGGGATCAAGCTCGAATCCAAACTGATCGCCCGGACGGATGCGCGCAAGATTGCGCGTGTGCTCATTGAGGTGGACGACATCGTGCAACTCGCGCGCGCTCAAGCCCAGCTCGCGGAAGATACGCTCGAGGGTCTGGCCGGGCCGGACCTCGACCAGGTGCCAGTCCGCCGCGTCTGCGGCCGCGGGCGGCGTCGGCAACGTGGCTTCAGCGGCGGGGAGATCGTCGGGCGGGGACGCGGCAGTGCGGCCGTGTTCCGGTTCGCCGACATGTTGGCCGGGGACGGCCTGACTGGGCAGGGGCTCGGGCAGCATGACCGCCTGGAAGTCGTCCGCGCCCGGTGCCGGAGCGTCTGCGGGATCGAGCGCCACGAGGGCAACGCCAAGGGCGATCAGCGCACACCCTGCCAACGCCCGGCGCGGGCGGGTGATCAGGGCCCTGGCCGCCGATTCGGCCAGACCGGCCACGCGTCCAGCGAAGATCCGGGCCTGCAGGACGGCCGGCCCGCGACCGTGTCCGGCGCGCCGGCGCGCCATGGATTTTCTCATCATGCCTGAGCTTTCGCGCTTAAAAACCCGCTAACATTACCGATTTCCGGGTCGGAAAGTCAATTGATCCGGTGTTTCTTTCCTGTCCAGACGCTAGCCAATCGACGTGAAGATGCTGAATGAACTGACCCGGGGTGCTGCCGAAATCATCCAGCCCGACGAGCTGGAGCAGCGGCTGGCAGCCGGCCGGCCGCTGCGGGTCAAGGTCGGCTTCGACCCGACCGCACCCGACCTGCACCTGGGCCACACCGTGATCATCAACGCCATGCGTCGCTTCCAGGGCGCCGGCCACATTGCCATCTTCCTGATTGGCGATTTCACCGGCATGATTGGCGACCCGACCGGCAAGAACGTCACCCGCAAGCCCCTGAGCGAGGCCGATATCCGCGCCAACGCCAAGACCTACGCCGAGCAGGTGTTCAAGATTCTCGACCGTTCGGCCACCGAGGTCCGCTTCAACTCCGAGTGGTTTGGCCAGATGTCTGCCGCCGACATGATCCGCCTGGCCTCGAAACACACGGTCGCGCGGATGCTCGAGCGCGACGACTTCGACAAGCGCTACAAGAGTGGCCAGCCGATCGCCGTGCATGAATTCCTCTATCCGCTGGTCCAGGGTTACGACTCGGTGGCCCTCAAGGCGGATATCGAGATGGGCGGTACCGACCAGAAGTTCAACCTGCTGGTCGGCCGCCAGCTCCAGGCCCAGGAAGGCCAGAAGCCGCAGCTCATCATCACCTGGCCGCTGCTGGAAGGCACCGACGGGGTCCAGAAGATGTCGAAGTCGCTGGGCAACTACATCGGCATCACCGACCCGCCCGACGAGATGTTCGGCAAGCTGATGAGCATTTCCGATGATCTGATGTGGCGCTATTTCGAACTGTTGAGCTTTCGTCCCAGCGGCGAGCTTGAAGCGCTGAAAAGCGCGGTAAGCGATGGGCGCAATCCGCGTGATGTGAAGTTCGAGCTGGCCATCGAACTGGTTGATCGCTTTCATGGGCCGGGCTCGGGCGGGCAGGCACGCGACAGCTTTATCGCCCGTTTCCGCCAGGGCGAGATGCCTGCGGACATACCGGATAAAACCCTGCCGGCAGGCAGCGAGGGCGTCGGGATTGCAGCGGCGCTGACGGCCTGTGGGCTGACGGCCTCAAATTCCGAGGCCTTCCGCATGATTCAGCAGGGTGCAGTGAAGGTCGACGGCGAGCGCATCGACGATCGCGGTTTGGCGTTGCCGGCCGGTTTTGCCGGCGTGCTGCAGGTGGGCAAGCGCAAATTCGTAAAGTTGCGCCTGGTCTGAAAAGGGCGGGGCCTGGCCGGGCATGGCTCGGCCCCGGTCAGGCCGGCGGCTACCCCTTGGGACCGAGAAAGATCCAGAAAATGAAGCCGACCACCGGGAAAAACAGCAGAATCAGAATCCAGAAGAATTTCGGTACCAGGCCGACGCGTGACTGAGCGGTCTTGATGATGGCCCAGATGACGATGATCAGCCAGATCAGGCCCAGCAGTCCAACTTCAATTCCCATGATCTCTTGCCTCTGGAAGTCAGGCTTTATTATGGATCATTTACAGATTGGGCTGGCGGCTTGCCTTGCCGGGCCCGATGTGGCAGATTCGCAAGCGTGGATGGTCGGGTGCCTGGTGCGCGGCGGTCCTGTCGGGTCCTAGCCCAGCCGTTGTGCTGGGTTTTTTGTTTGAGTTCACGCACCAGCACCACGATCCGGGAGTCTTGCCGATGCGCCATTTTCTGACCACCGTCGACTGGTCGAGAGACGACCTGCAGACACTGCTCGACAGTGCTGCCGAGCTGAAGTGCCAGCCGGTCAACCGCCGCCTGGCCGGCAAGGCCGTGGCCCTGCTCTTTCTCAACCCGAGCCTGCGTACCCGCTCGTCGTTCGAGATCGGCGCTTTCCAGCTCGGCGCCCATGCCGTTGTGCTCGAGCCCGGCAAGGCCGCCTGGGGGATCGAATTCGAGCCCGGCGTGGTGATGGATGGCGAGGCCGAGGAACATATTGCCGAGGTCGCAGGTGTGTTGTCGCGCTACTGCGATGCCATCGGCCTGCGCGCGTTTCCGTTGTTCAAGGACTGGTCGGTGGACCGCCAGGACCGTGTGATCAAGGCCCTGGCCGCGCACGCTTCAGTGCCGGTGATCAACATGGAAACCATCGTCCATCCGTGCCAGGAACTGGCCCTGATGCGCACGATCCAGGATCAGCTCGGCCAGCCGGACGGCCGGAAATTCGTCTTGACCTGGACCTTCCATCCGCGCCCGCTCAACACCGCGGTGGCCAACTCGGCCCTGCTGATCGCGACCCGGTTCGGCATGGACGTGACCTTGCTGATCCCGGAGCAGGCCTACCTGCTTGACGAGCAGTTCATGGCCGCCGGTGAACGCCAGGCGAAAGAATCCGGCGGTTCCCTGCGGGTGACCACGGATATTGAAGAGGCTTACGCGGGTGCCGAGTTCGTCTACGCCAAGAGCTGGGGCGCGCTGCCCTTCTACGGGCGACCCGAAGAAGAGGCCGTGGTTCGGGCGCCGTACCGGCATTTCATGGTCGATGGTGCGAAAATGGCCTTGACCGACAACGCCCGCTTCAGCCATTGCCTGCCGCTGCGGCGCAATATCAAGGCGACCGACGAGGTCATGGATGCCGACTACTGTGTCGCGCTGGATGAAGCTGAAAACCGGCTGCATGTGCAGAAAGCCCTGATGCTCAACCTGATGGATGAAACCTGACCAACCATGAGTGACAAAGTCGTACTGGCCTTTTCCGGCGGCCTGGATACCAGCTACTGTGTGCTGGCGCTGAAGCAAAAGGGCTTCGAGGTCCACACCGCATTCGTCGATACCGGCGGCATCGATGCCGACCAGAAAGCCTGGATTGCCGAGCGCGCGCGCAGCCTGGGGGCAGCCGAGCATCACGAACTCGACGCCGGCCAGGCGCTGTGGGATCAGTTTGTGGTGCCACTGTTGTGGTCGGGTGCGCGCATGCTCGAGCAGTATCCGATGCTGTGCTCGGACCGCTACGTCATCGTCCAGCAGTGCCTGGCCCTGGCCGAGCGCCTCGGCACGCGCCATTTTGCCCATGGCTGCACCGGCATGGGCAACGATCAGCTGCGCTTCGACCAGAGCGTGCGCTCGCTCGGCGAGTACGAGATTCATGCGCCGATCCGCGATCTGCAGCGCGAGACCTCGAATGTCCGTGCCCATGAACTTCAGCTGATGGAGCAGGCCGGGATCGAGGTGCCGATCTCCAACAGCCGTTACTCGATCAACGAGAACCTGCTCGGGGTGACCCTTTCAGGCCAGGAAATCGACGAGTTCGGTGTGCCGGGTGACGATACCCGGGTCCTGTGCCGGCCCCGTTCGGAATGGCCCAACAATCCGCTGGCCCTGACGATTGGCTTCGAGCATGGCCGCGCGGTCAGCCTGGACGGCGATCCCATGCCCGGCCCGCAGATTCTCAAGGCACTCAACGGGCGCCTGGGCGCTTACGGTGTTGGTCGTCATATCTACACCGGTGATGTCTCGATTGGCCTGAAGGGCCGGATCGTGTTCGAATGCCCGGGCATCGATGGGCTGATGATCGCTCAGCGCGCCCTGCGCGAAGCGGTCAACACCCGGCTGCAGAACCAGTTTCATCCCGCCATCGCCCAGCGCTGGGCCGAGTTGGTCTACACCGGATTTTTCTTCGAGCCGCACAAGGTCGATCTTGAAGCCTGCCTGGAGAGCGCAAACCGCTACGTCACCGGCGTGGTCCGCCTGGCTACCGACGGCGGCAGCGTGGATGCAGTTTCGGTGGGCTCGCGCTACCTGCTCAAGGACCCGGAGGCGGTCTACGCCCAGTCGGCGGCCTGGACACCGGAAGAGGCTGAAGGCTTCGTCAAGCTGATCGGCCAGAGCTCGACCCTGGCAGCGCGGGTCCGCAAGTAGTGTCGATGCGTGATCTTCAGTCATGAGGCTGGCGCGCGTCCTTGAGCACCTGGCGGCGCTGGTTGCCTGCGACAGCCAGAACCCGCCGCGCCGGATCACGCCGGCCAGCAGCATGTTTGGCCATGCTGTCGCGGTGCTGGAGCGCTCGGGCTTTCAGGTCGAGGTCGAGGATCATGGCGAGGGTCACGTCAATCTGCTGGCCCGGCGGGGCCCGGCCCGGGTGCTGTTCAACTGTCACCTCGATACTGTCCCGGTCGGCGAAGGATGGTCCCGGCCGCCATTGCAGCTGACCGTCGACGACGGCAAGGCTTTTGGCCGGGGGGTGTGCGACATCAAAGGCGCGGCCGCCGCCCTGCTGGCCGTGGCCGAAAGCACGGACCAGCCCATGGCGATCCTGTTGTCCAGTGACGAGGAAGGGGCCGGCAGCTGTTGTATCCGCAAGTTCCTTGAAACGCCCGCCCATCGTGACTTTGACCAGGTCGTGGTGTGCGAGCCGACCGGGTGCCGCGCGGTGCTGGCCCATCGCGGATTCCTCTCGGTCAAGGGCCATTTTCGCGGGGTGATGGGCCATTCGTCCGAAGCCCGCGCGCTGGTCGATAACGCCAATCATCGGGCCGCGCGCTGGACGGCTGCGGCGCTGGATCATTGCGCGGCAGAGGCGACGGCCGGCCGGCCTACCTGCTTCAACCTGGGTCGGGTCGATGGTGGCACCAAATCGAACGTGATCGCCGGTGACGCCCGCCTGCATTATTCGGCCCGGTTGGGTCCGGGGCAGTCCAACGAGGCTTTGTTCAATGCCCTCGCAGGGCTGGCCGGGGCGCCCGAATGGGCGAGCTGGGAGATCCCGTTCTCGGGCCCGCCGCTGCCGGCGGCCGGGCAGGATGAGGCGATCGCCCGCGCTTTCTGCGAGCGCCATGATCTGGTAATCGGCGCGCCGGTCGGTTTCTGGACCGAGGCCTCGCTGTTTTCTGCTGCCGGCTTGCCGGCGCTGGTGCTGGGGCCTGGTGATATCGCCCAGGCCCATGCAGTCGATGAGTGGCTGGCGCTCGAGCAGCTCGAGCAGGCAGAAACCCTCTACCGGCGGTTGGTCGACGCCGATGGCTGAGGTACGCCAGACAGTCATCGAATTGCTCGGTCAGCTCGGCTCCAGCCGCGAGGCCCGCCAGTACCTCAAGCAGTTCTCGCGCATCGAGGAAGCGCGTTTCGCCGTGGTCAAGGTCGGTGGCGCGGTGCTGAGCGAGGATCTTGATGAGCTGGCTGCAGCGCTGGCGTTCCTGCATCGGCTCGGATTGACGCCGATCGTAATGCACGGGGCCGGTCCGCAGCTCGATCAGGCCATGGCCGAGGCCGGTGTTCCGGTCGAAAAGCATGATGGTTTGAGGGTCACCACCGAGGCGGTCATGGCGGTGGCCCGGCCGGTGATCTACCGGGCCAACGCCACCCTGGTCGACGCCCTGGAAGCACGCGGTGTGCGCGCCCGCGGCATCCTCCACGGGGTCTTCAACGCCAGCCTGGCCGACCCGGAAAAGCTGGGCCTGGTCGGTCGCATCGACAGCGTCGAGATCGAACCGATTCGTTCGGCCGTGCGGGCCGGGGCATTGCCGGTCGTGGCCTGCCTGGGCGAATCAGCGGGCGGCCAGGTCATGAATATCAACGCCGACATTGCCACCCGCGAACTGGTCTGGACGGTCAAGCCCTACAAGGTCATCTTCCTGACCGGGACCGGCGGCCTGCTTGACCAGAACGGGCGCATCATCACCGCCATTTCGATCAGCGGAGACTATGAACATCTGGTCCGCCAGGATTGGGTGCACTCGGGGATGCAGCTCAAGCTGGCCCAGATCAAGGAGATGCTTGAGCGCCTGCCGCCCGAGACCTCGGTCTCGATCACTTCGGCGGCCAAGCTGACCCGCGAGTTGTTTACCCACACCGGTGCCGGCACCCTGATCCGGCGCGGTGAGCGGATCGACTGGTTCGATCAAATCCCCGACCAGCGCGCTGCGGCACTTGAGCGCATGCTTGAAGACAGCTTCGGTCGCCGGCTCAGGCGCGACTGGCGCCAGGGGCGCGAACTGGAGGGTATCCTGCTGGCCGAGACCGGCCGGGCCGCGGCCCTGATTGCGCATGGGGTGGAGGACATTCCGTACCTCGACAAGTTCGTGGTGACTCCGGAAGCGCAGGGTGAAGGCCTGGCCGCAGCGCTTTGGCAGATTTTGCGGGCGCGCTGCCCGCGCCTGTACTGGCGCTCGCGGGCGTCGAACCCGATTGCCGGCTGGTACCTGCAGCAGGCCCACGCCAGCTTCCGCCGCGGCGAATGGATCGTGCATACGATCGGGATCGAGGATTTCAGCCTGCTCGAGCGGCTGGTCGCCGATGCCCGCAGCCGCGATTCCGGCTGGGAGGAGGATGGTCTTGAACCGTGAGCGCGTCGCCCTGATCGGCGGCCGGGGGTATACCGGTGCCAGCTTGCTACCCTTGCTGGCCAGTCATCCCGGTCTGGAGCTGGTGCTGGCTTCGTCGACATCGCAGGCCGGTCAGCGCCTGCGCGAAGTCGATCCGGGCTGGCCGGATGAAGAGGCCCGGCTGGTTGCGCTCAAGCCCGATCAAGTGGCCGATGTCGACGCCCGCGTCTGGGTGCTGGCCCTGCCCAACGGCGCCAGCGCGCCCTGGGTCGACGCCATCGGTGCGGCCCATCCGGACGCCGTGATCGTTGACTTCGGCGCCGACTATCGCTTCGATCCGGACTGGGTCTATGGCCTGAGCGAATGGAACCGGCCGGCGCTGGCCGGTGCGCGCCGGATTGCCAACCCGGGATGCTATGCCACCGGCGCCCAGTTCGCCCTGCTGCCGATTCGCGACTACCTGACCCGCCCGCCGGTGGTCTTTGGCGTGTCCGGCTACAGCGGCGCCGGCAAGACCCCGTCGCCGCGCAACGACCCGCAACGCCTGGCTGACAATCTCATCCCCTACAGCCTGACCGGTCATGTCCACGAGCGCGAGATCTCGGTCCATCTTGGCCGGCCAGTTCGTTTCCATCCGCATGTCGCCGCTTTCTTCCGCGGCATCTCGCTGACCGTGTCGGTGAACCTCTCGATGGAATTCGAGCCGGGGCAGTTGCTGGAGCTGTTTCGGGACGCCTATCGGCAGGCGCCGCTGGTTGAAATCAGTGCAGACATTCCCGAAGTGCGTGAGATCGCTGGCCGACCGGGCCTGAAGATTGGCGGCTTCGCTATCGATCCGCGCCAGCCCTGCCGGCTGACTTTCGTCGCCGTAGTCGATAACCTTTTGAAAGGGGCGTCCAGCCAGGCGGTGCAGAACATCAACCTGGCGCTGGGCCTGGACGAGTTGACCGGCATCGGGAACGGGCGATGAATGGTCGGCAGTATGGTGAAGGCCGGGCGGGGGCCGGATCCTTCGCTGAAGGCCTCGCCACGCGTCGAACTGAAGCGAAGGATCCGGGCCCAGCCCGCCCGTGCCCGAGCCCTGGAGGCGACCATGCCTGACTACATCTGGAAAAAGCATTCGACCATCGATGTGGATGACCGGATCATGCGCTTTCTGGCCGGCGACGATGTGATTCTCGACCGCCAGTTGCTGCCCTTCGATATTCGTGCCAGCCAGGCCCATGCCCGCGGGCTGGCGCGGATCGGAATTCTCAGCCAGGCGCAGGCCACGGCCATGGTCGACAGCCTGGATGCACTGGCCGTCGCCTTTCGGTGCGGGGAATTCGTGCTTGATGCCCGGTTCGAGGATGGCCATTCGGCGATCGAGTCCTGGCTGACCGAGCAGCTCGGCGAGATCGGCGGGCGGATTCATGCCGGGCGCAGTCGCAACGATCAGGTCGCCGTTGCGCTTCGGCTTTATCTGAAAGATCGTCTCAGCCGACTGGGCTCGTTGTGCATCGAGATCGCCAGCGTCTGTCTGCAGCGGGCCGAGGCGGAAAAAGCCCTGCCGCTGCCCGGCCATACCCATCTCCAGCAGGCCATGCCCTCGTCGCTGGGTCTGTGGTGGGCCGGCCACGCCGAGGCCTTCATCGACAATCTCGCCCTGGCCGGGCAGACTGCAGAGTGGTTGAACGCCTCTCCGCTGGGGACCGCCTCCGGGTTTGGCGTGAACCTGCCGCTTGATCGCGATGGGGTCGCCGAGGATCTGGGTTTTGCTCGCCTGCTGGTCAATCCGCAGTACGCCCAGAATGCGCGCGGCAAGGTTGAGTTGCGCGCCCTCGATGCGCTCGCTGCGGCCAGTGGTGATCTGCGCCGGCTGGCCTGGGACCTGAGCCTGTTTGCCAGCCAGGAGTTCGGTTTCGTCCGCATACCGGCCGCCTTTTGCACCGGCTCGTCGATCATGCCCAACAAGCTCAATCCGGACACGGTGGAGTTGCTGCGCTCGCTGCATGCCGTGGTGGTCGGGGCGCGCATGGAGTTGGAAAGCATCCTTGGTCTGCCCTCCGGGTATCAGCGCGATCTGCAGGACACCAAGCCGCCTCTGCTGAGAGCTTTCGAACGTGCGCTGGCCGGTCTGGACCTGGTGCCTGCCCTGCTCAATGGCCTGGAATGGCGGCGCGAGCGCATGCGTGCCGCCATTGCCCCCGAACTGCATGCCACCGACCGGGCCAACGAGCTGGTCGGTGAGGGCCAGCCGTTTCGCGAGGCCTATCGTCAGGCTGCTGCCGAGCTCGATCGGCTCAGTCAGCGCCAGCCCGAAGACAGTCTCCGTGCGCGGGTCTCGCCGGGCGGTTGCGCCAGGCTCGAACTCGAGCGTCTCCGCAACCGCCTGAACGCCCTGGCTGCCGAGTCCTGATCCGCGTTCTGGTCAAGGCAACCGAGGGGCATAAGCGAAGGAATCCAGCCCAATTCACGAAAAACGGCGAAAAGAGCTTGACGCTGCGGAAATGGGGTCTATAATGCGCGGCTCGCCTGGGCAATCGGGCGGGGTGAACAGAAAATTCTTTTTCAGAAGGTATTGACTGTCACGCAAACCGGTCTATAATGGTCGGCCTGGTCAGCGAAATGCGGCCGGAAGCAATTGTTCCTTGAAAACACAAGCAGATAATTTGTGTGGGCGCCCTCAATTGGTTTGAAGCCATTTTGAGAGCGACCTAGCCTAGAAAAGCAATTTCAGCAATTCTTTGGCGAGGTTCATCTCTAGTTCAAAAGCTTTGCTTTTAAACTGAAGAGTTTGATCCTGGCTCAGATTGAACGCTGGCGGCATGCCTAACAC
>JBKHEF010000018.1:0-43270 GCA_046540955.1 Wenzhouxiangella sp.
AGCGCTGCGTGCGCGCCGGCGGCAAGCACAACGACCTGGAGAACGTCGGCTACACCGCCCGCCACCACACCTTCTTCGAGATGCTGGGCAACTTCAGCTTCGGCGATTATTTCAAGAAAGAAGCGATCGAGTTTGCCTGGGGTTTTCTGACCGAAACCTGCGGCCTGCCGCCCGAAAAACTCTGGGTGACGGTCTATGCCGACGACAATGAGGCCGCCGACATCTGGCTGAACCAAATCGGCGTCGACCCCAAGCGCTTTTCGCGCATCGGCGACAAGCCCGGCAAACGCTATGAGAGCGACAACTTCTGGGCGATGGGTGATACCGGTCCATGCGGTCCCTGCTCGGAAATCTTCTACGACCACGGTCCCGGTATCGCCGGTGGACCGCCCGGCACCCCGGACGAAGACGGCGACCGCTACATCGAGGTCTGGAACCTGGTTTTCATGCAGTTCGACCGCTCGGCCGATGGGACCCTGCACCCGCTGCCGGCTCCGTGCGTGGACACCGGCATGGGCCTGGAGCGACTGGCGGCCATTCTGCAGGGCGTCCACTCGAACTATCAGATCGATCTGTTCGAGCACCTGATCAAAGCCGCTGCCCGCCTGACCAACACCAGCGACCTGGACGCGCCGTCACTGAAGGTGATTGCCGACCACATCCGCGCCTGCGCCTTCCTGATCGCCGATGGCATCCTGCCGGCCAACGACGGCCGGGGCTATGTTTTGCGCCGGATCATCCGCCGCGCGATCCGCCACGGCTACAAGCTCGGCTGCCAGGAGCTGTTTTTCTGCAAGATGGTGGCACCGCTGGCCGAGGTCATGGGTGAGGCCTACCCCGAGCTGGCGCGCCAGCGCGACGAGGTGGCCGCGGTGCTTGAGCGCGAGGAGCGGCGCTTCGGGGAGACCCTGGACCAGGGCATGAAACTGCTTGAGCAGGCGATCGCGGAACTCGACGATGCGGTGATTCCCGGCGCGGTGGCCTTCAAGCTCTACGACACCTTCGGTTTCCCCATCGACCTGACCCGCGACATCGCCCGCGAGCGCGAGCTGGAAGTCGACGAGGCCGGGTTCGAGCAGGCCATGGCGGCCCAGCGCGAGCGTGCCCGGGCGGCCGGCCAGTTCGGCAACACCGAAGGCATGCCGGCCGAGCTGGTCGCAGCCTTGCCGCCAACCCAGTTCCTGGGCTACCAGCAGCACGCCGCCGACCCGGTCAAGGTGCTGGCCATCCTGGTCGACGGCCAGCCGGTCGAGCGTCTGGCTGCCGGTCAGTCAGCCGTCATCGTGCTTGACCGCACCCCGTTTTACGCCGAATCCGGCGGCCAGGTCGGTGATACCGGTGTTCTGGCCGGCGGCGATGCCGAGTTCCGGGTCACCGACACCCGCAAGCTCGCCGGCGCGTACCACGGCCACGCCGGGGAGTTGGCGACCGGCGAACTGCGCACCGGCCAGGCACTGGCAGCCCGCATCGATAGCGACCGTCGGGCCGATATCGTCCGGCACCACTCGGCCACCCACCTGATGCATGCCGCGCTCAGGACAGTACTGGGTGAACATGTACAGCAGAAAGGCTCGCTGGTCGCACCCGATCGGCTGCGCTTCGACTTCTCCTACCACTCGCCGCTCAGCGATGAGCAGATCGCGGAGATCGAGCGCATGGTGAACGAAAAGATCCAGGCCAACGTGGCCGCCGAAGAACGCCAGATGGCTTTTGACGACGCCATTGCCGCCGGCGCGCTGGCCTTTTTCGGCGACAAGTACGGTGACCAGGTGCGCGTGCTGCGCTTCGGTGATTTCTCGACCGAGCTGTGCGGTGGCACGCATGTCGAGCGGATGGGTGATATCGGCCTGTTCAAGGTCATTAGCGAGACGGGCATCTCGGCCGGTGTGCGCCGGATCGAGGCCGTGGCCGGCCGGGTCGCGGTGGACTGGCTGCAGTCGCTGGACCGCTCGGTACGCGAGGTCTCGGGCCGCCTCAAGGCCAGCCCTGAGCAGATGGCCGAGCGCGTCGAGCAGCTGCTGGACCGATCGCGCCAGCTGGAAAAGGAACTCGAGCGCCTGAAGGGCAAGCTGGCCTCGGCGGCCGGTTCCGATCTGGCCGGCCAGGCGGTCGAGGTGGCCGGCGTCAAGCTGATCAGCGCGCACCTGGAAGGCGTCGATCCCAATGGCCTGCGCGAGACCGTCGATCAGCTCAAGAACAAGCTCGGCTCGGGCGTGATCGTGCTCGGAACGGCCACGGATTCGGGGGTGCGCCTGGTGGCCGGGGTGACCCGGGACCTGACCGGCAAGATCAAGGCCGGCGAGGTGGTCAACTTCGTCGCCGCCCAGGTTGGCGGCAAGGGCGGCGGGCGGCCCGATTTTGCCCAGGCGGGTGGCAGTGACGCGGCCGGCTTGCCGGATGCGCTGGCCTCGGTGCGCGGATGGCTGCAACAGCGGCCCTGAGCGGCGGGCCATCCGTTGCCTTGATCGCTTTCGATCCGGGGCGCGGCCCGGTTATAATGGCGGGTCCGGCCTTCGACGGTCGGTAACCGCGAGTTCCGGAGAGGTGGCAGAGCGGTTGAATGCGGCGGTCTCGAAAACCGTTAAGGGTTTTATAGGCCCTTCGGGGGTTCGAATCCCCCCCTCTCCGCCATTTGACCCGGGAGTATTGCAATGACGATTCTCATTCTTGGCTTGTTGCTGTTCCTGGGCATCCACTCCATTCGCATCGTCGCCGAGCCCGCGCGCCAGGGCATGGTGGCGCGCATGGGATTGTGGGGCTACAAGGGCGTCTACAGCGTCTTTGCTGTCGTTGGGCTGGTGCTGATCATCGTTGGCTACGGCCAGGCGCGGCTCGATCCGGTTGTCCTGTATCAGCCGCCTGAGTTCCTGACCCACCTGAGCATGCTGCTGATGGTGGTTGTCTTCCCCGCGTTTCTGGCCGCTTACTTCCCCGGCCGGATCAGTGATGCGCTCAAGCATCCCATGCTGGTGGCGGTCAAGGCCTGGGCAATTGCCCACCTGCTGGTCAACGGCACCCTGGCCGACGTGCTGCTGTTCGGCGGCTTTCTGGTGTGGGCAGTGTTTGACCGGATTTCGGTCAAGCGGCGCGCCGACGGCGGATCGGATCTGGCGCTGCCGCGCTGGAGCTGGAATGACGCGATCGTTGTTGCAGGCGGTCTGGGCATCTACGTGGCCTTTGCCTTCTGGCTGCACCCGATCCTGATCGGCGTTCCGGTTTTTTAGCTGATCGCGGCGACAGGCGCACGCGCCGCCGGGGCGCCTTTGGTATGATCAGGCCGCTGCTTTCCGGAGGGGTGGCAGAGTGGTTGAATGCACCGGTCTTGAAAACCGGCAAGGGTTAGCGCCCTTCGTGGGTTCAAATCCCACCCCCTCCGCCATTTTCCGCGCTTTGAGGGTTCCTCGATGCTGATCTTTCGATCGATCCTGACCGGGCTGGTGGTTTTGCTCGCTGGCCTGTCCGTGGCTTTCGCCGACAACGACGAATCCACCATCGAAGTCTTCCGCGAGGCTGGCCAAAGTGCGGCGTTTTTCGATGACGCCTACGGCTATGCGGTGTTCCCGACCATCGGCAAGGGTGGTCTGGGAATCGGGGCGGCGCGCGGCAAGGGGCGGGTGTATGTCGGCGGCCAGGTGGTCGGCGAAACCACCATGACCCAGCTGTCGATCGGCTTCCAGGCCGGCGGGCAGGCCTACAGCCAGATCATCTTTTTCGAAGACGAGCGCGCTTTCAACGATTTCACGTCGGGCAACTTCGAGTTCGGCGCCAATGCCAGCGCCGTGGCGATCACCGCCGGCGCATCGGCGACGGCCGGCTCGACCGGGGCCAGCGCCGGTGCCAGCGGTGGTCAGAACGATGCTGCGACCGCCAGTCGCGGCTACTACCGTGGCATGGCCATTTTCACGATCGCCAAGGGCGGGTTGATGTATGAGGCGTCGGTCAGCGGGCAGAATTTCAGCTACCGTTCGATCGATTGAATCAGCGGGCCGCCGAGTTCAGGCCGGCGAGCTGTTCAGCGTCCTGATTCGTCCGCCCTGGTAAAAGCAGATCCGGTTCCGACCGGCGGATTTGGCGGCATACAGTGCCTTGTCGGCGGCATTGAGCAGCATGTCGGGCTCGTCGAAGGCGGGTTCACGTTCGGCAATCCCCAGACTTGCGGTCAGTGGAATCGGCCGGTTGGCATGGTGAATCTCCGCCGTTGCCAGGGTGCGGCGCAGGCGCTCGGCGGCGACGATCAGATCGCGCAACCCGGAGTTGGCGCTGATCAGCAGGAATTCCTCGCCGCCGATGCGGGCCATGGTTTCATCTTCCCGGGCACTGTTTTTCAGCACGCTGGCCACGGATTTGAGCACCTGGTCGCCACCGGCATGGCCATGCCGGTCGTTGATCTGCTTGAAGTGATCGATGTCGATCATGATGACGGCAACCGGCGTCTGGTTTCGCGTGCTCCGGCTCCAGGCCTGGCGCAGTGCCTCCATGGCAGCGCGTCGGTTGGGCAGGTCGGTCAGATGATCGGTCAGCGACAGGACCTGCTGGCGGCGATGGGCGAGGGCCAGTTCGCGGGCGATCCGGCGCAGCTCGCTGCGATCCTTGCGCCAGGCGCGATCGAGCCCGAGGACCCGCCGAACCGGCAGCAGGCGCGCCGTCAGTTCGGCCGGCGAGAGGTCGGCATCGATCACATCATCGGCGCCGGCTTCGAAGCTGGCGATCACCGTGTCTTCATCCAGAGCCTGCGCGGCGCTGATCAGGTAAACCGAGTTGCCCCATTCCGTAGAGCGGATCAAGCGGCAGAGACGATCGTCGCTGGCCTGCAGCAGATAGAAATCCGGCCGCGCTTCCATGGACAGGCGAAGGGCTTCATTCTGGTCCTGGCAGGTGGTGACGGCGACGCCGATCTCGGTCAGGCGCGTGCTCAAGCTTGCGATATCGGGGCTGGTTTCAATCGCAATAGCGCGTAGCCGGCTTCTGGGTTCGGCAGTGGTCTGGGTGCCGGAATCTGCAGTCTCCTCGCCCTGATCGTAAGCTAATGCGTCGCTGACCGGCAATTCGAGCAGTTTCGACCATTCGCGCCAATCTTCGAGGCCACGATTGAAGGTATCGGCCAAGGCGTCTTCGGTCAGCCCGAGTTTTGCCGCCAGCGAGGTGTTGAGAATGGCTTGTCGGCTGCGGTCGGCGCTGGTCTGCACCGTCATTTCGGCCAGACGGTAGGCCAGGTGAAGCAGGGTCGCGAGCTTGGCCGGGCGCGAATTGATGTCGAAACTCGACTGTTCCGGGTCTTCGTGATAGCGGGCCGGCTCAGCCAGTGCCTGCGGGACACGGTAGTCCAGCATCAGCGCCTCGGACAGCTCGTTGTGATCAATACCGAACTGCCGGGATTCGGCCGCGGCCAGGTCATCCGGTGCCGACTCCAGCAGCACCGAGTATTCCTCCGGGTAGATCGTCGAGAGTGCAAGAATCCCGATTCGGGCCAGCAGTCCGCAGGCAAACAGGTCTTCGGGTGGTCCCAACCGCGTCGCCTGGGCCAGTCCGCGTGACAGGACGGCCATCAGCAGGCATTGCGACCAGTATTGCTTGTAGTTGAAGGCCGGACATTGACCCTCGCTGTCGCTGTCGATCAACGAAAACGCCACGGCCAACTGGCCAACCGTCTGCATGCCGACCCGGACGATGGCATCGGGAATGGCGGCGACCGGGCGGTTGCCCATCGCGGCAGAATTGGCCAGCTTGAGCAGCCGGCCACTCAGGGCCGGGTCGGCCTGGACCAGCCGGGCAAGCTGGGCGACTGTGGTGCGGTCGTTTTCCCACAGCTCCATGATCGCTAGAGCAACGCCATTCGGGCTGGGCAGGCGGTCTCCGGCGCTTTCCAGTAGCGCTCTGGCTGAAGAGGTCATGGCTGGCGGTTCATGGTCTATTCTTAAGGTTATGCCGCCATGATTCGAGCGGGCTGGTGGTTTGGACTTTAGCAGCCGATTCCAAGGATTGCAAAACGTTGGTCGTCAGGCGGAATGATAAGATAAGCCGGTTTAACGTCAACGATAAGGATGCATGCAATGGGGTACGAACATATCAGGTTGCCGGAGTCCGGCGATAAGATCCGCGTGGAAAACGGTCGGCTTGTGGTCACCGATCAGCCGATCCTCGGCTTCATCGAGGGCGACGGCATCGGCGTCGACATCACCCCGGCCTGCATGAAGGTCTGGGACGCGGCCGTGGAGAAAGCCTACGGTGGCCAGCGCAAGGTTCACTGGGCCGAACTTTACCTGGGCGAGAAGGCCGGCGGCATTTACGGTGGCGACTACTTCCCGGCAGAGACGCTCGAGGCGGTCAAGGATCTGGTCGTCAGTATCAAGGGACCATTGACCACGCCGGTGGGCGAGGGCTTTCGCTCGCTCAACGTGTCTTTGCGCCAGACCCTGGACCTTTACGCCTGCGTGCGCCCGGTCAAGTACTACCACGGCGTCCCCTCTCCGTTGAAAAAGCCCGAAGAGGTCGATGCGGTGATCTTTCGCGAGAATACCGAAGACGTGTATGCCGGGCTGGAGTACGAGTCGGGTTCTGACGAAAACCGCAAGCTGGCGAAGTTCCTGCGCGAAGAAATGGGTGCCGAGTTTTTCGAAGACGCCGGAATCGGCATCAAGCCGATTTCAGCCTATGGCTCCAAGCGCCTGGTGCGCAAGGCGATTCAGTACGCGATCGACAACAACCGCAAGTCGGTCACCCTGGTGCACAAGGGCAACATCATGAAGTTCACCGAAGGGGCATTCCGCAAGTGGGGTTACGAGGTCGCGGCTCAGGAGTTTGCCGATGTGACCATCACCGAGGATGAACTGTGGGAAAAATATGACGGTCAGCAGCCCGAGGGCAAGATCGTCATCAAGGACCGCATCGCCGACATCATGTTCCAGCTGATGCTGCTGCGTCCGGCCGAGTTCGATGTGCTGGCGACCATGAACCTCAACGGCGATTATCTGTCCGATTCGCTGGCCGCCGAGGTTGGCGGCATGGGCATCGCGCCGGGGGCCAACATGGCCGACAACGTCGCCGTATTTGAAGCCACCCACGGTACCGCGCCGAAATACGCCGGCAAGGACATGGTCAATCCGTCCTCGCTGATGTTTTCCGGCTGCATGATGTTTGACTACATCGGCTGGCCGGAAGTGACCCGCCTGATCGAGAACGCCTTCGAGCATGTGGTCGGCGAGAAGATCGTGACCTATGATTTTGCCCGCCAGATCGACGGGGCGACCAAGGTATCGACCAGCGGTTTCGCCGACGCCCTGGTTGCGGCCATCGAAAAGTCTTGACCCTCGCCCAGCCCTGGCAACAGGCTCGCGCCGCCCTGGCCGAGCCTGATCCCGCCGCCAAGTGCCGAAAGGTGGCGGCGCTGTGGGAGGAGGTTACCAACGAATCCTGGCAGCCATCCGACCCGGGACCGGTGAGCGGGCTGACCTGCGGCCGGCCCGTCCGACCGGAAATGGTGCCGCCGACGCAGTTGCCACGGCGTTCGCTGGGCACGCTGGCCGGTCGCCAGGCATTGGTCCATGCGATTGCTCATATCGAGTTCAATGCCATCAACCTCGGCCTGGATGCCGCGTTGCGCTTCCCCGGCATGCCCGACGATTACTACCGCGACTGGCTGCGAGTGGCTGCCGACGAGGCCCGGCATTTTGCCATGCTCAACACCCGGCTCGGCGAGCTGGGCATCGGCTACGGCGATCTGCCCGCCCACAATGGTCTGTGGGAAATGGCCGAAAAGACCGCCCATGATGTGCTTGTTCGCATGGCCCTGGTGCCGCGTGTGCTCGAGGCGCGCGGGCTGGATGTCACTCCCGGCATGATCGAGCGGCTGGCCGCGGTCGGAGATCACCAGACCGTGGCTTTGCTGGAGGTCATCCTCGAAGAAGAAGAGGCCCATGTGGCCATCGGTAGTCGCTGGTTTCGCAGCCTGTGCGCCGAGCGCGGCCTGGCGCCGGAGGCGACTTTCCGCAGCCTGCTGGAGGACTATTTCAGCGCGCCGTTGCGCGGGCCGTTCAATCTTGATGCGCGCCAGCGCGCCGGCTTCAGCGCCGAGGAGCTCGACCAGCTGGCAGCCATGGACCGGAAGGGGCAGCCGGCATGACGCCGCTCAAGGTGGCCCTGGTGCAGGCCGAATTGCGCTGGCAGGATGCCGAGGCCAACCGCGCGCACCTGGCGGGGCTGATGGATCGTGCGCCCGGTGCCGATCTGTATGTTCTGCCCGAAACCTTCACCACCGGCTTTCTGGGCGATGCCGAGGGCGAGGCCGAGCCGTATGACGGGCCGACCCTGGCCTGGATGAAAGCCCAGGCGCACTTGCGCTCGGCAGCACTTGCCGGCAGCCTTGCCGTGCGTGATGCCGGTGGCCACCGGCGCAACCGGATGGTCTTCATGCCGCCCGACGGCGAGCCGGCCTGGTACGACAAGCGCCACCTGTTTTCCTACGGCGGCGAAGACGAGCGCTATACGGCAGGATCGGCCCACCGGCTGATCGAATGGCAGGGCTGGCGCATCGATCTGCAGATCTGCTATGACCTGCGCTTCCCGGTCTGGTGCCGCAACGATCGGGACTTCGACCTGCAGTTGTTCGTGGCCAACTGGCCCAGCCCGCGGGTCGAGGCCTGGCGGCTGTTGCTCCAGGCGCGCGCGGTCGAAAACCAGGCCTTCGTGGTCGGGGTCAATCGCACCGGGCTCGATGGCAAGGGCGTGGCCTACCCGGGCCGCTCGGTGGCCATCAACGGCTTGGGTGAGCGGTTGCTGGAACTGGCCGGCGATGAAGCGATCGAGACGGTCAGCCTGGACCTGGACGCGCTCGCTGCGCTGCGCCGCGAGTTGCCGTTTCTGCGCGACCGCGATCGCTTCGAGCTGCTGCCCTGAAGGCTTAGTCCAGGCGGGTGCGCAGCACGCCGACGCCCAGGCCTTCGATGCTGAAATCGTCCTGCCCGCTGACCGGGATCGGCGCCAGCTGCGCGTTGGCCGGTTCCAGCCAGGTGCCACGGCCGCGCCGGCGCAGGCGCTTGACCGTCACCTCATCGCCCAGTCGGGCGACCACGATCTGGCCGCTGCGGGCTTCCGGCGTGCGGTGGACCAGCAGCAGGTCGCGGTCGAAGATACCGGCTTCGATCATCGAATCGCCGGTCACCCGCAGGGCGTAATCCGGTGCGGGCCGGAACGCGGCCGGATCGACGCTGAGATCGTCTTCGTGATTTTCCACCGCCAGGATCGGCGAGCCGGCCGCGACCCGACCGATCACCGGCAGGCGGGTGCCGGCCTTGGCCACGTTCCGGCCCGCCGGGACGATGCCGCGGGCCTGGTTGGGATGCAGCTCGATGGCGCCATGGCGGGCCAGCGCACGCAGATGGCACTGGGCCGCGTTGGGTGAGGCGAAGCCGAACCGGGCGACGATCTCGGCCCGGGTCGGTGGCAGACCACGCCGGTCAAGCTGGTCTTCGATGAAGTCGAGGATTTCCCGTTGCCGTGCCGTCAGATTCATTCCGAGACTGTATCAAAAAACAGTCGCCGGCGGATCGGCCCGGGGGTGTCAGTACCACCAGGGTCCGAAATACGGCCACCAAGGGCGATGATGGCGATAGCGGTCGGTGTAGATGACTTCAGGTCTTTCCGGCCACAGATAAATGGATTCGGCGGCAAGGCGCGGATAGCGGTAGACGAATTCGCCGATGGTGTCGTCGATGAAGGCTTCAAGCCGTCCGACCACGGTGACCTCGCGACCATCGGTAAAGACCGCCGGATCGCGGAATCCATCGCGGCAGGCCAGAAAGCGGCCGTGCGAGACATCGCCGCCGGTCGGGCGCAGGTTGCGATCGAGATCCTGGGCAAGAATCTCGATGCAGGTCCGGGTCTGGCCGGGCCGGGTGTCGACAATGCGCCCGCCCCAGCGCACCTGGGCACCGATCGAGCGATCCGTGGCCTGGTCGGGCTGGAATTCGGCGTAGTCACCGGCCAGCGGCGCGGGGACGCTGGCGCAGCCGGCCAGGGTCAGGAGTGCTGCCGCCATGAAAACAAGACGAAGTGTTTTAAGCTCAATCGCCGGCATGGTGAATGTCCGATGGCTGGGTGGATGTTGATTTTGACCGATGTGGTGTCAAGCGGTTCACACTCTGCGCGGCGAAAAGCGCCGGGCCTGGGCGACGAAGTCGGGGGTCAGCTCGGCCTGCCCGCCATAGTGGATGCGGCAGTAACGCTCGGCCAGGGCGCGGAACTGCGTGCCCGAAGGCGCCAGCGCGGCTTCGACCCGGGCGGCGAATTCCAGCGGGGTTTCAGCCGGGTCTTTTTCCAGCTTCAGCCGGCCCAATCGGCGGATCAGCCGATACCAGGCCCGCTCGGCCGGTGTGGTACGGGATGGTGCAGACCGCCGCAGAAGCAGGTAGCTGATCGGCGCCGTCACGATCAACAGCGCTGCCAGCATCAGCAGGGCGATGCGCTCGGGCGCCAGGTCGGGCAGGCCGAGACGCTGGAGAAAATCGCGTTGCCGTTCGTGGTCGAAACCCAGCACCCAGCGGTTCCACAGGTGCTGGATGCGGTCGTAGCGGTTGCGCAGGCGCTCGAACCAGTCGATGGCGAACATCGCGCCGGGCCGCTCGATCACGCTGCGCGAGCCCTGCTCGATCCGGTCCGGCGAGACTGCCGCGGTCGGGTCGACCCGGGTCCAGCCGCGGCCTTCCAGCCAGACCTCGGTCCAGGCGTGGGCGTCGGACTGGCGGACCAGCAGGTAGTCGCTGCCGGCCTGCCACAGCCCGCCCTGGTAGCCGGTGACGATCCGCGTCGGGATACCGGCTGCGCGCATCAGGATGGCAAAGGCCGAGGCGTAGTACTCGCAGTAGCCGGCGCGCAGGTCGAACAGGAATTCATCGGCGCCGTGCCGGCCCAGCGGGGCGGCGCTGAGGGTGTAGGAAAAAGCCTCCTCGCGAAACCACCTCAGTACAGCTTGGATCAGGTCACGGTCGTCAGGGTGGCGGCGGCGCAGTTCGGCGGCCAGGGCGCGGGTGCGTGGATTGCGCTCATCCGGCAGGCGCAGCGCCACGCTGCGAACACCATCGGGCAGGACCGGCATGTCGATGAAGTCAGGATTGGACACCATCGCGTAGCCGGTCAGGGCCGTGACCGGATGACGATTGATCACCTGGTGGTCGACCGTGATCACGGCCTGGTCGGGGGCGCTGGCCGGGTAGTCGAGGGCAAACAGCCAGCGCCGTTCATGCGGTTCGAGCTGGACGCGGTAGCGCACGGCCCGATCGCCCTCGGGCACCCACTGGCGCGACGGCGTATCGCCGAAAAACGGCCGGGTCCAGGTGGTGCCATCGAAATTCCACAGCACCGGGCCGCGCCAGTAGCGCGCCTCGGCCGGCGGCGGCGGACCGTCAAACTCGACCCGAAAGGCCGGCGAGTCATCCAGAAACAGGTTGCTGATGCTGCCCGGCGACATGTCGTCGGACAGCCCGGTCCGGCCGTCGAGCACCTGATCGGGCAGTCCCCACAGCGGCTGGGCCAGGCGCGGGAACAGCACGAACAGGGTCAGGGCCACCGGCAGGGCCATCAGCAACAGGATCACGCCGCTGCGCACGGCCTCGGCCTGGGCGACCGGCGCCTGGTCCGGTGATCGGCCGTGGATGTCCTGGATCCGGACCAGGGCCACGGTGGCCACCAGCGATCCGATGACCAGGTAGACCAGGTAGACCAGCCGTTCGCTGAACAGGAACTGGGTGGCAATGAGGAAAAAGCTGACCGAGGCGACCAGGCGCAGGTCGCGCATGCTGAACATTTCCATCATCTTGGCCGCCAGCATCACGCACAGCAGGGCGGTGGCCGTGCGGCGCCCCCACAAGCCGCCGAAGGCCAGCACGATCAGGGCGATCGCCGCACCGGTCAGCAGCAGGCGAAGTATTGCCGGGGGCGGGGCACCGGCCGATCGGGCAACCAGCAGTCGCCAGGCACAGGCGGCAAGAATCACGCCGGCCAGCCACGGCGGCATGGCCAGCAGGTGCGGCAGCGCGGCAATGAAGAAGGCCGCGACGGTCCAGGCCACGGCGTTGAACGGCAGCCGGGTTCTGGGCGTCATCTAGAATTCGGCCAGGGCGCGCAGGCAGCGCTGCAGATGAGCTTCATCGCGTCCCGGGCCCAGGGTTTCCGGTCCCAGGCGCAGGGTCCATTCACGCTGCTGGGCGAAGGCCTGGAGCAGCCATGCGGTCAGCACGCTGATGCGCCGCTCCAGGTCCTCGCCCGGGGTCCGCGCCAGATCCAGGGCCAGGTGAGGCGAGTGCGGCTGGCGCAGTTCGCGCGCCAGCAGGGTGTCGTGGCGCTGGCTGGCTTTCCAGGCCACCCGGTGCAGCGGATCGCCCTCGCGCCAGTTGCGCAGGCTGAAAAACTCATCGCCCTCGCTGCCGGCGCGTTCGAGTCGGCCAGCTTGATCGCTGTCGCTCTCCGGCAAGGGAGGCGGTTGGTCGGCCGGGCGCGGCCAGACCAGTACTGGCCGTTCCGGCCAGAACCATGACCAGGCCCGAAACAGTCCGATCGGCTGGCAGGTCTGGATCCGGCAGCGTCCCGGCGTCAGCCAGCCACGGTGGCGGGTAGCCAGCGGCAGTTGAACTTCGGCGGTGGCGTTGGGCTCGAGCGCGATGATGCGTTCGTTCTCGCCCAGCGAGACCTCAAGACCCGGTCGGGCCCGCTGAACATTGCTGCCCAGGCTGACCAGCAGGTTTGCGGTCTGGCCGGCGTGAACGGGAGCGGCCCCGGTATGGAGTATGCGCAGACCAGCCAAGGTGCGGTAGGCGATCAGCATGGAGTTCGACGCCAGTCCGGCGACGATGAAGGTGGTCAGCAGACCGAGATTGTTGTTGAAGTTCAGACTGCCCATCAGCATGGCAAACATCAATGCCCCCAGCAGCCAGCCGAAACGGGTTGGCAGGATGAAGATCTGCCGGTAGTGCAGGGTCAGTGGTGGCCGGGTCGGGCCGCGCCGGGCCAGCCAGGCGTTGAACCATTGCGCCGCCAGGGTGCGTGATGGCGCGCTGGACCCGGAACGCGCAGGGTTCATCAAGGCACGGCGGTACTGGCCAGGATCTCGTCGACGATGCTGCGGCTGTCGAGACCCGATTCCGGCAGTGGCTGCAGGCGATGGCCGGCCAGATAGGGAAAGACCCGCTTGACGTTTTCGGGCAGGCAGAAATCCTGGCCGCGGACCAGGGCATGGCCGCGGGCGGTACGGATCAGGGCCAGCGCCGCGCGCGGCGACAAGCCGGCGCGCAGCCCGGCGTGGTTGCGGGTGGCCTGGATCAAGGCCTGGATGTAGTCGAGCACCGGATCGGCCACATGCAGCGAGGCGGCCTGATCGATCAGGGCCATGACCCGCTCGGGATCGAGGATCGGGGCAAGCTCGTCGAGCAACTGGCGGCGGTCGGGTTCAACCAGCAGGCGGCGTTCTTCGGCGGCCGATGGGTAGCCGATCGCCGTGCGCAGCAGAAAACGGTCGAGCTGCGAGTCGGGCAGCGGATAGGTGCCGGCAAGGTCGAGCGGATTCTGGGTGGCGATGACGAAAAACGGCTGCGGCAGGGCGTGGGTCTTGCCATCGACGGTGGCCTGGCCCTCGGCCATGGCCTCGAGCAGCGCCGACTGGGTGCGCGGCGTGGCCCGGTTGATCTCATCGGCCAGCACGACGTTGGCAAACAGCGGGCCTGGCCGGAACTCGAAGCGCTCTTCATCGCGGCGAAAGATCGAGACTCCCAGAATGTCGGCCGGCAGCATGTCGTTGGTGAACTGGACCCGCTGCCAGTCGCCGCCCAGGATCCGCGACAGCGCCTGGGCCAGGGTGGTCTTGCCGACCCCAGGCAGGTCCTCGATCAGCAGGTGGCCAGCGGCCAGCAGGGCCGAGAAGGCCAGCTCGACCACTTCGGGCTTGTCAACGATGACCGTGTTGACCGCGGCGATGGCGCGCTCTAGATCACCCTTCAGTTGCGCGGCCGGCGGCGGGCCAGCACGCTCCGGCTGGCTATTCATCCAGCAGCGCGTTGAGCTTGGCGGCACAGATGAAATCGTTCTCGCTCAGGCCGTCGATGGCGTGGGTGGTGAAGTGCACCAGGCAGAAGTTGTAGCCGGCCTCGAAGTCGGGGTGGTGGTTTTCCTGGTTGGCGACCCAGGCCATGGCATTGATGAAGGCCATGGTCTTGTAGAAGCCCTTGAACTCGAACCGCCGGTAGATCTGCTTGTGGTCCTCGTCGACCTGCCATCCGGGAACCTGCGGCAGCAACTGCTCGATGCGGTCGGCCTTGAGCGGCTCGGTACCGCCCTCGCAGGGCAGACATTTCTTTTCGGTCAGGCGATCGTTGGCGTCAGTCATGCAGCCTCCTTGTGTTGCGGGGGAAAGGTGGGAGTGAATTCGCCCAGCACCCGGGCCTGGCGGATCAGGCCGAGCAGGTCCTGGGAAGCAAGCTCGAACAGATCGTCCATCCGGTCAAGGATGTAGTAGACCGGCTGGAAGATATCGATGCGATAGGGCGTGCGCAGCACATCGAGCGGGTTGAAAGGCCGGCGCAGGGGCTCGGGGCTGTCGAGTGCATACTCGGTCTCGCCGGGTGAAGAAGCGATCCCGCCGCCGCAGATGCGCACCCCTTGGGGTGTCTGAAGCAGGCCGAACTCTACCGTAAACCAGTACAGCCTGGCCAGGAACACCCGTTCCTCGCGGCTGGCCCGGACGCCGGCCTTGCCATAGGCTTCGGTGAAGTCGGCGAACGCCTGGTGGGTCAGCATGGTGGTATGCCCGAAGATCTCGTGGAAGATGTCGGGTTCCTTGAGATAATCCATGTCCTCGCGGGAGCGAATGAACGACGCGGCGGGAAAGCGTTTCTCCGACAACAGCTGGAAAAAGCGATCGAAATTGATCAGCGCCGGCACCGGTGCGACTTCCCAGCCGGTCCTGTCCTTGAGTACGCGCGAGACCTCGTGCGGCTGCGGGATGCGGTCTTGCGGCAGGGCGAGCATATCAAGCCCGTCAAGAAAGGGCTGGCAGACGCGGTTTTCGATGATCCGGATCTGGCGTGCGTAGAGTTCGGCCCAGACCGCATGTTCTTCGTCCGAGTAGGGGATGATGCCGCATTCATCAGGGACCTTGGCCTGGTAGGCGGATGTTTTGCCCATCTCCATGCTCCGGGTTGGTAGATGACTGGCATCTTATCATTGCCCGTGCATACACCCGTGATATGGCAAATTTCCTACGACGTATATCAAATTTCCTACAAGAATCTGAGAAAAATGCCTGATGACGGCCCGCTGTTTTGTGGCGCATCATAGATCCCAGTTGTTGCTGGTAGGGATCCTCGCGCAGGCGAGGGCAGCGGACTCCCCCTGATCCGCTTAAAGAGGGTTGCTGGTCCCTTGGACCGGGGGGCTTTTGAAAGGCGGCGTCGATCAGGCGCCGCCTTTTTTTAATGGTAGGCTTAAAGACTGGTTCATCGGGTGATCAAGTTCCTGCCAATGAGCAACATGACAAGCCTGGTCGTTTTCGGTGCGACCGGCACCCAGGGCCACCCTGTGGTCGATGCCGCCCTGGATGCCGGACTGCGCGTTCGCGCCGTCAGCCGCGATGCCCTCAAGGCCGAGGAGGCGTTGTCGAATCGCGTCCAGATCTGCAAGGCCGACCTGCTTGATCCGCAGTCTTGTGCCGCCGCAATGGCCGACATGGACGCGGCCTTTTTCTACCTGCCGGTGCTGCCGCAAAGTGACCAGGCCGTGGCCATGGTGGATAACGTCATCGCGGCCGCGCGTCATGCGGGTCTTGAACGCCTGGTTTTCAGCGCCTCGGCCTGGTGTGCCGACAGCATGCCGCCGGGGCCGTTCGTCGATGGCTTGCGGGCCGCCTGCCGGCGGCTGCTCGACAGTGATGTCGACAGCGTGATTCTGCGACCCACGCTCTACCTGGCCAACCTGGTCTGGCCGCATATCCTGCACGAGGTCGGCGAGCAGGGCCGGTTGACCTACCCGCCATTGGCCGCCGAGCGCCGCCTGAACTGGACGGCGACCGAGGACCAGGGCAAGCTGGTGGTCGCGGCACTCGCGGCCGGCGTGTCCGGCGAGATCATCGATATCGCCAGTCCTGAGCCGGTCACGGGCCCTGACCTGTGCCGTTTGCTGGCCCCGGTGTTTGGGCGCGAAGTCCACTACGCGCCCCAGTCGGTGGAGGATTTTGCCGACACCCTCAGCCACATGGCGCAAAGCGCCGAAGTCGGCCGTTCGGTCGCCGCACTTTATGCCGGCATCAGTGCACTGCCCGGGGACGGACCGCTGGTTGATACCGACGCGCTTGAGGAGCGCTTTGGGCTGCGTTTGACGCCGGTCAGCGAATGGGTCGATCAGCGTCTCGGGGCGCTGCTGGATCGTTTCGGGCGACGGATCTAGCGGCGGCTAGTGGATCACGATGACCGGACAGCGCGCCAGGCGCACGGTCTTGTCGCTGACGCTGCCCATCAACAGGCCCTGAAGCCGGCCGCGACCGCGTCGTCCGACGACCAGCATGGGACGGTCGCACTCGGCCGCGTATCGAAGCAGCGCTTCGGCCGGGTCGCCGCTGAGCAGGACCGGCTCGACCGAGACGGCCCGCTCTCCGGCCCGCGCCAGGGCGCGGTCCATCACCGCGGCTGCCAGCTCGTATTCCGGCACGCTGCCGGCGGCTATCTGCATTTCCTCGTAATCGATGGTACGGACTTCGCCAGCGCGACCGTGGGTTGGATGAGTGGCATGGACGATGCGCAGCGGCAGGCGCAGGGTTTCGGCCAGCTCCAGGGCGAAATCCAGCGCCCGTCCGGCGCTTTCGGAGTCGTCAACGGCGACCAGGACGGAAGTGTATTGAAAAGACATCGGCAGGCTCCGGCATGGGCTGACAGGCGTGTTGCATTGTAGCCCTGTTGCCGGTCCGCCCGCGCCGTGACGGTTACAGCGGCTAACTGGTTGCGGCCGCAGCCTCGGCCTGTTCCAGCAGGCGGTCACGCATGCGGCGATGAAACGGGTCTTCACCGAACCAGATCATGAAGTATTTCTCTGCGCCTTCGCTGTCGTCGCAACTTTGGACCAGACGATCATTCAGGTACAGGCCCAGCCCTTCTCCGGGGCGGTAGACCACATCGTAGCGGTCACCGGAATCGGCATCGACATAGGCATCGGCCAGGCAGCGCAGCACTTCGGGCAGTTCTTCGTGGCTGTCGACGCCGAGGTTGCGGGTGAGGATAGAGCGCGCGGACTCGACCAGATCCTCGCCCTTGAAATCGCGCGCGAGATCAAGCGAAAACTGCTTGGGTACGCTGTCGAGAATGCGCGGCGCGCTGGCGCATTCGTCCAGGTAGAGAAAGGCGGTCCCGATGTGGAACAGTCCGGCCACGCGCAACTCAAGCTCGGCACAGCGGGTCAGGTTGCCCGGTGTCGGTGCCGCGGTAACGCTGGCCGACCAGACGATGGCAAGCAGCAGGCCGATCAGTGTGTGCCGAAGTTGCATCCTCACATCGCGCTCCTCGCCCGCCGGACCGCGAACCCGACCACCGGCAGGTGGGCATACAGGGCGTGGCCACTGTCCCAGAAGTCCTGGTGCAGCACCACCTTGCCGGACTCATTGAAGCGCAGATGGGTCATGCCGATCGAGTGCGAGTGGATGTTGCGACCGGCCGCCCGGGTCTTGAATTCCATGGTCCAGCGTACGAAAACGTCGGCTCCATCGCGAACGGTCTGGTGGACGACAACACTGCTCTCGCTCAATCCGGCGCCGGTCCGGCCCATGTAGTCAGCAAGGTCGGCAAGCTTGTCGAAGCTGTGCAGGGTGTCGTTGAAAAACAGCTGCTCGGCATAGGTCTCACGGAACCGATCGGCAATATCCGCAGCGGTCAGGTCGTCGAAGGTCGCCTGGAAGCGCGCCAGGCCTTCGTCGATGGCCTGGGTCGAGCCCGGAAAGTCGCGCAACGCCTGCTCGTAACCGTCCATGTCAACCATGGTCGCCGCGCCGCCGCGGCCGCTGCATCCGGTCAGCATCATGATCAGGGCTCCTGCAAGCCAGACAAGGCAAATATATTTGAGTCGATTCATAACTGGAGTCTGCGCCTGCAGCAATCAACTGGCGGTGAAAGCGGGCAGTGTGCTGGTGACGGCTTCACGGACCATTCATCGCTACCGCGACTACCATTGCGCCGACTTTTTGAACCCCGCCCGATGGAAATCGCGTGAAACAGACGCTGCTGACCTGGATAGACGCCTCGCGCTTCAAGGCGCCCGATGCAGCCGACCAGCGCTCGGTCGACTGGCTGCGCATCATTCCTTTTGTTGGCCTCCATGTCGCCTGCCTGGGGGTGATCTGGGTCGGCGTGTCGCCGGTGGCCGTGGCTGCCTTCGCGTTCAGCTACCTGCTACGGATGTTTGCCATCACCGCCTTCTATCATCGCTATTTCGCCCATCGGGCATTCAGGACCTCGCGCCCGGCCCAGTTCGTGTTTGCCCTGATCGGCGCGGCTGCCACCCAGCGAGGCCCGTTGTGGTGGGCGGCTCATCACCGTGAGCACCACCGCAGCGCCGACCAGGCCGATGACCCGCATTCTCCCAGGCATGGTTTTTTCTGGAGCCACATGGGCTGGTTCCTGAGCCGCCAGCATTTCACCACCAATGAAAAGCGCATCCCCGATCTTGTCGGCTACCCGGAACTGCGCTGGCTGGATCGCTTTGCCCTGGCCGTGCCGGTGGCCTATGCGGTGTTCTGGTTCGCGCTGGGCTGGGTGCTTGATCGACAGGCGCCCGGGCTGGAGACCAGCGGCTGGCAGCTGCTGGTCTGGGGCTATTTTCTCTCCACCGTGGTCCTGATCCACGCCACCCTGACGATCAACTCGCTGGCCCATGTCTGGGGCCGCCGGCGCTATGCGACCCGCGACGACAGCCGCAACAATTTCTGGCTGGCCCTGCTGACCCTCGGCGAGGGCTGGCACAACAACCATCACCATTATCCCGGCTCGGCCCGCCAGGGCTTTTACTGGTGGGAGATCGACCTGAGCTTCTACCTGCTCAAGCTGATGAGCTGGTGCGGCCTGATCTGGGACCTGAAACCGGTGCCTGACAGGATCCGCCGGGCCCGCCGCGTCCAGGCAGCAACGTGAAACTGGTCATTGTTGGTGCCGGGGTTGCCGGGCTGTATGCGGCCTGGCACCTGAGTCGCAGGCATGAGGTCATCGTGCTCGAGGCCGAGGATCGGCTGGGCGGACATGCCGATACCCAGCGCGTTGGCGAGGGCGATCAAGAACGGTTCATCGACACCGGCTTCATCGTCTTCAACGAGCACCATTACCCGCTTTTGACCGACTGGTTCCGGGAATTGGGGGTCGACTGGGAAGACTCGAACATGAGTTTCGCGGTCTCCGACCAGGTCAGCGGTCTGGAGTACAACGCCAGCGGCCTCAACCGCCTGTTCTGCCAGCGCCGCAATCTGGCAAGCCCGGCTTTCTGGGGCATGTTTGCCGACATCGTGCGCTTCTACCGCCGGGCCCCGGCGCTGCTCGCCGGGCTCGACGAGCGCATCACCCTCGGCCAGTGGCTGGCACAAAGCGGTCTGGGGACGATGTTTGCCGAACAGCACCTGCTGCCGATGGCCTCGGCGCTGTGGTCGGCGCCGATGGGCCGGGTGACCGACTTCCCGATGCGCCACCTGCTGCAGTTCATGGACAACCACAACATGCTCCAGCTGTCCGGGCGTCCGACCTGGCGCACGGTCAGCGGCGGCTCTCGCTGCTACGTCGCCAAGGCTTCGCAATGTGCCGCCCGGTTCCAGATCGGGACGGCGGTGCGGTCCATCGAGCGGCTAGACAATGGCGTGCGGATTCAGACCGATGGTGCGGAGGTCCAGGCCGATGCGGTGATCCTGGCCTGTCATTCCGACCAGGCCCTGGGCCTGCTGGCCGACGCCGACGGCGCCGAGCGGGAAGTGCTCGGGGCGATCGGCTACCAGCCCAACGAGACCGTGTTGCATACCGATACGCGCCTGCTGCCCACGCTGCCGGCCGCGCGCGCGGCCTGGAATGTGCGTCGTGACCGGGCCGACCGGGACAGCTGCCGGGTGTCGTATTACATGAACCTGCTGCAGAACATCAACGGGCCGACCGACTACATCGTCTCGCTCAACCAGACCGAGCAGATCGACCCCGAACGCATCCTGGTCCGGCGGCAATACGCCCATCCGGTGTTTACCCCGGCGGCGATCGCCGCCCAGCAGCGCTGGGCCGAGATCAACGGTGTTCGCCGGACCTGGTTCTGCGGCGCATGGTGGGGCTGGGGCTTCCACGAAGACGGTGCCCGCAGCGCCCGGCGGGTGATCGACGCGCTGGAAACAGCCGGTGGATAACGCCGTGGCGACCGGCCAGGTCTGGCACCGTCGCCGCACGCCCCGACCGCATCGCTTTGCCTACCGGCTCTATTACAGCCTGTTTGATGTCGAGCAGATCGACGCGCTGTGCGCGCGCTCACCCTGGTGGTCACGCGAACGCCTCAACCTGGTCACCTTCCGCCGCAGCGACTACATCGGCCCACCGGAGCAGTCGGTGGCCGCGGCGGTGCGGGCCCGGATCGAGCAGGAGACGGGTGTGTGCCCGGCGGGCCGGGTGTTCTTGCTGACCCACCTGCGCCAGTGGGGAATCTGCTTCAACCCGGTCAGCTTCTACCTCTGCACCGACGACGATGACCGGCTGCAGTTCATCGTTGCCGAGGTCCACAACACGCCCTGGGGCCAGCGCCATGCCTACGTGCTCGATGCGCGCGGGCAGGCCGGGCCGGACTACCGGTTCTGTTTCGCCAAGGACTTTCATGTCTCGCCATTTCTGCCGATGCGGCTCCACTACGACTGGCGCTTTAGAGTCGAGCCGGCCGGGCTGGCTGTTCACATGCTGGTGATGGACGGCACCACAGAATGCTTCGCGGCCGGAATGCAGCTCAAGCTGGCACCGCTGGATGAGCGCGCCATGGCCCGCATGCCGTTGTTGTACCCGCTGATGACGATGCGGGTGCTCGGCGCCATCTACTGGCAGGCCTTGCGCTTGTGGATCAAGCGCATTCCATTTTTTCCCCATCCGGACAAGCAGACAGATTCAACATGAGTGTCAATCAAAAATCGATCCGGCTGGCGGTCGACCGGCGAGCGTCCAGACCTGGTCTTGATGCCTGGCTGCGCAAGCGGGTGCTCAAGCGCCTGGGCGAGCTGCGCGAAGGCCGATTGATCATCGACGATGCCGACGGCCAATGGGCGGTCGGGAGCGGGGGCAGCGACCAGGCCCGCATCGAGGTCCACGATCAGCGCTTCTGGCGCCTGCTGGCCACCGGCGGCGGGCTGGGCGCGGCCGAGGCCTACATGGCCGGCCTGTGGGACAGCCCGGATCTGGTCGGGGTGATCGGCATCCTGGCGCGCAATCGCGAGACACTGACGGCCATCGACAGCGGCGGGGCGCGCCTGACCGCGGCGGTGATGAAGGTCTGGCATGCGTTCAACCGCAACAGTCTCGAGGGTTCGCGGCGCAACATCTCGGCCCACTACGACCTGGGCAACGAGTTTTTCGCCGCCTGGCTTGATCCGCGCATGATGTACTCCAGCGCCCTGTATCAGCATCCGGACGATTCGCTGGAAACCGCCCAGCTGGCGAAGCTCGACCGGATCTGCCAACGCCTGCGGCTGGGACCGGACCACCACCTGCTCGAAATCGGCACCGGCTGGGGTGGTCTGGCCATCCATGCCGCCCGGACCACGGGTTGCCGGGTGACCACGACCACAATCTCGCGCGAGCAGTACGAACATGCCCGCGCCCGGGTGGCCGAAGCCGGGCTGGGCGATCGGGTCACGGTGCTTCTGGAAGACTACCGCGATCTCGAAGGATGCTACGACCGGGTGGTCTCGGTCGAGATGATCGAAGCGGTCGGTCATCACTATCTCGAGACCTACCTGGCCACCATCGAGCAACGCCTCGCCGGCGACGGCCTGGCCCTGATCCAGGCCATCACCATCGAGGATTTCCGCTATGCCCGCTCGCTCAAGACGGTCGATTTCATCAAGCGCTACATTTTCCCCGGCAGCTTTATTCCGTCGGTCAGCGCCATCACCGCGGCCATGGCACGTTCGACCCGGCTGGGCCTGATCGAGCTGGCCGACTTCGGAGCCAGCTATGCGCTCACCCTCAAGGCCTGGCGGGAGCGCTTCGAGGCCGCCTGGGAGCAGATCGCGACGATGGGCTTCGATGATACCTTCCGGCGTCGCTGGCGCTACTACCTGGCCTACTGCGAGGGCGGGTTCAGGGAGCGTGCGATCAGCGACGTGCACCTGCTGCTGGCTGCGCCGGGTTACCGACCGGCCTCGGAGCTGGGCCTGACAGGTGGACCCGCATGACCCGGGCCTTCCTGGTCAACCAGGGCCTGTTCCAGCTGGCCTGGCCGGCCTGCGTGATCGGCGCGGCCCACGGCATTTTCTGGACCGGCATGCTGGTGGTCGGCGCCCTGGTGCTGTGGCAGCTCAACCGCCGCAACCGGCATCCGCTGGATCTGCGCATGATCGCGGTCTGCCTGGGGCTGGGTTTCGTCCTCGACAGCGCCTGGATTCAACTCGGCCTGCTGGAGTTCGCCATGGCCTGGCCATCGAGCAGCTTCGCGCCATTCTGGATCATGCTGCTGTGGGTATCGGTTGCCCTGGTGATCAACCATTCCATGGCCGCTTTCAAGCAGCGCCTCTGGCTGCTGGCGGTTGCCGGCGGCATCGGCTCGCCGATGTCATACTTTGCCGGCTCGCGCTTCGGTGCGGTAGAGTGGCTGGCACCGGCCTGGCAGGTGATCCTGGCCACCGGGCTGAGCTGGGCGATCGTATTGCCGCTGCTGTTCTGGCTGGCGCGCGATCGCCAGATCGTCCCTGTCGCAACGCCCGCTGAGGAATTGATCGTCAATGAAACCGATTGAGCTGGCCGAGTCGGGCCGGCTGCCCGACTGGATGGTGCGGCTCGGCATCCGGCGCCTGCTCAAGCGCCGGCTGGCGCAGGAATTCGACCGCGACCCGATGCGCCGCGCCGAGCGGGCCCAGGCCATGATCGATGAGTTGCGCGAATCAGCCGTGGCGATCGAGACCGAGGCGGCCAACGAACAGCACTATGAAGTCCCGGCGGCGTTCTACCAGCTGGCGCTGGGACAACGCCTGAAGTACTCCAGCGGCTACTGGCCGGCGGGGATCAATGACCTGGATGGCGCCGAAGAGGCCATGCTCGAGGCGACCTGCCGCCATGCCGAGCTGGCCGACGGGCAGCGCATTCTGGAGTTGGGCTGCGGCTGGGGCTCGCTGACGCTGTGGATGGCGGCAGCCTATCCGGACAGCCAGATCACTGCCGTCTCGAATTCGGCCTCGCAGCGCGCCCACATCGAAGCCCAGGCGGCCGACCGCGGTCTGAACAACATCAAGGTGCTGACCCGCGACGTCAACACCCTGACCCTGGACGAGCGCTTCGACCGGGTGGTGTCGGTCGAAATGTTCGAGCATGTGCGCAACTATCGGGAACTGATGAAGCGCATTGCCGGCTGGCTGCGGCCCCATGGCAAGCTGTTCGTGCACATCTTCTGCCACCGCTACCTGCTGTATCCGTTTGAAACCGAGGGGGAGGGCAACTGGATGGGGCGCTACTTCTTCACCGGCGGGCTGATGCCGGCGGCCGATACCCTGCTGCATTTCCAGGATGACCTGGCCCTTGAGAGCCGGCGCCTGTATTCCGGCCACCACTACGCCCGTACCGCGCGCGCCTGGCTGGATAACATGGACCGCCGCCAGTTGCAGGTGGCCGAGGTCATGCGCTCGGCGTATGGCGAACATGATGCCGCGCGTTGGCAGCAGCGCTGGCGGATGTTCTTCATGGCCTGCGAAGAGTTGTTTGCCTTTGACGACGGGAACGCCTGGCTGGTTGCCCATTACCGGTTCCAGCGCCGGTAGATGATCGGGAGCGGAAGGGTTTGGGCGCCATCAACCGGCTGCTGAAGGGCAATCTCGATACCAAGCTGGTTCGGGTCTTCATCCTGCAGATCCTGGCGATCAGCGTGGCCACGGTGGCCGGGGTGTATGCCGCTGCTCTTGTGGTTGAAAACGTGCTGGTCCGCGAGGCCCTCAACGGCGAGGCCGAGCACTTCTGGAGCCTGCACGCCGAGGACCCGGACTTCCCCCTGCCCAACACCAACAACCTGCGGGGCTACCTGGCCCGCGATGGCGATGACAGCGCTGTTCCAGCCTGGTTGCAGGACCACTCGCCCGGGTTCCGGCGCGTGGCTGAGGCGCCGGGCTCCGAACCGGTGGTTCATGTCAGCGAGCGCGATGGAGATCGTCTGTTCCTGGTCTTCGACGAGGTCCAGGTCTCGGCCCTGGCGTTCTACTTCGGGATCGCGCCGCTGACCGGCGTACTGCTTTTGATCTATATCCTGACCTGGGTTGGTTACATCATGTCGCGGCGCGCGGTTTCGACCGTGGTCAAGCTGTCCGAGGCGGTCCGCAACTACGACTTCCGGGCCGGTCATTTCCAGAAGTTCAGGCCCGAGGATTTTGGCGATACCGGCGATACCGAGACCCTGGCCCTGGTCAATGCGATCAACCAGTTCATCAGTCGGCTCGAGTCCTTCGTCCAGCGCGAGCGGAACTTCACCCGCAACGCCAGTCATGAGCTGCGCACGCCGCTGGCCGTGATCAAGGCCAATCTGAACCTGTTGGCGCGTTTTGATGATCCCGATCGCCGCCAGACAGTGATCGAGCGGATGAACCGGACCGTGGCCGACATGGAGTCGCTGGTCGAGACCCTGCTGCTGCTGGCCCGCGAGAGCGAATCCAAGCTCTCGACTTCGTCGATGGTGCTCAACGACATGCTCAGCGAGCTGCTCGACCAGATCGCCACCGCGCTGGGCAAGGAAGACATCGAGACCGGCATCCAGGCCCGCGGGTTGCTGGAGGTGGACGCGCCTGAGCGGGTCCTGGCCATCGTCTTTACCAACCTTTTGCGCAATGCCATGACCTATACCGAACAGGGCCGGGTCGATGTGCTCATCGACCAGCGCGGCGTGGTGGTGCGCGATACCGGCTGCGGCATGTGCGAGGCCGACCTGGAGCACATGTTCGAGCCCTTCTACCGCGGCCACGATCGCAGCAATGAAGGCTATGGCCTCGGCCTGGCCATTGTCCGGCGGCTGTGCCAGCGGTTTGGCTGGGATCTGTCGGCCGACAGCGAGATGGGGGTGGGTACCGAAATCCGGATCGACTTCCCGCGCGCGCGTTTCCGGCCGTTCAACCAGCGCAAGGATTGAACGGCCATTCGGTCTGCTGCCGCCAGCTGGATTATCATGCCCGGTGATCCCATGATGATGCCGGTCGCCTGATCTTGAATGCTGCAACCGCCCGTGCCGGGGCCAACATCGCCCTGGTCAAGTACTGGGGCAAACGCGACTCGACCCTCAACCTGCCGGCTGCCGGCTCGCTGTCGATTACCCTGGATGCGCTGGAAACCGTGACCCGGGTCGAGCTGATGCCAGGGCTGGATGCCGACCGCTTCGAGCTTGACGGGCAGGCAGCCGATCCGACGCCGATTTCGCGGGTGCTTGATCTGCTGCGGCCGGCGTGCGGGCCACGCTGCCGGGTGACCAGCCGCAACAATTTTCCCACCGGCGCCGGGCTCGCCTCGTCAGCCTCCGGCTTTGCCGCCCTGGTGGTCGCCGCCGCTGCCGTGTTCCAGCCGGATCTGGAGCGGTCGGCGCTGTCGGCACTTGCCCGGCGTGGTTCGGGTTCGGCAGCGCGCTCTGTGTTCGGCGGTTTCTGCGAAATGCCTGCCGGCCAGGCTGAGGATGGCAGTGACTGCTTTGCCCGGCAACTGGCCGAACCCGGCCACTGGCCGCTGGAGGTGGTCGTGGCGGTGACCGAGCAGGGGCCCAAGGCGGTATCCTCGCGCGATGGCATGAACCGGACCATGGCGACCTCGCCGTACTACCCGGCCTGGGTCGCCTCGGTGCCGGCCGACCTGGAGCGGGCCCGCCGGGCGATTGTCGACCGCGACTTTGCCGAACTGGCTGCGGTCAGCGAGCACAGTGCCCTGAAGATGCATGCCTCTGCGCTGGCGGCCCAGCCGGGCCTGCTGTACTGGAACGCCGCCACCCTGGCCTGCTTGGCGCGGATTCGCGACCTGCGCCAGAACGGTCTGGATGTGTTTTTTACCGTGGATGCCGGTCCCCAGGTCAAGGCCGTGTGCCTGCCGGGCCGGGGTGATGCCGTGGCGGCCGAACTGGCCGCGATGGACGGTGTCCAGCAGGTGCTTCACTCGGGGCTGGGGGCGGGCGCCCGACTGGTCGATTCGTGACGGCGATCCGCGCCTCGGCGCCGGGCAAGGCGGTTTTGCTGGGTGAATATGCCGTGCTCGCCGGGGCGCCGGCGCTGGTCATGGCGATCGACCGCCGGGCGCGGGTCGATATCGTCGTTGACCCTGACCGGCAAAGCCGGGTCGAAGTGCCGCAGCTGGGGCTTGCCCCGATCGAGTTTCGCCGCTGTTCATCCGGCAAGATCGCCTGGCTGTCGGACCGGGCCGATCAGCCGGCTTTCGGGCGTGCCCGGCGTGTGCTGGAATGGCTGCTGGCCCGCCACGCCGGGCGGCTCGCCGAGCATCCGGGCCTGCGCATCCGGATCGATACCGGTGAGTTGTATCAGCAAACCGAGCAAGGCCCGATCAAGCTGGGGCTGGGGTCCAGCGCGGCCATGACGGTGGCGCTGGCCGGTGCGCTCGAGGCCCTGGCCGATCCTGCGCCGCCGGCGGCCATCGCGGCGCGCCTGGCCGACCAGCTGCTCGGCCCCTATCGCGCGGGCCAGGGTGGTCGCGGCAGCGGCATCGATCTGGCCGCCAGTCTGCATGGCGGGCTCTGTCGCTACCAGTTGGCCGCAGATCAGCCGCGCGTCGAGCGGGTGGCCCTGCCCGAGGCGCTGAAGCTGGCTTTTGTGTGGACCGGGCAGGCGGCCTCAACCGCAGATTTTCTCGCCCGCCATGAAGCCTGGTGTCATGAGCGTCCGGCCGCGGCAGCGGCGGCGCAGCGGACGCTGGAGCGCTATTGCCGGGAGACCCTGGCCAGGCTGGCCGCCAACGATGCCCCTGGCGTTATGACCTGTATCAATAAATACCGACGCGGGATGGGTAAAATTGGCGACTCCGCCGATTTGCCCGTGCTCAGTGCCTCGCTTGCCGAGATGGCAGAGATCGCCGAGTGCCATGGTCTGGCCTGCAAGCCTTGTGGCGCCGGCGGTGGCGATCTGGCCGTACTGGCCGGGATCGATGAGCATGCGCTGGATCAGGCCTGCCGCTTGCTTGAAGCGCGCGGCTGGCCGCGCCTGCCGCTGGGCGTGGCCGGGCACGGACTCGACCTTGAGGTTCGGCCGGCCTGATCGGGTTCAATCAATGTTTCAGAGAATTGAGTGCATGGAAAAATCCAGGATTCCGCAGTTCTACAAGATGTCGGTGCCCGAGCGGGTACGAACAGTGCGCGAGCGCGGTCTGATCGGGGCCGACGACTACCAGAACCTGCAGTCAGGCCGTCACACCCTGTCGGTGGAACTGGCCGACAAGATGATCGAGAACGTCATCGGCGTGATGGGTCTGCCGGTCGGGCTGGGGCTGAACTTCCTGATCAACGGCAAGGAGTACGTGGTCCCGCTGGTGGTCGAGGAGCCTTCGATCGTGGCTGCCCTGAGCTCGGCGGCCAAGCTGGCCCGCGACGGCGGTGGTTTCGAAGTCGACAGCGACGAGCCGATGCTGATCGGCCAGATCCAGATTGTCGATCTGGCCAACCCCGCCCGGGCCAGGGCGGCCTTGCTCCAGCGCAAGCATGAAATCCTCAACCTGGCCAACAGCCTGCATCCGAAGATGATTGCCCGCGGCGGCGGGGCGCGCGATCTGGAGGTGTTCATCCATCCATCCGACGGCCCCGGTGGCGACATGGTGGTGGTCCACCTGCTGGTCGATACCCGCGATGCGATGGGGGCAAACCTGGTCAATACCATGTGCGAGGGCGTGGCCTCTCTGATTGAAGCGATCAGCGAGGGGCGGGTGTTCCTGCGCATCCTCTCCAACCTGGCCGACCGGGCGCTGGTCCGGGCCCGGGTCCGGATTCCGGTTGCCGCGCTGACCGGCAAGGGTTTCGATGGCGAGCAGGTCCGCGACGGGATCATCGTGGCCAACGATTTCGCCCGGGTCGACCCTTACCGGGCCGCGACCCACAACAAGGGGATCATGAACGGCATCGATGCGGTCGCCCTGGCCACCGGTAACGACTGGCGCGCGCTGGAAGCCGGTGCCCACGCCTATGCCGCGCGCGGCGGACGCTATACCGCCCTGACGCGCTGGCATACGGCCGACAATGGCGATCTGCTCGGCGAGCTGGAATTGCCGATCAAGGTCGGTACGGTCGGCGGGCCGCTCCAGACCAACCCGACCGTGGCGCTCAACCTGCGCATGCTCGGCGTCGACAGCGCGCGCGAACTGGCCGAGGTCATGGGGGCCGTCGGCCTGGCCCAGACCTTCTCGGCCCTGCGGGCGCTGGTCACCGAAGGCATCCAGCAAGGCCACATGACCCTGCATGCGCGCAGCGTGGCCACCGCCGCAGGCACGCCGCCAGAGCTGTTCGACACCGTCGTCGAGCGCCTGATCGCGTCCGGCGAGATCAAGATCTGGAAGGCCGAAGAGATCATCCGCAGCGTGCGCCTGCAGACCGAGCCCAGCGCCGGCCATCGCGACGAGGAAGTGCTCGAGGGCGAAACCCTGGGTGCCGGTCATGGCAAGATCATCCTGCTCGGCGAACACTCGGTGGTCTACGGCCGCCGGGCCATCGCGGCACCGATTCCGCTCGCCATCCAGGCCCGGATCGAGGATACCCGCGAGGGCATTGATCTGATCATTCCGCGCTGGAGCATCGAGCAACGCCTGGATTTCAGCGCCAAGCGCCCGCCGTCGTTCACCCGGTCGCTGGCCCGGGTGCTTGAGGCGCTGGGCCTGAGCGGTCGCGGGATGCGCATCGAGGTCTTTCCCAGCGTTCCGCGGGCCATGGGGCTGGGCGGTTCGGCCGCGCTTGCGGTAGCGGTGTTGCGCGCACTGGATGCGCACTTTGCCCTGGGCTTGTCCGATGAGCGCATCAACGAACTGGCGTTCGAATGCGAGAAAGTCGCCCACGGCACCCCGTCCGGGCTGGACAACACCCTGGCCACCTACGGCCAGTTCATGCTGTATCGCTCCGGCGAGCAGCTCGAGCGTCAGATCATCGAGGTCAGCGAGCCGTTGTCCATGGTCATTGCCATGAGCGGGGTGGAAAGCCTGACTGCCCGCACCGTGGCCCGGGTCCGCGAGGCCTGGCAGCGCAACCCGGCGCTCTACGAGCGTATCTTCGATGAAATCGACAGCCTGGTCGGGGTTGGCCTGGATGCCCTGTCCAGGCGCGATTACGATACCCTGGGCGAGACCATGAACATCAACCAGGGTCTGCTCAACGCCATGCAGGTCTCAAGTTGGGAACTCGAAGAACTGATCCAGGTGGCGCGTAATCATGGCGCCGTGGGCGCCAAGCTGACCGGCGGTGGCGGTGGCGGCTCGGTGATCGCCCTGTGCCCGGACAGCAGCGCGCGGGTCGCCCGCGCCATCCGCGCGGCCGGCTACCACGCCATCGAGGTCGAAGTCGGTGGTGCCTGAACGCGCCGGCCCGGAACGGGTGGTCTCTTCAGAGGCCGAAGCCCTGATCCGGGTCGATGAAAACGACAACGCGGTGGGCACGCTCAGCAAGGGCGCGTGCCACGATGGCGATGGCATCCTGCACCGGGCGTTCTCGGTCTTTCTGTTTGATCCACAGGGTCGGCTGCTGATCCAGCAGCGCTCGGCCGAAAAGCGACTGTGGCCGCTTTACTGGGCCAACAGCTGTTGCTCGCACCCGCGGGCCGGCGAGACCATGGCCGAAGCGACCGAGCGCCGGCTGCTCGATGAGTTGGGCGTGCGTACCCCGCTGCACTTCATCTACAAGTTTCGCTATCAGGCCGGCTATGAAAACCTGGGCTCGGAACACGAATTGTGCTGGGTTTATGTCGGTCGGGTCGACGAATTCCAGCTCCGGCCCAACCCGCTGGAACTGGCCGCCTGGCGCTTCGTGACACCCGAAGAGATCGACCGGTTGATGGCCGATCCGGGTGAGCGGTTGGCGCCGTGGTTCCGGATGGAGTGGGAGACCCTGCGCGGCAAGTACCGGGCCGCGGTCGCCGACGCCCTGACCTGAAAGCAGGCCGGTGGGCGCCGGCGGTTCGGGTCGGCTCAGGCGTCTTCCGGGGCGGCCAGCTTGAAGCCCATGCCCTGGACGGTATGCAGCAGCTTGGTCTTGTAGGGCCGGTCGATGCCCTTGCGCAGGTTGTACATGTGCGAGCGCAGGGTATCGGAGTCGGGCAGCATGTCGCCCCACAGTTCGTTTTCCAGCTGCTCGCGGCTGACCAGGCGGGGTGATTCGCGCATCAGGACCTTGAGTATGCGAATCGAGGTCGGCGACAGGTTCACCCGCTCGCCCTCGCGCTCGACGCGCATGGTGCGCGGGTCGAAGACCAGATCGCCAACCCGCATGGCGCCGTCCGACATTTCCCCGCGGGCGCGCCGGATCAGGGCGCGGATACGCACCTCCAGTTCTTCCATCTCGAACGGCTTGACCAGATAATCGTCGGCTCCGGCGTTGAAGCCGGCCACCTTGTCGTCGAGCTGGTCACGCGCGGTCAGCATCAGGATCGGGGTGCCGTCGCCACGCTCGCGCAGCCGCTCGCACACCCGGATGCCGTCAATCTTGGGCAGCATCAGGTCAAGGACGATGACATCGTAGGGGTTTTCGTCAAGCAGGTTGAGCGCGATGGCGCCGTCGGCGGCAAAATCCATCGCAAAGCCGCTGGCTTCCAGGTAATCACCGATGCTGGCGGCCAGATCGTTGTGGTCTTCGACCAGCAGGATGGTGGCGTTGCCGTCTGCGTCCGTCATTTCTAGCTCCTTCACATTTGTCGATTTGACAATTGTGAAGACTGCGCGTGAAGTGGGGATGAAGAGCTTTCGCGGGGGGTTAGGGGTTAAGGGTTCAGGCTTGGCCCTGAAACCTGAACCCTGAACCCTGAACCCTATCTTTTCATGTAATTAAAGAACTCTTCGTTGGTCTTGGTCACTTTCAGCTTGTCGAGCATGAACTCGATCGCCTGGGCTTCGTCCATGGGCTGGAGGATGCGGCGCAGGATCCAGGTTTTTTGCAGCTGGTCGTTGCCGACCATGAGTTCTTCGCGGCGGGTCCCGGAGCGGTTGATGTCGATGGCCGGATAGGTGCGTTTTTCGGCGATCCGGCGGCTTAAGTGGATTTCCATGTTGCCGGTACCCTTGAATTCCTCGTAGATCACCTCGTCCATCTTCGAGCCGGTATCGACCAGCGCGGTGGCGATGATGGTCAGGCTGGCGCCGTCTTCGATGTTGCGCGCGGCACCGAAAAAGCGCTTGGGCCGCTGCAGGGCGTTGGCGTCCACGCCGCCGGTCAGGACCTTGCCCGAGGAGGGTGCGACCGTGTTGAAGGCGCGCGCCAAGCGGGTGATGGAATCAAGCAGGATGATGACGTCTTTCTTGTGCTCGACCAGGCGTTTGGCCCGCTCGATCACCATGTCGGCAACCTGGACGTGGCGGGTGGCCGGCTCGTCGAAGGTCGAGGAGATGACCTCGGCATCCACCGAGCGCTGCATCTCGGTGACTTCCTCGGGACGCTCGTCGATCAGCAGGATGATCATGTGCGTTTCCGGGTTGTTGGCCCGGATCGCGGTGGCGATGGACTGCAGCATCATGGTCTTGCCGGCCTTGGGTGGGCTGACCACCAGGCCGCGCTGGCCCTTGCCGATGGGTGCGATCAGATCGATGATGCGCCCGGTGATGTCTTCTGTCGAACCATTGCCGCGTTCCAGTTTCAGGTGTTCGCGCGGAAACTCCGGGGTCAGGTTTTCGAACAGGATCTTGTTCTTGGCCATCTCCGGGCGGTCGTAGTTCAGTTCCTCGACCTTGAGCAGGGCGAAGTACCGTTCCGACTGCTTGGGCGGCCTGATCTTGCCGGAGATGTAGTCGCCGGTCCTCAAGTTGAAGCGCCGGATCTGCGAGGGCGAGACGTAGATGTCGTCCGGCCCGGCCATGTAGGAGGCCTCGGAGGACCTGAGGAAGCCGAAGCCATCCTGCAGGATCTCGAGCACGCCGTCACCGTAGATGGATTCCTTCTTGCCCGCCTTGGCCTTGAGGATGGCGAAGATGACGTCCTGCTTGCGCGAACGCCCCATGTTCTCGATACCGAGCTCGTCGGCCATGTCGATGAGCTCTTTGACGTTTTTTCTTTTCAGTTCAGTCAGGTTCATGGGATTGCTGTCTGGAGGTAGAGCCGGGGTCGCGTTGGCGAGCAGGGCCGCTCGCCGCCGGTCGCGTCCGGGTTCGGATCATCAATGCGTCAAGTCTGCATGGGGCATGCCCGGAAAACAGGCAGGGGCCGAGCAACAAGTAAACTCAAGGGGTTCGAGGCCAGGGTCGGCCGTCGATCTTCTTACGGTAGCATCAAAGGACCTGCAAGTCCAGCGCTGATTGCCCCTGGCGGATCGGTGAGGCCGGCCACCAGGTACCGGCGCCACCGCTTAAAAGGTCTAGATGGTTTCGTCGATGAACGCCTTGAGGGCGGACTTGGTCAGTGCGCCGACCTTGGTGCCCTGGTGCTCGCCGTTTTCAAAGATCATCAAGGTGGGGATGCCGCGAATCTTGAAGCGGCTGGTGACCTGCTGGTTTTCGTCGATGTTGACCTTGGCGATACGCAGCTTGTCACCGTATTCGTCGGCCATCTCGTGGAGGATGGGTTCGATCATTTTGCACGGGCCGCACCACTCGGCCCAGTAGTCGACCAGCACCGGACCGTCGGCCTTGAGGACGACCTCGTCGAATTCGCTGTCGGATACGTGAATGATGTTGTCGCTCACAGTAGGGAACTCCTTGCAGGGTAAGGAAAATGAAATCGTCTGCGGTCTGCCAGATGACCGCCTATACTAACCTGATTGCCGGCCTGCGGTTGCACCGCAGGGCCGAATCTTCCCAAGCAGACAGGATATCCAGTGAGCGATACCCCCAGCAACGAACAGGTGTTGACCGACATCCGGTTCGACACCTTCAAGCTCGACGAGCGCATCATGCGCGGTCTGGCCGATGCCGGCTTTGAGTCCTGTACGCCAATCCAGGCCCGGACCCTGCCGCTCGCCCTGGCCGGGCGCGATGTGGCCGGTCAGGCGCGCACCGGCACCGGCAAGACGGCCGCTTTTCTGCTGGCCATCTTTCGCCAGCTTTTGAGTCCCGACAGCAAGGGCCCGGGCCCGAATCCGCGCGCCATCTGCATTGCTCCGACCCGCGAGCTGGCGATCCAGATTCACCGCGATGCCGAACTGCTGGGCAAGCATACCGGGCTGCGCACCCTGCTGGCCTACGGCGGCGTGGATTACGCCAAGCAGCGCGACGAAATCGCCGATGGGGTGGACATTCTGATTGGCACGCCGGGGCGGCTGATCGACTATCTCAAGCAGGACATCTACAACCTGCGTCATATCGAGGTGGCTGTCCTCGACGAAGCCGACCGGATGTTCGATCTGGGTTTCATCACCGACATTCGCTTCCTGTTCCGCCGCATGCCGCCGGTCGACCAGCGCCAGACCCTGATGTTTTCGGCCACCTTCCCGCTCAAGGTCACCGAACTGGCCTACGAGCACATGAACGATGCCGAAACCATCCGGGTCGAGGAAGAGCAGATGACCACCGACCGGGTCACCCAGGTGGTCTATTACCCGGCCAACCGCGAGAAGCTGCCGCTGCTGGTGCATCTCCTGCGCGGCATGGAAGAGGGGCACGTGATGGTCTTTGCCAATACCCGGCATGCCGTCGACCGGGTGGCCGAGACCCTCAAGGCCAACGGATTCAACGCGGCCATGCTGGCCGGCAGCGTGCCCCAGGTCAAACGCCAGAAACTGCTCAAGCGCTTCCGCGAGGGCGATATCGACGTGCTGGTGGCCACCGATGTGGCCGCGCGCGGCCTGCATATCCCGGACGTCAGCCATGTGATCAACTACGACCTGCCGCAGGATGCCGCCGACTACGTTCACCGGATTGGCCGGACCGCGCGCCTCGGCGCCAGCGGCGATGCGATCAGCTTTGCCTGCGAAGACTATGCTTTCTACCTACCCGACATCGAGCAGTACATTGATCTGCAACTGCCGGTGCTGCAGCACGACCCGGATGCCTTGCCCAGGCTCGAGCGGCCGCCGCGGCGGGCGAAAAAGGAGGCCGGAGATCGTTCCGGCCGGGGTGGGGGCGGGGGTCGCCGGCGCCGCAGCGGCGGTGGTGGACGCTGACGGTCAGTCAGCATGCTGCTGTCGGCCCTGTCAATGGCGCGCTTGACCACCGCTGCGGGCACCAGCCGGCGACCGCAGTGGTCCGGGCGGCTGGCGGTCCTCGCGGCCCTGCTGTTGAGCCTGGTGCTGGCCTGGCAGTTGGTCCAGCTGCTTTGGCTGGTGCTGGCAGGACCGGAAGTCGAGTCGGCGCCGGTCCCGCCGGTGCCGCAGATCCAGCCGGCTGCGGTTGGTCGCGACGGCTACCGCTGGGATCTGTTCGGCGAAGCAGCGCGCGCGCGGCCGCTGCCGACGGTCGTCCCGGCCGCGCGCACAGAGCTGCAACTGCGTGGTCTGATGTCGGGGGGCGAGCGGGCCTTCGCCATCATCGCCGATGGCGCTGGCAACGAGCAGGTCTACCGGATCGGCGATGAACTGCCCGATGGCAGCCGCCTGGCGACCATCCGCCCGCTCGAAGTACTGATCGAGCGTGACGGCAGTCAAGAGGCGCTCGTCTTCGAGCGCGAGCTGAGCAGGCCATCGGCACGTCCGACCCCAGCCTCCGGAGGCTCGGACGGTAACCGGAGCGGAATTGACAGCATGCCGGGAATCCGTGGCTTGCAGGTGCCGGCCGGCATCAGTGCTGCCTCGCTGCAGCGTCCGGACGCCCAGGTCGGCGCGCTGTCCGACCAGATCGCGGTGCTGCCGGTGGCCGGCGGCGGCTATCGCGTTCGTCCCGGGCGCGATGCGACCCTGTTTGCCGAGCTGGGGCTGCAGGTCAACGATGTGGTAACCGCGGTCAACGGCCAGCCACTGAGCTCGCGCGAAGATGCCCAGGCGTTGTTTGCCGATGTGCTGCGCCGGGGCGAAGTCTCCATTACCATCAACCGGCAGGGCCGGGAGATGACCCTGCGGCCGGATCTCGAACAGATCCTGTCGCGGATCGAGTGACCACAGCGAAGACGGAGCCGATGACCTCATGCCGAGACTGCTGACCCGCCCGTTTGTCCATCTGGCCCTGCTGCTGGGCCTGGCGATGCCGCTGGCGGCGATCGCCGAGGATGGTGATGGCCATGTCCTCAACTTTAATGATGCCGATATCCGTTCGCTGATCCAGGCGGTGGCCGAAATGACTGGCCGCAATATCATCATTGATCCGCAGGTCTCCGGCCGGGTCACGGTCGCCTCCAGCCAGCCACTGGCCGGTGACGAGGTCTGGGCCGTGTTTCAGTCCGTCCTGCAGGTCCACGGCTACACCGCCGTGAGCGATGAGCGGGTCACTCGTATCCTGCCCGACGTCGATGCCCGCCAGGATGGCCGGGTGCCGGTCGACGGCATGCAACTGGCCGGCGATGAGCCGGTCACCCGGATCATCACCCTGGAACACGTTTCCGCCGCCGAGGTCTCGCAGCTGTTGCGCTCGCTCCTGCCCCAATCGGCCTACATGGCTCATCATGACCCCTCCAATGTCCTGATCATCGCTGATCGTGCCGCCAACATCCGGCGTATTGAGGCGATCGTGCGCAGACTGGATGCGGCCAGCGACCAGGAGATCGAGCTTATCGCGCTCAGCCATGCCGACGCCGCGGAGGTGGTTCGCATGGTCAACCGGCTGTATGCCGACAGCGGGGCCGAGACCGCCCTGGCCGATGAGCGCACCAATACCGTGATCCTGGCCGGTGACCCGAGCCGGCGCTTGCGCCTGCGCACCCTGATCAGCCACCTCGACACGCCATTGGATGCCCAGGGCAGCACCCAGGTCATCTACCTGCGCTATGCCACCGCCGATACCCTGGTGCCGGTGCTTGAAGGGTTGCTGGAACTGGATGCCGAGGACGGTCAAAGGGTTCGTATCCAGGCGCACAATGACACCAACGCGCTGGTCGTGAGTGCCCCGCCGGCGCTGTTCCGGTCGATCGAGTCGGTGGTCGATCAGCTCGATATTCGTCGTGCCCAGGTCCTGGTCGAGGCGATCATCGCCGAGGTCGCGGTCGATACCTCACGCGAGCTGGGCGTGCAATGGCAAGCCTTTGCCTCCGGCGACAGCGGCCTGTTCGGCGGCACCAATTTCCAGGGGGGTGGCAACAACATCCTCAATCTCAGTGCTGCGGCCGGTCAGATGGGCGAGGATGGCAACCTGTTCCTCCCGGGGCGCGGCATGAATCTTGGCTATGTCCGCGGTCGCTCCAGCCTGCTCGGTATCGAGTTGCTCGAAATCGGCGCGCTCGCCCGGGCGCTCAGCCAGGATGCCAATACCAACGTGTTGTCCACGCCCTCGATCGTGACCATGGACAACCACGAGGCCAGCATCAACGTCGGCCAGGAAGTGCCGTTCCTGTCGGGCAGCTTCTCGACCCAGGGCATCGCTACCGGCGAAGGTCAGGTCAACCCGTTCCAGACCATCAACCGCGAAGAGATCGGGGTCAAGCTCAACGTCACCCCGCACATCAACGAGGGCGACACCATCCTGCTTCAGATCGACCAGGAAGTCTCCACCCTGGCCCCATCGGGCGGGGCGGTGGACCTGATCACCAACAAGCGCACGCTCTCGACCCGGGTCATGGTGCCGGACGGAGCCATGCTGGTGCTCGGCGGCCTGACCAGCGATGACCTGCAGGAGCAGATGGAAAGCGTGCCCGGCCTGGGCCGGATTCCGTTGATCGGCGAGTTGTTCCGCTACCGCTCTACCAGCACCGTCAAGCGCAACCTGATGGTCTTCATCCGTCCCCGCATCCTCCACGACCAGGCGTTGATCGACGATGTGACCGCTTCGAAGTACACTGGCATTCGCGACCGCCAGCTCGACCAGCGCGAACAGCGGCGCGGCCTGACCCGGCCCGGGGACATGCCGCTGCTGCCCGAGCTGGCCGATTTCCTCCACTCGCCGCCGGATGAGCGCTGAGTTCCGCCCCGGCTACGGTTTTGCCCGCCGCCGGGGGGTGGCGGTGGCCGGTCGCGACGGCGATGGCATCCGCCTGGCGGTGCGTGAGCCGGTCGACGTGGCCGCCGTGCAGGAAGTCCGCCGCCGACTGGACCGGAAGGTCATCCTGGAGCGCCTGGAAAGCGCCGAGTTCGACCGTCTGGTCAGCCGCCTGTACGAGGCCGACGACGGCCAGGCGGCCCAGGTCGCCGAAGACCTGGGCGAGGAAATGGATCTGGCCCGCCTGGCCGAGGACCTGCCCGAACCGGCCGATCTGCTTGAGAGCGAAGACGACGCCCCGATCATCCGCCTGATCAACGGGATCCTCACCCAGGCCCTGCGCGAGGGCGCCTCCGATATTCACCTGGAGCCTTTCGAGGAGCGCCTGTCAGTGCGTTTCCGGGTCGACGGCGTGCTTCGGGAAGTGATGTCGCCGGCCCGGGCGCTGGCCAGTCTGATCACCTCACGGATAAAGGTCATGTCGCGCCTGGACATCGCCGAAAAGCGCATCCCGCAGGATGGCCGGATCAGCCTGCGCATCGCCGGGCGACCGGTGGACGTGCGCGTCTCGACCCTGCCGTCCAGCCACGGTGAGCGGGTGGTCTTGCGCCTGCTCGACAAGCAGGCCGGGCGCCTGGACCTGGCCGAGCTGGGCATGGATCCCGACACCGAGGCCCGGGTGGCAAGCATGATCGCGCGCCCGCATGGCATCCTGCTGGTCACCGGCCCGACCGGGTCGGGCAAGTCGACCACGCTGTATGCCGCGCTGATGCGCTTGAACGACCGCAGCCGCAACATCATGACGGTTGAAGACCCGATCGAGTACGACCTCGACGGCATCGGCCAGACCCAGGTCAACCCCAAGGTCGAGCTGACCTTCGCCCGCGGCCTGCGCGCCATCCTGCGCCAGGACCCGGATGTGGTCATGGTCGGCGAAATCCGCGACCTGGAGACCGCCCGGATTGCCGTCCAGGCCAGCCTGACCGGCCACCTGGTACTGTCGACCCTGCATACCAATACCGCCGTCGGCGCCATCACGCGCTTAGTCGACATGGGCATCGAGCCGTTCCTGCTCGCCTCCAGCCTGATGGGAGTGCTCGCCCAGCGCCTGGTCCGGGTGCTGGACCCGGATCATCGCGAGGCCTATGCCATCAGCTCGGCCGAACTGGAGCGCCTGGGTCTGACCGCAAAACCCGCCAGTACCCTGTATCGGCCGCGGGCCGATCTTTCCGCCGGACTGTCCGGCTATCGCGGTCGCACCGGGATTTACGAACTGGTCGCGGTCGACGAGGCGATGCGCGCGCTGATCCATGACCGCGCCGCGGAAGCCCGGCTGGAGGCCCTGGCCCGCCAGTTCCATCCGTCCATTCTCGATGACGGCTGGCGCAAGGCAATTGCCGGCGTCACTTCGCTGGAAGAAGTGCTGCGCGTGACCCGCGCGGCCTGACCAGCCATGGGTGCGTTCGAGTACCAGGCTCTGACCGGCGAGAAGACCACCCGCGGGGTGCTCCAGGCCGACAGTGCCCGAGCCGCGCGTGCCCAGCTGCGCGAACGCGGCCTGATCCCGCTCGAGGTGCGCGTCGTGCGCGCAGAAAGACCCGCTCGCTTCAGTCTGGGCGGGCAGGGCCGCGAGCGCGTGCTGCTACTGCGCCAGCTGGCCACCCTGCTCAAGGCCGGCCTGACCCTGGAAGAGGTCTTGAGCGTCCTGATCGAGCAAAGCGAGGGCGGTCTGGCCCGGCGCCAGCTTGGCGCCATCCGGGCCCGGGTCATGGAGGGCCAGAGCCTGTCGACCGCCATGGCCGAGCATCCCCGCCTGTTTCCGGCCGTCTACACCGCCTCGATCGCGGCCGGCGAGCGGGCCGGCCAGCTCGAAGCGGTGCTGGGGCGCCTGGCCGACCATGCCGAGCAGCGCGAGGCGATCAACCGCGGTCTGGGCCTGGCCCTGATCTATCCCGTGCTGCTGGCGGTGATCGCGATCGCCGTGGTCTGGGGCCTGATCGGCTTTGTCGTGCCGCGGGTGGTCGGGGTGTTCGAGCAGGCCGCCCAGGAACTGCCGCTGCTGACCCGCAGCCTGCTGGCGCTGTCGGAGGCCATCGCCGCGTGGGGCTGGCTGGGGCTGATCGGGTTGGTGGTCGTGAGCACCGCCGCGCTCCTTCTGCTGCGCCGCCCCGGGCCACGCTTCACGCTCGACGGCTGGCTGCTGCGGGTGCCGGTCCTGGGGCGCCTGGTCCGGGCGCGCCAGACCGCCAGCTTTACCCGCACGCTCGCCATCCTGGTCGCCAGTGCCGTGCCGCTGGTCGAGGCGCTCAAGGTCTCGGCCGCGGTGGTCGGCAACCGCGTGGTGCAGGCCGAGGTCGAGCGCGCCGCCGCCCAGGTGCGCGAAGGGCTCTCGCTGTCGGCCGCACTCCAGAACGCAGCGTGGCTGCCACCGGTCGCCCGCCGCCTGATCAGCGGCGGTGAGCGCAGCGGCGAACTGGCACCGATGCTTGAGCACGCCGCAGCCATGCAGGAGAGCGAGTTGAACTCGGCCACCACCGTGCTGCTGGCCGTGCTGCAGCCGTTACTGATCCTGCTGGTGGGGGTGATGGTGCTCTACATTGTCCTGGCGATCATGTTACCGATCCTGAGCATGAGCCAGCTTTTGGCATGATTTCCTTCCAGCACGTGGCCAAGCGCTACCCGGGCGGGATGCAGGCGCTCAGCGATGTCAGTTTCGATCTCGGCCGCGGCGAGATGGCTTTTCTGACCGGGCGTTCCGGTGCCGGCAAGTCGACCCTGCTGAAACTGATCGCCCTGCTCGAACGCCCGAGCCGCGGTCAGGTGCTGTTTGACGGGCGCAACGTCGGCAAGATCTCTCGGCGCCAGATTCCCTACCTGCGCCGGCGCATCGGCGTGATCTTCCAGGACCATCGCCTGCTGTCGGACAAGCGCGTGTTTGACAATGTCGCCTTGCCGCTGATGATTGCCGGGTTCTCGTTCGGCGAGATCCAGCGCCGGGTGCGGGCCGCGCTCGACAAGGTTGGCCTGCTCGACAAGGAAAGGATGTATCCACCGATGCTGTCCGGCGGCGAGCAGCAACGGGTCGGCATTGCCCGGGCGATCATCGCCCGTCCGCCGGTGCTGCTGGCGGATGAGCCGACCGGCAACCTGGACCCGGGTCTTTCGGCCGAGCTGATGGACACCTTCCTGCAGCTCAACCAGTCCGGAGTCACCGTGCTTATTGCCAGCCACGATCTTGACCTGATCAAGCGCCTGGGCCAGCGCGTTTTGGTCCTTGATGATGGCCGCATCATCGACGATCTGCCGTCGCGGGCCGCTTCCCGCCCGGATGAGCCCCATGGCTAAAGTTCAGCGCTCGCCGCGCGATGCCGGTGCGACCGGTCTGCGCGCCTGGACCCGGCGCCATGCCTTCAGCCTGCTGTCTTCGCTGGGCAGCCTGGCGCGTTACCCGCTGGCCTCGCTGATGACCGTGGCGGTCGTCGCTTTCGCTATCGCCATGCCGTTTGCACTCCAGCTGGCCCTGGACAACATCGAGCGCCTGTCGCGCCATTGGGAGCGTCTGGACACCTTGTCGGTGTTCCTTGACCCTGGCCTGGAGCAGCCGGCGGTGGATCGCCTGACCTCGCGCATCAGCAACTGGCAGGGCGTGCTGGCGGTCGATCCGATCAGTCCCGAGCAGGGCCTGGCCGAACTGTCGGCCCAGCTCGGTCTGGATTCGGCCGAACAGGTGCTTGAGGACAGCCCGCTGCCGTGGGTGCTGGAAGTTGCCCTGGCGGCTGGCAGCGAACGACCGGCGCTGATCGCACGCCTGCGCAGCGAGGCCGGGGTGGCCGATATCCTGGCCGATCTGCAGTGGCTGGAGCGGCTGGACGCGATGACCGAACTGCTCGGTCGCCTGGCCTGGCTGCTGGCGGTGCTGCTGGCGGCCGGTGTGGCGGTGGTGATCGGCAACACCATTCGCCTGGACGTCCAGAACCGCCACGAGGAGATTGAAGTCATGGCCCTGGTTGGCGCGACTTCGGCGTTCATCCGGCGTCCTTTTCTGTACTCGGGGCTCTGGTATGGGTTGCTCGGCGGGCTGCTGGCCTGGGCGATGCTGACGGCCGGGCTGGCGGCACTGGATGAGCCGGTGGCCCGCCTGGGCGAAACCTATGGCGCGAACTTCCGTCTGCTCGGGCCACCGCCGTCGATCATTGCCGCGGCCGTTGGCGGCAGCGCATTGTTCGGTCTGCTCGGCGCCTGGCTGGCAGTCAGCCAGCATTTGCGGCGCATTGATCCCTGAGCGCTACGCTTGCCCGCCGCCGTGTCCTTCCACCAGGAACGAACAATCATCATGCACATCCGTCTGTCTGTCGTTGTCATTCTGTTGCTGGCCTTGCTGGGCGCAGGGGCCGCGACGGCCCAGACCCCGGTCAGCGTCGCCCGCCCCGGGACCTCGGGCAGTACCGAGACTCTGCGCCTGACCGGCAACCTGACCGCCCGGCGGACCGCCAGCCTGTCGCCCCGGGTGGCCGGGCGGATCGAGCGCCTGACCGTCGATGCCGGCGATCGGGTTGAGCAAGGCCAGGCGATCGCCGAGCTTGACGCGCGCCTGGCCGGGCTGCAGGTCGACCGCGCCGCAGCCTTGAGGGACGAGGCGGCGGCAGTCCTGACCGAGGCGCAGCGCCTGGCCGAGGAAGGCCGGCGCCTGACCGGCAGCCAGTTTTTGCCCGACACTGAGGTGCGTGCCCGCGAGGCTGCGGTGGTGGCGGCCGAAGCTGCCCTCCAGCGCGCCGAAGCCGAACTGGCCATCGAGCGCGAACGGGTCGCCCGCCATGTCCTGCAGGCGCCTTTCGGGGGCATCATCAGCGCCCGGCTGGCCGAGCCTGGAGAGTGGGTTGAACCCGGCCGGGCCGTGGTCGAGCTGGTCGAAGTGGACGATCTTTGGCTGGATGTGCGGGTGCCGCAGAGCTACTGGGCCGACCTGGCTCGCGACCGGGTCGAGGTGCGCGCCCGGGCCGATGCCGTTCCCGGCCGCCTGCTCGATACCGAGATCGCCGCCCGGGTGCCGGTCAGTGATCCCTCGGCCAGGACCTTCCTGTTGCGCCTGCTGGTCCACGATGAGAGCGGCGATCTGACGCCGGGCATGTCGGCCCGGGTCGAGCTGGACCTGGTGACCGACGAGCCGCGCACCCGCATCCCGCGCGATGCCCTGCTGCGCGATCCTGACGGCAGCACCCGGGTCTGGCTGCTGCCGGACGGCAGTGACCGGGTGCGCGAGCAATCCGTCACCGTGCGTCGCATGCTGGGCGATCAGGCCGAGCTGGTCGAGACCCTGGCCGGTGAGGTGCGCGTGGTGGTTCGTGGCAACGAGGACTTGCGCGAGGACGAGACCGTGCGCGTGGTCGAGGAGATGCGCTGATGTTCGAGGGCATCATCCGCCACGGCGTGATTGTCACCGTGGTGGTGCTGATCGTCGCCGTGCTCGGCGTGCTGGCCGCGCTGCGTATCCCGGTGCAGATGATTCCCGACCTGGAGGTGCGTGTGGTCCAGGTCGAAACAAGCTGGCCGGGGGCCACGCCGCAGGACGTGGAAAAAGAGATCCTGATCGAGCAGGAGCAATACCTGCGTTCGATTCCGGGGCTGGAGCGGATGGTCTCCTCGGCCAGCTACGGCCAGGCCAGCATCGACCTGGAGTTTCCCTTCGGAACCGACATCAACGAGGCCCTGATCCGGGTCAACAATGCCTTGAGCCAGGTGCCTTCCTACCCGGAAAATGTCGACGAGCCGCGCCTGGAGGCCAGCTCGTTTTCGCAGAACTCGTTCATGTTCTTCCGGGTCGTGCCGCTGGAGGACAACCCGCGCGACCTGGACATGCGCCTGATGTTCGATTTCCTCGACGACAACGTCCGGCCGCGCATGGAGCG
>JBKHEF010000019.1:0-43071 GCA_046540955.1 Wenzhouxiangella sp.
CGCTCGGCGCGCGCTGTCTCGCGCCGTTGGACACTGTCTTCGGTTTCGCGATACATCTGGGCGGCCAGCGGCGCTGACACCCGCTTCTCACCCACTTCGAGCACGTCGACCTCGATCAACCACTCGCCCTTGCTGATGCGCAAGCGATCATCGGCCCGCACCAGCCGGGACGCCTTGGGCTTGGCGCCATTGATCTCGACCCTGCCACCGCGAATGGCCTGTTGGGCGAGACTGCGGGTCTTGAAAAACCGCGCCGCCCACAACCACTTGTCCAGCCTGACCGCGGCGTCGGTCATTGACGACGGCGCCCGATCAATCATCCACGGTCACTGGCGCGAGTTCTCCAGTTGCTTGAGACGCTCGTTGATCTGGCGCAGTTCGCTGAGCAGATCCTGGTGCTGTTCGGCCTCCTCGTCGTGATGAATGGACTGGGTGGCGGTGACGATGATGGCGATGAACAGATTGAGCACCATGAAGCTCGAGATCAGGATAAACGGCACGAAGAAAATCCAGATCAGCGGGTAGGTCTCCATCATCGGCCGGGCCACGCCACTGGACCAGGACTCCAGGGTCATGATCTGGAACAGCGAAAACAGGCTCAAGGCCAGGTTGCCCCAGTATTCCGGGAACTCTTCGGCAAACAGCTTGGTGCCCATGACGGCAAAGATGTAGAAGACCAGCAGCAGCAAGAGCGCGGTCCAGCCCATGCCCGGCAGCGCGCGCAACAGGGCCTCGATAATCGCGCGCAACTTGGGGATCTGCGACAGCAACCGGAGAACCCGCAGAATGCGCAACGCGCGCAGGATTTCCAGCGGGCCCGATGCCGGCACCAGGGCGATCGCGACGATCAGAAAATCGAACACGTTCCAGCCGGAGCGGAAAAACCGCGGCCCGAAGGCCACCAGCTTGAGCAGGATCTCGGCAACAAAGACCGCGAGGATCAGCCGGTTCGCAGCGACCAGGACCGGACCGGCCGCATCCATCAGCCGGGGCGAGGTCTCCAGCCCGAGGATGATGGCATTGACCACGATCAGGCCGATGATGAAGCGGGTAAAACCCGCTCCCTCGACCCAGTCACCCAGGCGACCGCGCCAGCCGCCGGGCGCGCGCTCGTTCATTGCCCGCTGCCTGTCACAGGCGACCACCCGGCGCCGATCATGACGCCGCCTTGACCGGCTCGCCGTCGTCGCTACCGCCCAGCGCCTCGACCAGCAGCTGATTGACCCGCCGGACGTAAGCGGCCGGGTCGGCCAGCTCGCCGCCCTCGGCCAGCAGCGCCTGATCCAGCAGCAGGCTGGCCAGTTCGGCAAAGCGCGCCTCGTCGGTCTGGGCGGCCATCAGCGCCAGCAGCGGATGGCCAGGATTGATTTCCAGATTGGGCGTGACCTCGGGCACCTCCTGGCCGGCCTGGCGCATCATTCTGGCCATCACCGGCGACAGGCCGTGCTCATCGGCGACCACGCAGGCCGGCGAATCGGTCAGGCGCTGGCTGGGCTGGACATTGCCGATCCGCTCACCCAGCGCTTTCTTGACCCGACCGGCCAGCTTTTTGGCGTCGTCATCGGGCTCAACGCGCTCACCCAGATCCAGCTTGCCGCGGGCCACGGACTTCAGCGACTTGCCCTTGTACTCATGCAGATGGCTGACCAGCCACTCATCGATCCGGTCGGTCAGCAGCAGGACCTCGACCCCGTGCTTGCGGAAAGCCTCCAGGTGCGGGCTGTTGCGCGCCACCTTGAGCGAGTCGGCGGTCAGGTACCAGATGTGCTCCTGGTCATCCTTCATGCGGCTGATGTAGTCATCCAGGCCGGTCCTCTCGTCGTCGCCTTCGACCCCGGAGGACGCAAACCGCAGCAGGCCGGCGATCCGCTCGCGCTGCTCGAAGTCCTCGATCACGCCTTCCTTGAGCACCGAGCCGAACGCATCGAGGAACTTGCGCCAGGGCTCACCACCCTGCTCGGCCAGCTTCTCGATCAGGTCAAGACTGCGCTTGACCACGGTGGCGCGGATCTTCTTGAGCAGCGGCGAGTCCTGCAGCATCTCGCGCGAGATATTCAGCGGCAGGTCGGCCGAATCGATCACCCCGCGCATGAACCGCAGGTAGCGCGGCACCACCTGTTCGGCAGCATCCATGATGAACACCCGCTGGATGTAGAGCTTGATGCCCTCGCGCTCGTCGCGGTTGATCAGCATGTCGAACGGCGCCGAGGACGGCAGGTAGAGCAGCAGGCTGTAGCGCTGCGAACCCTCGACGTGATGATGGGCCCAGCTCAGGGGTACTTCGGGATCGCCGGTCAGGCTGGTGTAAAACTCGGTGTAGTCGGTCTCGCTGAGGTCTGACTTCTGCCGCGTCCACAAGGCCTGGCTGGCGTTGACCAGTTCGGGCTCGCCGGCAGCCGACCCGGTCTTTGCCTCTTCGCCTTCTTTTTCCTCGGCCGGCTTGTACAGGCGAATCGGGAAGGCGATGTGGTTGGAGTAATGCTTGATGATCCGCCGCAACTGCCATTCCGAGATCAGGTCACGGTGCTCCTCGCGCAGCTTGAGGGTGATCGTGGTGCCCTGCTCGGCCCGCTCGATGGCCTCGATCCGGTACTCGCCATCCCCGGACGACGTCCAGCGCACGCCGGCCTCAGCCGGCTCGTCGGCCCGGCGCGTCTCCACGCTGACCTGTTCGGCAACGATGAAGGCGGCATAGAAACCGACCCCGAACTGGCCGATCAGGCGGGCATCCTTCTGCTGGTCGCCGGACAGGCTTTCCAGGAAGCGCCGCGTCCCCGAGCGCGCGATGGTGCCCAGGTTTTCGATCACTTCGGCGCGGTTCATGCCGATCCCCCGGTCGCGCACGGTCAGGGTGCCGGTCTCGTTGTCGAACGCCACATCAATGGCCAGATCCTGGTCGAGGCCCTTGAGCGCGTCATTGGTCAGGGCCTCGAAACGCAGCTTGTCGCTGGCATCCGAGGCGTTGGAAATCAGCTCGCGCAGGAAGATCTCGCGGTTGGAATACAGCGCGTTGATCATCAGCTTGAGCAGCTGGTGAACTTCGGTATCGAAGGTCCGGGTCTCGATGGCGGGCGCTTCGGTCATGGCACGACTCCTGATGGCAAATGATCCTGATCTTGGGGCCAGACATTGCTGGCTGGTGGTCAGGAATTGGGCGCAATGGCGCCGATTTCAAGCCCTTGCCCTTGTCTGCGGCCGCCATCGAAGCGGTTTGCATCCCCGCCGCGGCGCGGCGATAATTGTGGGCTGGCCGCTTAAGATAAGGCCGTCATCTTTCGAGCCAGTATGCGCAATCATTACCAGATCACCATTACCGATTACCGCGGCGCTCGCCATTTCACCCTCAACCAGCTGATGCGGCGCAGCCTGCTGGTCGCGGCCGGTGTGCTGGGCATCCTCCTGGTGACCGGTTCCATTCTCCTGCATGTCCTCACGGGCCGGGTCGGCAACCTCAACGCAGAGCTGTCCGAGCTGGCAGCCGAGCGCAGTCGAATAGAGACCGAGCGCCAGTCCCTGGTTGACGAGCGCGACCAGCTGGAAGCCCAGGTCGAGGACCGCTCGCGGGCCCTGCTGGCACTGAGCGACGAGCTGGAAAACATCGAGATCCTGATTGGTGTGCGGGCCGAACCCGAGCGGCCACTGGCCCAGCGGGTTGATACGGCCAGTCAGACCGCATTTGAAAAGCGCCTGATGCTCAACAGCATTCCATCGGGCTTTCCGCTGGATTCGGAACGCATCACCAGCGGCTTCGGCATGCGCCGTCACCCGATCCAGGATCGCATGGCCATGCACGGTGGCATCGATTTCAGCGCCCCGCTTGGCACGCCCATCCACGCCACCGCAGACGGGGTGGTCGAGTGGGCGGCTTTCCACGAAAGCAGCGGTTTGGGCAAGATGGTTCGCCTGATCCACAACTATGGCTTTTCAACGGTCTATGGCCATCTCGACAAGATCGAGGTGGCACCCGGCAATTATGTTCAGCGCGGCGATCTGATCGGATACTCCGGCAATACCGGTGCCTCGACTGGCCCGCATCTGCACTACGAAGTCCGTCACCTCAACCGACGGCTGGATCCAGACACGTTCCTGCGCTGGTCCATTTCCGAGTACGACATTCTTTTTGCCAACGAGGAAAGGGTCGAATGGGAATCATTGGTCGAAATCATCCGAAGCAAGGCAAAAGCAGCGGAACGACCGTCGTTGCTGCCGGTACAGAGCTGGTCGGCAACCTTGCCCTAGAGGACAACCTGCACATCGACGGTCGCATCAAGGGTGACGTCGAATCCAGGGCCGAGGTCATCATCGGCCAGCCCGGGCACATGGAGGGCCGGATCCAGGCCCAGCGGGTGCTGGTCAGTGGCAGCTTTGAGGGTACGATCGAAACCGAGCGCCTGGAGATCGTGGCCTCCGGAAGGGTCACGGGCGAAGTCACGGTCGGCCAGCTGGTGGTTGAATCCGGCGCCCATTTCAACGGCAGCAGCCGGATTCGCGGCGATGAACCACCGCGCCAGCTCACCCATGACAGCACCGAGGCAAAGACTGCGGCGTCCGCCGACAGCGCTGAAGAGCCCCCGGTGACCGGCACCAGCAAGACCGCCAAAGCCGGGCAGAGCTGACTGTCGCCGGCGAATCAGGCCTTCAGTCCCTGGAAGCCGCAGGCTGCCGACGGCGGATGTAAATGGTCCGCTCCACGCGTGCGACCAGTTGGTCGTCGCGATCACGGATGTCGACCGGATGCTGTATCAGGCACGAGCGCTGGCGGGCGGCCTGGGCGCGGGCGTGCTCAAAATCCCCTTCGTTGAGCCTGAATTCGGCCGCCACCGTGCCGCGGCCCGGGCGGACAAAGTCGATCGCGGCCGCCTTGTCCCAGACCACGTAGTCCGCCCCGAGGTTTTTGATGTACATCAGCATGTAGAACGGGTCGGTCATCGCAAACAGCGACCCGCCGAAATGGACATTGACGTAGTTGCGGTTGAGCAGCCCCAGGCGCAACTCGACCCGGGCGCTACGGAAGTCGCTGCTGATCCGGCGCACACGAATACCGGCCGCCAGGTAAGGCGGCCAGATATTCATCAGTAAACGGAGATGACCGGCTTTCAAGACGCGGCAGGCCGGCGCAGGCGCCGACCGGCATAGCCGTGATCAGGCACTCTTGCGGCTGAGCTTTTCCTTGATGCGCGCGGCCTTGCCTTCCAGGTTGCGCAGGTAGAACAGCTTGGCCCGGCGGACCCGCCCGCGGCGCTTGACCGTGATCGACTCGATCAGCGGGCTGTAGGTCTGGAACACGCGCTCAACACCGGTGCCATGGGAGATCTTGCGCACGGTAAACGCGGAGTTCAGACCGCGGTTGCGGCGCGCGATGACCACACCTTCGAAGGCCTGCAGGCGCTGGCGGTCACCCTCGCGAACCCAGATATTGACCACGATCGTATCGCCGGGCGAAAAGTCCGGGATTTCGCGCTGGATCTGTTCCTGGTTGATTTCGTCGATGATGGTGCTCATGTCGTTGTCCTGGTCGCAGTTGGGCCCTATGGTATGGGCAGGCAAGCCCATTATTATACTGCGCTTTCAGCGTTGTTTGCACGTTTTTCTGAGGACAAATTCCTCGACCGCAGCGCGCTCGCCGTCGCTGACCGGTTGCCGCACCAGCAGATCGGGACGGCGGCGCTGGGTCCGCCACAGGGCCTCGGCCCGGCGCCAGCGCTCGATCCGGGCGTGGTCACCGCTCAGCAACACCTCCGGCACCGGCAAGCCGCGCCAGGTTGCCGGGCGGGTGAAGTGCGGGCAATCCAGGCGGTCGCCGACAAACGAATCCTGACCGGCCGAATCCTCATGCCCGAGGACGCCCGGCTGGAGGCGAATGACCGCATCCATGACCACCGCCGCGGCTGGCTCACCGCCGGACAACACATAGTCACCGATCGACCATTCCTCATCGATCAGCGTTTCCAGCACCCGCTCGTCGATGCCTTCGTAGCGCCCACAGACCAGGATGAGGCGCTCACGCTCGGCCAGTTCAGCCACCCCGTGATGGTCAAGCACCCGCCCCTGGGGCCCAAGAAAGATGACCGGCGCGGCCTCATCGGCGACCACCACGGCCTCGATACAGCGCGCCAGCGGTTCAGGTCGCATGACCATCCCGGGTCCCCCGCCATAGGGCCGGTCATCGACGCTGCGGTGGATGTCTTCGGTAAAATCGCGCGGGTTCCAGACGTGCAGCGCAATCCTGCCGCCGGCCAGCGCCCGACCGGTCACCCCCAGTTCGCGCAGGCTTTCCATCCAGTCCGGAAACAGGGTGATGACATCGATCCGCCTGAGCCGGGCCATGGTCAGTCGGCCCAGTCCCTGGGCCAGTCTACTGTCACCCGGCAGGCTGAACGGTCGACTTCGCGCACGAAGTGATCAAGCACAAACGGAATCAGGACGGTGCGCCCGGCCTCATCGACGATCTGCATGACATCATGCGCGCCGGTGGGCAGCATGCGCTCGATTCGCCCCCAGCAATGCCCCTGGAGATTGACCACCTGCAGGTCGATGAGATCGTGCCAGTAGTACTGCCCGGGCTCGGGCTCCGGCAACATGGAGCGCCTTACCAGGATCGGGGTGTCGGCCAGGGCAGCGGCTGATTCGGGCGACTCGATGGCCGGCAGCCGGGCGACCAGGCGCTGGCCGGAGCGCCGCCATTCGAGGATGGTCACCGGCTGCCCCTGGGCACCCAGAAACCACGGTTGGTAGTCAAACAAGGCGTCAGGCGGATCGGTCCAGGAATAGACCTGGACCCAGCCATGCACACCCCAGGCGCCGAGAATACGGCCGACGACGACCGTCTCCCCGGCCGACCCGGCAGCCATCAGGCGGCTGCGGGCTGCTGCGCCTTGCGGGCCTCGACGACCAGGTGACTGACGCGCTCGGACATCTGGGCACCCTGGCCGACCCAGTGGTCGACCCGCTCGGTATCCAGACGCAGACGCTCTTCCTGCCCCCGGGCCACCGGGTTGAAGAAACCCAGCCGCTCGATATTGCGGCCATCGCGGCCACTGCGGCTATCGGTCACCACGATGTGGTAGAAGGGCTGCTTTTTGGCCCCACCACGGCTTAAACGAATCCTGACCATCAAAAACTCCTGACAAAACCGGTTGCTGAAACGGCAAACTCGCCATTGTATCTTGCCCTTACCCGAAAGGGAAGCCCGACCACCGCGCTCAGAACGGCATCCCGCCACCGGGCATGCCACCGCCGCCGGGCAGGCGCTTCATCAGCTTCGACATCGCGCCCTTGCTGCCGACCTTCTTCATCATCCTCTGCATCTGCTTGTGCTGCTTGAGCAGACGGTTGACGTCCTGGATCTGAAGACCGGCGCCGGAGGCGATGCGGCGCTTGCGCGAGCCCTTGATCAGGTCCGGGTAACGCCGTTCCTTGGGGGTCATGGAGTTGATGATCGCGATCATGCGCCGGGTCTGGCGGTCATCCATCTGGGCCCGGGCCGCCTCGGGCAGGCGGTTCATGCCCGGCAGCTTGTCGAGCAGCGAGCCAACCCCGCCGAGTTTCTCCATCTGCTGGAGCTGATCCTTGAGATCATCCATGCCGAAACGGCGCGAGGCCTTGCCGACCTTGCCGGCCAGGGCGCGGGCCTTTTTCTGATCGACCTTGCGCTCGACCTCTTCGACCAGGCTCAAGACATCGCCCATGCCGAGAATGCGCGAGGCCAGGCGGTCGGGGTGGAATGGCTCGAGCCCGTCGAGCTTCTCGCCGGTACCGAGGAACTTGATCGGCGCACCGGTGATCTGGCGGACCGACAGTGCCGCCCCGCCCCGGGCATCACCGTCGGTCTTGGTCAGGATCACCCCGGTCAAAGGCAGGGCCTGATGGAACGCCAGCGCCGTGTTGGCCGCATCCTGGCCGGTCATGCTGTCGACCACGAACAGCACTTCGGCCGGATCGATGGATGCATGAATCCGCCGGATCTCGTCCATCATCGCCTCATCGACCGCCAGGCGGCCGGCGGTATCGATGACCACCACATCGACGAAGCGACGGCGGGCTTCGGCGACCGCATCGGCGGCAATTTGGACCGCATCGGCGGTTTCGGCAGAGCGGAAGAAATCGGCCCCGGCCTGCCCGGCCAGGGTTTCGAGCTGGTCGATCGCAGCCGGCCGATAGACATCACAACTGGCCAGCAGAACGCGCTTGGCCTGGCGCTCATGGACGTGCCGGGCCAGCTTGCCGGCGGTGGTGGTCTTGCCCGCCCCCTGCAGGCCGGCCAGCAGGATCACGACCGGTGGCTGCCGATCCAGATTCAGCCCGACCTGTTGTTCGCCCAGGACGCGCTTGAGTTCATCATGAACCACCTTGACCAGCGCCTGACCCGGCTTGAGGCTGGCGGTGACTTCGCGGCCGACCGCCCGCTCGCTGACCTGGGCAATGAAGTCCCGGACCACCGGCAGGGCCACGTCTGCCTCGAGCAAGGCCACCCGGACCTCGCGCAAGGCCTCGCGGATATTGTCTTCGGTCAACCGCCCGCGCCCGCGCAGGCGCTCGAGCGATCCGGTCAGGCGTTTGCTCAACTGGTCAAACATGGCACTGGCTTTCTCTTGGGCATCAACACGACGAATCATTATACTGGGCATCCGCTTGCTCACTCGACCCGGAGGTTGACCGCATTGTCCGTCAGCGCACTGATCGCCCTTGTTTCAGGACTGCTGTACCTGGCCGCCGGCTATGTATTGGCCCGCGGCCATTACCGGACCAGCCCGAACTGGCCGCGGGCAGCGATCGGGCTGGCGCTGCTGGGCATCGCCGGACACGCGGTGTTCGTTGGCTTGCGCCTGGGTACCCCGGTGGGCTGGGATGTCAACTTCGTCAACATCCTGTCGCTGGCCACCCTGATGATCGCGCTGGTGCTGGTCCTGACCGCGGCCGGCACCCGCTCGATGGAAGCCGGCATCCTGGTCTTTCCGGGTGCCGCCGTGATCCTGTGGCTGCAATGGCTGGGGCAACCGGCACCGATGTTCCTTGGTCACCTGCCGGTCATGCTCAAGCTCCACATCCTGACCGCCCTGCTGGCGTTCAGCCTGCTGGCCATCGCCGCGCTCAACGCGATCATGCTGTGGCTGCAGGACTACCTGCTGCGCCATCCCCGCCCCATGCGGCAGCTGGAGCTGCTGCCGCCGCTGGTGGTCCTGGAACAGCTGATGTTCCGCCTGATCCTGGCCGGCTGGCTGCTGCTCAGCGTCGCCCTGGGGGCCGGACTGACCTTTGTCGATGATCTGCTCGCCCAGCACCTGCTGCACAAGACGGCGCTGTCGGTGATTTCCTGGGTGTTGTTCGGACTGCTGCTGGGCGCGCGCTGGTGGCAGGGCTGGCGCGGCCGGCGCGCGGTCAACTGGACGCTGGTCGCCATGGCGATGCTGGTCCTGGCCTACTTCGGCAGCAAGTTCATCCTCGAGCAGCTGCTGGATCGCTCATGGAGCCGGACCGCCATGGCCCTGGCCGGGGTCAGCTGAACCGCGCTCGATCATGTCGGCCAGCTGGCTCATCAGCTGCGGCCAGTCGACCAGCCGGCGATGGCCGACGATATCCAGCCGCGGCAGCCCCCGGCCCTCGACGATCAGGAATCCGCCCGACTCGTGCGCTGCCACACCATCGATCCGGCAGATGTTGTTGGCCAGCCGGCAGGCCAGGCCGGCGCGACGATAGGGAAAGTCCTCGAACAGGCGCAGGACCGTACCCGAGACCAGGGCACTGCCACCGCCGCCGAGGCTGGCCAGGTTGTCGACCGCGCGCTGGCTGATCCGGCGCGTCGGCGCATCGTCGTGGGTATACAGGCGCGCATCCATCGCCACCGGCCGCCAGTTGAGCAGCCGCAGATCGTGAATCCGGCCCGAAGCCTGGCCCTGCATGCGCCCGAAACCGAACGCACCGGTCAGCTCAAGAAGGTCCAGGCGCTCAAGCTCGACCTGCGCGGCCAGCGCCGGAGTACTGCCGAACAGGCGCTCGATGACCAGTTCCTGGATCGAAATCTGGCCGGAAAAGGCCTCGATCTCGATGCCACCGGTAAACGCCAGACGCTGGTCGCGGTAGGTCACTCCGGGGAAGCGGCCGGCCAGCCGGCCGCCCAGCTCGGGCAGATCCAGGACCCGCGTCAGCCGGGCCAGGTCGACCGGCTCGATGCGCGCATCAAGAATCAGCTGCGAGGCCAGTTCCGGGGCCTGGAGCACGGCCAGACCGTCGATGACCACGGCCCCATCGAGCAGCGGCATGCGCACCGGATCAAGCAGGCGCAGTCCCACTTCGTCGTAGTGCAGGCTTGCGCGGCTGCCGCCCAGGCTCAGGCCGAGCAGATCCAGCTTCTGCCAAGCCAGGTCGATGGCCGTGGCAGCACCGTTCTGGCTGACCCACGCATCCAGCCCACCGATGGCGCCGCGCTGACGCGGATCGCGCAGGCTCACACCCTCGCCGCGCAGATCCAGGGCCATGGGCCCGCCCGACCGCCAGCCCAGGCTGCCCTGGAGCGTGCCCGCCGCGTCCATGTCGGAAAACCCGAAGGCCGCTGCCGGGCCATCCAGCCAGCGCGGCCACAGGGTGGCCATATCTGCCCATAATTCATCGACCTGAAGGTGCCCGAGCTGCCAGCCCTCGGCCGAGCTGATCAGGCCCAGGCCACCGGCCAGGCGCAAGGTGCCCGGGTCGGACAGGCGTAACTGCTCGATCTCGATCTGATCCGAACTGCCCAGATTCAGGCGCGTTTGAAGGCTGAGGGCCGCTTCCGGCGGCGGCAGGTAGACCGGACCCAACAGCAGCTCTCCGGCGCGCTGGGTCAGGTCAAGGCTGATCGCTTCGTCTCCGGCCCGCTGATCCAGCACCAGTTCGAACACCAACCCATCCCCTGCAGCCTGGCCACCGCGGGTATCAAAGAATCCGCCTTCCACATCCAGCTGCAGCTCCAGCCCCTGCTCATGCAGCTGCAGCCTGCCGGTAGCCAGGCCGCCCAGAGCGCCAAGCTCGAGCAGGGACGTGGCCATCGGCTCGAGCAGCGCCAGGTCGAGTCGTTCCAGGGCCATGGCCAGGCCGGCACCGGGCGACCACTCCAGGCGCGCGGCAAGTTGCGGGTGCTCAAGCCGCAGTTGATACGCTTGTCCGGGCCGGGGCTCAATCACCAACTCAACAGCGCCTTCCAGTGCCAGCCAGTCGTGCGAAAAGTCCAGGCGACCGTCGTTGCAGCCCATCCCAGCGGCCTCCCGGACCAGCGTCGGGCAGCGCAGGATCACATCACCCGGCGGGATCACGCCGGCCAGCGCCAGGCCAGACAGGCGAATCTCCAGCGCGGCGGCATCACCCGCACCGGGCCGGTAGTCGAAGTCCAGCTGTTCCCAGGACAGTGCCCCGAGCCGCCCGGATCCAGTGTCGAGTTCCAGCACCGCAGCCGGCGCCAGCGGGGCCGCGATCAGCCATAGCACTGGCACCAGCCACTTGCAATGGCCAACCAGGCAGCTATATTGGCGCCATGAAACCATCGGCCAATTCACCGGCCCACCAGGCGCTGGCCCGGCTGCGCGTACTGATCGTCGACGACCACGACATCAACCGCGATTTTCTCCAGGCCGGGCTGTCCGGTACCGTGGGCGAAGTCGAGACAGCGCGCGACGGCAGCGCCGCGGTGGCACTGTGTCGGGACCGGCGCTTTGATGTCGTACTGATGGATCTGCATATGCCGCACATGGACGGTCTGGCCGCCTGCCAGAGGATACGCCAGTCCGACTGCGCCTCGCGAGCGGCCCTGATCCTGATCCTGACCGCCGATGCCCGGCCACAAGCTTGCGATCGGCTGCTCGAAGAAGGCGTCGACGGATATCTCAACAAACCGACGACCATCGCGAAAGTCATCCGCGCCATTCTCGAGCAGGTCGCGCCGGGCGTCGAGAGAGGCGCGCTCAGCGACACCAGCGTGGAAGAAACCCGCCTGATCTCATCCGAACAGGCGCTGGACAGCGCCAACGGCGACCCGGCCCTGGCCGCCCGCATGCAAAGGCTGTTTGCCGAAGAGCTCGGCCAGAAACTGACCGAGCTCGACACCATGATCGGCCGCGGTGATTTCGACCAGGCCATGGGTCTGCTGCACCAGTGGCGGGGCAGCTGCGGCTTTGCCGGGGCACCCCGGCTGCATCAGGCCTGTGGTGCACTGCGGGAAAGCCTTGGACGGGCCCCAAGGGTCTCAGTCGGCGCGGCCTACCTGGACTTCGTTCGGACCGCCCAGGCCACCCGCGCGGCACTGATCGCTCAGGACACCGGACCGGACTGAGTCGCCGCAGCCTGCATCGCCCGTTTCATCTCCGCGACCGCTTCGCCAAGACCGATGAACAGGGCCCGCGCGATCAGGGCATGACCGATATTAAGCTCGCGCACGCCCGCCAGGGCCGCAATCGGGCCGACATTACCAACATGCAGTCCATGCCCGGCATTAACCTGCAGACCGGCTGCCAGACCCGCATCAACCGCCCGACGCAGCCGTTGCAGTTCATGCTCAACCTGCCCGCCCCGGGCGTCGGCATAGCAACCGGTGTGCAACTCGACGACCGGGGCACCCACCTCGGCGGCCGCAGCAATCTGCTCGGGAACAGGATCGATGAACAGCGACACCCGGATTCCGGCGCTGGCAAGTCGCCGGCAGGCCTGTTCGATCCGCGCCCGGCCGGCGCACACGTCAAGTCCACCCTCGGTGGTCAGCTCCGCCCGGCGCTCGGGCACCAGGCAAACATCGGCCGGACCGACCCGTTCGGCGATGGCCAGCATCTCTTCTGTCACCGCCATCTCCAGGTTCATCCGGGTCGCAAGACGATCAATCAATGCAACCACATCGGTATCCTGGATGTGACGGCGATCCTCGCGCAGATGGATGGTGATGGCATCGGCCCCGGCAGCTTCAGCCACCGCGGCGGCCTCGATCACCGAGGGATACTCGGTGCCCCGCGCCTGGCGCAGCGTGGCCACGTGGTCGATGTTCACCCCCAGCAAAGGTGCAGTCATTGAATGCTCCTGAACAGTTCTCGTGTCTTCAACACCCGGCCATCGAGCTGATGATCCAACAGGCAGCGCATGATGGTGCGGACCTGGCGATGATACTCGCTGGCGATCGGGCCGCCCTGCCCGAGGGCCAGTATGGCCGCACCGGTGTAAACATCATTCGCGCTGGAATCGGCAGCGATAAAGCCGGCTTCCGGCTCCAGCCGATAGTAGCCATCGGGCTGAATCGCCCGCTCGGAACAAGCCTCGCGGGCAAAGTCGGGTACTACCCCGAGCACGCCCAGAAGAGCCACCTCAAAGGCCCGCAGTGGCCCGGCCGGACCAGCGCCGGCCGCCAGTTGATGGAGCAGCGTCGAGTAGGCGACAAACAACTCCGGAACCGGCTCGTCGCGTCCGGTCAGGGTGAGCAGCAGCTCATTGGCATACAAGCCACACCACAAGGCCCGGCCGGTCAGCGCCGGGCGGGCGCCGGCCTGTTCCAGGCGCACCAGCGTACCCAGTTCGCCCCGGCGCACCCACTCCGTCTCCAGCGGCACGAACGGCTCACCCAGGCCGCGCCACGGCGAGCGCGCGGCCCGGGCACCGCGGGCGACCAGGCCTATCCTTCCATGCTCGCGACTGAACAGTTCGATCAAAAGGCTGGTCTCCCGCCAGGCTCGGCGATGCAGGATCCAGCCGTGCTGTGAGATCAGTCGACTCAAGACGCCTCAGTCGGCAAAGCCCAGCTCGTCGAGGGCGCGCTCATCATCGACCCAGCCGGCCCGGGTACGCACATGCAGCTCCAGATGAACGGGCTGGCCGAACAGTTCGGCCATCCGGGCCCGAGCGCGCGCGCCGACCCGCTTGAGCACCTGGCCCTGGCGGCCGATCACCATGCCCTTGTGACGATCCTCGGTGACAACGACCAGGGCACTGATCCACAGCCGCCTGGCCTGCTGTTCGTAGCGCTCCAACTCCACGGTCAGGCCGTAGGGAATTTCCTGATGCAATTGCAGCATGAGCTGCTCGCGCACCAGTTCGGCGGCCAGAAAGCGCGCCGGACGGTCGGTGAACTCGTCTTCCGGATACATCGGCTCACCGAGCGGCAGGCAGGCGAACAGTTCATCAACCAGTTCACTACAGCCGGCGCCCTTGCTGGCCGAGGTATAGAGCACGGCCTGCGGGTTGAGCCGGACCGCCAGGCGCTCGGTCAGGGCCAGCAGTTCGGCGCGCTGCTCGAGCAGATCGATCTTGTTGATCACCAGCAGGCGCGGACCGGAAAACTGCCGGACCCGTTCGGCCACCCGGTCGTCCTCGGCCGTCCAGCGCGTTGCATCGATCACCATGACCACCGCCTCGACCCCGTCCAGGGCGGCCAGGGCCGTGCGGTTAAGGCGACGGTTCAGTCCATGCGGCCGACGCTGATGCAGCCCCGGGGTATCGACCAGGGCAATCTGGCCGCGCCCCTCGGTCAGCACGCCGACCAGACGGTGGCGGGTGGTCTGCGGCTTGTGGGTAACAATGGCCAGCGGTTCGCCGATGAGCGCATTGAGCAAGGTGGACTTGCCCACATTCGGCCGCCCGACCAGGGCCACGTGACCAAAGCGCGTCTCAGTCATGGCTTGATCGCGGCTGCTCGGCATCCCGGGCCAGGATCGCCTGGCCGGCCAGGCGAGCGGCCGCCTGCTCGGCCTTGCGCCGGCTGCCGGCCTCGGCCTGAACCGGCTCGATCAAGCCATCGACCGCGCACTCGACCAGGAAACGCTTGGCGTGATCAGCGCCGGTTTCGGCCAGGACCGTGTAGACCGGCAGCTCATGACCACGGGCCTGCAGCAACTCCTGCAGGCGGGTCTTGGGATCCTTGAGCTGCTCGGCATCAGGCAGGCGGCCCAGGCGCTCACCGATCAACGCGGTCACCACCTGTCGAGCCGGCTCGAACCCACCGTCCAGGTAGACTGCACCGATCAGCGCCTCGACCACATCGGCCAGGATCGACTCCCGCAAGAAACCGCCGCTGCGCATTTCTCCCTGACCGAGGCGCAGGTAGCGACCCAGTTCAAGCTCCCGGGCCACTTCAGCCAGGGTCACATCGCGCACCAGGCGCGAGCGCAGGCGGCTCAGGTCACCTTCGCTGGCGTGCGGACGGTCGTGAAAAAGCAATTCGGCGACGACCATGTTGAGCAGGCTGTCGCCCAGAAATTCCAGGCGCTCGTAATGACCGGGGCCGAAGCTGCGGTGGGTCAGGGCCCGGGTCAGCAGGGATGGATCACGAAACCGGTACTCGATGCCCGGCAGGCGGTCGGGCGCGCTAGTTGCTGAGTGGCTCGACGCGATGGAAGCGGATGATGGCATCGATATTGCCGATCAGGTGTTCTTCGACGTCATAACTGACCACCAGCCGCGTGCCGTCGCCGCGCTCGACGCGAATATGCTCCGGGCGAACGTGCTTGACATAGCTGACGTCCATGCGCGTCATCAGGTTGCGGCGCAGGGTCTGGGGCGGCGTATTGGCCGCGCCCGGCTCGCCGGCAATGGCCTTCATTTCGCTGACCACCGAGAAATGATTGAGATAGATCGGAACCAGCTTGATGCCGAGATAGGCGGCAAACAATACCAGCGCGAGCACCAGGATGAACCCGATCAGGGTCATGCCACGGGTTCGTTTGAACTGCGTCATCAGTCATGGTCCCCATACGGTCTGTCGACTAGTGAATCTTATCACCAATTCGTTCCCAGACCACGCAGCCGCGCCCACAGTCCCAGTGCATCCAGATCCAGGTCGCGCGTCCGACCAGATTGTCCTCGGGGACAAAATCCCAGGCCCTGCTGTCGAGCGACTGGTCGCGATTATCGCCGAGCACGAAGTAGTGCCCTTCCGGTACCGTCCAGGTCCGCACCCCCTGATCGGGTTGGTCGGGGAAGATCAGGATGGCGTGCGGCTCCTCGCCCAGATACTCCAGGCGCTCGATCGGACGCCGGCCCGGCGGGTTGCGGTTGAGACCCTCGCCTTCCCAGTGCCCAAGCGTTTCCTGCTCGACCGGTTCGCCGTTGATGAACAGCACCTTGTTGCGGTAGGTGATGGCATCGCCCGGCAGACCGACCACGCGCTTGATGTAGTTGATACGCTCGTTTTCGGGAAAGCGGAAGACCATCACGTCGCCGCGCTCCGGTTCGCCGGTGTCGAGAATCTTGCGATTGAGGACCGGCAGGCGCAAGCCGTAGGAAAACTTGTTGACGACGATGAAATCGCCGATCTGCAGGGTCGGGATCATCGATCCGGAGGGGATCTTGAACGGCTCGAACAGAAACGAGCGAAAGACCAGCACCAGCAGCAGGATCGGAAACAGTGAGGCAATCCCGGCCAGCCAGTGCACGGGCCCGGATTCCACCTCGCCAAAGCGAGGCCGGATCCAGAAGCGCTCCATAAGCCAGAGCAGACCGGTGATCAGGGTCAGGACGGTAAGAATCAGGGCATAGTCCATGGGCAGATTGACGGCTCTATTTATCGTTATCCGTGCGCAGCACGGCCAGAAACGCTTCCTGCGGAATCTCGATGCGCCCGACCTGCTTCATGCGTCGTTTGCCAGCCTTCTGCTTCTCGAGCAGCTTGCGCTTGCGGGTGACATCGCCGCCGTAGCACTTGGCCGTCACGTTCTTGCGGAAGGCCTTGACGGTCGAGCGGGCAATGATATGCGATCCGATCGCCGCCTGGATGGCGATGTCGAACATCTGCCGAGGGATCAGCTCGCGCATGCGCTCGGCCAGGTCACGTCCGCGCCGCTCGGCAACATCGCGATGGACGATGGAGCTCAGCGCATCGACCCGCTCGCCATTGATCAGCAGGTCAAGCCGGACGAAGGCGCCGGCCTGGAAGCGGACGAAATCGTACTCGAACGAGGCGAAACCGCGCGAGCAGGATTTCAGCCGGTCAAAGAAATCCATCACCACTTCGGCCAACGGCAGTTCGTAGCTCAACTGGACCTGGCCGCCGAGAAAGCGCATGTCCTTTTGCAGGCCACGCTTTTCCTCGCACAGCCCGATCACCGCACCGACATACTCCTGTGGCGCCAGGATGTTGGCCAGAATCACCGGCTCGCGAATCTCACTGATCTTGTTGACCGGCGGCAGACCGGCCGGGTTGTCCAGGGTCAGGATCTCACCATCGGTCATGGCCAGCTCGTAGATCACCGTTGGTGCGGTCGTGATCAGATCCAGGTCGTACTCGCGCTCGAGACGTTCCTGGACGATTTCCATGTGCAGCATGCCGAGGAAACCGCAGCGGAAACCGAACCCCAGGGCCACCGAGGTCTCGGGTTCGAACTGGAGCGCCGAATCGTTGAGCTGCAGCTTGTCGAGGGCCTCGCGCAGGTCCGGATAATCGCTCGAATCGACCGGGAAAATCCCGGCAAAGACGCGCGGCTTGAGCGGCTTGAAACCAGGCAACGGCGCATCGGCCGGCTGCCGGGCATGGGTGATGGTATCGCCGACCGGCGCCCCGTGGACCTCCTTGATGCCAGCGGCGACGAACCCGACCTGGCCGCAGCCCAGCTCGGCGGTCGCGGTGCGCTTGGGACTGAAAATGCCGATCTGGTCGGCCTGGTGCTCCTCGCCGGTCGACATCACCCGGATCTTCTCGCCGCGCACCAGGCGGCCCTGCTTGATCCGGATCAGCGAGTTGACGCCGAGATAATTGTCAAACCACGAATCGATGATCAAGGCCTTGAGCGGACCGTCCTCGGCATCGGCCGGCGGTGGAATCCGGGCGACGATGGCCTCGAGCACCTCGCGGATCCCCTGCCCGGTCTTGGCGCTGACCAGCAGGGCATCGGAGGCATCGATGCCGATGATGTCCTCGATCTGGTGGCGGACCCGGTCGGCGTCGGCAGCCGGCAGGTCGATCTTGTTGATCACCGGGATGACTTCCAGGCCCTGCTCGACGGCCGTGTAGCAGTTGGCCACGCTCTGGGCCTCGACGCCCTGGGCGGCATCCACGACCAGCAGGGCACCCTCGCAGGCAGCCAGCGAGCGCGAAACCTCGTAGGAGAAGTCGACATGGCCCGGCGTGTCGATGAAATTGAGCTGGTAGCGCTGACCATCATCGCTGTCGTAGTTGAGGGTCACGCTCTGGGCCTTGATGGTGATGCCGCGCTCGCGCTCGATGTCCATCGAATCGAGCACCTGTGCGGCCATCTCGCGCTCGGTCAGCCCGCCGCACAGCTGGATGAAGCGATCGGCCAGGGTCGACTTGCCGTGGTCGACATGGGCGATGATGGAAAAATTGCGGATTCGGGATATGCGGCTCATGATCCAATAATTTCGCCGCCTCCGGCCAGGCCGAAGGCGGCGTTGCTCAAACCATCGATTATAGCGGTATGCGCACCCGGTCCAGCCGGGCAACGCAAATCAGTCGCCGGACTCGGGGGTATAGGCGACAAAAGTTGTCGAACCGTTCGGGCTGTGCAAGAGCAAAGCCACCGAGCGATCAGGGGTCAATTCATCGACAATCCGCCGAAAATCGCCCATGTCGCCGATCGTCTGGTTGTTGATCATCAGGATGACCTGGCCGCGGCGGACCCCGGCACGGTAGGCCGCATCGCTTTCCACACCGCTGATGACAACCCCACCTTCGGGGTCACCGAGCTGCTGGCGGGTCTCGGCATCGATCGATTCCACCGCCAGGCCCAGGGCATTGCTGGGCTCACGATCCGGCGTCTGCGCTCCGCCGGCCATGGCCATTTCCTCGTCGAGTTCCTTGATCGTGATCTGCTTGGTGATCTCCTCGCCCCAGCGCGAAAGCACCAGCGGAACCTCAGTACCGGGCCGGACCATGCCGACCAGCGGCGGGAGTTCGGAAAACACGTCCAGCGGCTGACCATTGAACTCTATGATCACATCGCCGACCTCGATACCGGCTTCAGCGGCGGCGCTGTCGGGCTCGACCCGGTTGACCAGGGCACCGGCAGGACGATCCAGGCCCAGGGCGTCAGCCTTTTCCCGGGTGATCACCTCAATGCCCACGCCAAGGTAGCCGCGCGAAACCCGGCCATACTCGAGCAACTGATCGATCGAATTGCGGGCCACCTCGATCGGGATCGAGAACGACAGGCCGATGTTGCCGCCACCCGAGCTCAGGATCCAGGAGTTGATCCCGACCACAGTGCCGTCGGTACGAATCAGCGGACCACCGGAGTTGCCGCGGTTGATCGCCACGTCGGTCTGAATGAATGGCACGTACTGCTGGCGACCCTGGGTGCGGCCCTTGGCGCTGACGATACCGGCGGTGACCGTCTGCTCAAAGGAAAAAGGCGAGCCGATGCCAATCACCCATTCGCCAACCCGCAGATCGGTGGAGTCACCGAACTTGAGGGTCGGCAGGTCATCGGCGTCGATGCGCAGCACTGCCACGTCGGTCTGGGCATCCGAACCGACCACCTCGGCCTCGAACTCCCGCCGGTCGGCCAGGCGCACGACAACCTGGTCGGCATCCTCGATGACATGATGATTGGTCACGATCAGCCCGTCTTCCGAGATGATGAAACCTGAACCACCGCCGCGGCGGTCGGGTCGACCACTGCCAGGCGGGCCCTCGCCAAAGGGGAAATCAAAGAACCGTCGGAACATGTCCGGGATCTCACCTTCGGGCGTTTGCGGCATATCCTGACGCTGGGTCGGGCGGGAGCCGAAACGGATCGTCTCGACATTGACGACGGCCGGAATCGAGTCTTCAACCAGGTCGGTAAAGCCCTCGACCGGGCGCGCCCAGGCGTGCGACAGCGTCAGTACCAATCCCAGCACAACTACGGACAGCGATCTTTTCAACATGTCATCTCCAATTGGTCATCCATCCTGATTGCGGCCGATTTCATCCGGCCGACATCCGGCTGATGCAGACAGCACCTCGAGGCGAGGGTTCAATACTGCACTCCACCGTCGCCCGGCCACAGTCACCGTCAGCACCGCTGCCAGACCGCCGACCGCCAGGCCGAGCAGGTCCCGGGCCCAATCCACGCTGGCCAGACTAGCAGCCGCGCCTGCAGCCAGAATGAAGACAACTACCGGCAGCCCGTAAATCAAGCCGGCCAGGCCGACCAGCGCGCCCGCCGGCACGCCGACCCGCACCCGTTGCCCCGCTGGCGGGCAGGCTGCGGTGACCACCTCCAACTCGGCCCGGCGACCCATGAACAGGCGGCTGAACACACCGGCCCCGCAACCCTCTCCTTGCAGACAGCGCTGGCATCCGCTCAAGGGCTCAAACCGAACCCGCGTCCGGCCCGGGGTGCTGGCAATCACCACACCAGCCTGCCAGACAAGCGCGGACGTCTTGATCACGGCAACAGCCTGATGGTCAGTCTTCCGGCTGGCCTGGCTGACGGCGCTGCAGCTGCTGGGCAATCAGCGCTACCGTGGCCGAGGGTACTTCGCCGACCACCGTCACCCGGTGGTCCTCGACCATCCCGGTGTACACATGCACCGGCCCGACCGCCTCGATCCGCTCGCTGCCTGCACCGTCCGAGGTCTCTTCGACATAGACTGAAAAGCTGGTCAGTCCATCGCTGAACAGAAGATGTTCGAACACGCGGCCGTCGGGACTGGTGCCCTTGCCAACGCTGGCCAGACGAAAGCCATCGGGCAGACGGGCCGGCGTCCAGCTGGCCTGGCGCAACTCGGCGGCTGCCGCCGGCGGCGACACCGACTGCTCAGCCATGGTTGCCTCACTGGCACCCCGCAGGGCAATGCCCGGATTCAGTTCGCTGTCGCTGATCGATGCCCCCAGTTCAATATCAACAAAGGTCAGCTTCTGCAGGTGGCGGCCCGAATGGTCAAGCAAGGCCGAACGCAGGAGCATGCCGGTGCGCTCCTCAAGCCAGAAGCGATGGCCATAACGAAACCGGTCGCGTGGACGGATGTCGATGACCCGGGTGTTCATGCCGGCAACCCGCTCGCTGCCGGCAAACCGCATCCGGTAGGCAAGGATCGGGCTTGATAACTGATTGACCGGCAGGTTGGGCAGCAACCTGGCACCGATCCCGCCCTGGACGATCAACGGCTGGTTGCCTTCCAGCAGGGTGCGGACCTGATTGCCGTCACGCAGGATCTCGTGCCGCTGCCCGTCCATGGAATAAATCCGTTCCCGGATGCCATTTTCATCGGCCCGGTGAATGATGCGCAGGGTATGCACATGGCCGTTGCGCATATGGACCAGCGTGCCCCGGTAGTTCAGCGTATCCACCGCCCGGGCCATGCGATCAAGCCAGGTGCCGACCTCGTCCTCGGCGCTGGCCGGCGCCATCACCAGCATGACCAGGGCCAGGCCGGCCAGACCACCCCGCCAGTCCGTCCCGAAGCGCATCGGCCTCAGCGCCCTCCCGTTTCGGCAGCGCCCGGTTCGGAGGCACCGGCCGCCGCGGCCGCCGGCAAGCTGCCGGCACCCACCACGATCGGCACGTAGGACGGGAAACCGGCGCTGCCAACGGCCTGGTTGTGGCGCAGGAGATAGCTGTTGATGCGCTGGCGGTCCGCCGCACTGGACTCGGACAGGCTGACCGGCACCAGCGGCTGGTTGAACGGCCGGTCCAGCGGGGTTGACTGACTGACGAAGCCGGCCTCGGAGACACTGTGCTCGGACTGTCCCTGCTCAAGCATACTGGAGTTCATCCCGACCAGGGCAGCCACCGCCACGCTCGCCGCAATCGCCACCCCGCCAAGCGGCTTCAGCCAGCGGCGCGCGGTGGTCTCGGCGGGCAACGGCGTTTCCTCATCCAGTGCCGCGGCCACCCGTTCAGCCAGCCCGGCGGGACTGGATAACTCGCGCTGCAGACAGGCCCGAATGAGATGGTAACGCTGCCAGCGGTCGCTCAGGGCCGGGTCAGTGGCCAGGCGACGGACCAGAAAATCGCAGCTCCGGCGCTCAAGTTCGCCGTCCATCAGGCAGGAAAGCTGTTCGCGGTTGACTTCAGTCATGGTCGTTTCCGTGCTTCATCTCAATAGTTGTCGAGCAGCGGCCGGAGCCGCTGATCAATGGCTTCGCGGGCCCGGAAGATGCGTGAACGCACGGTGCCGATGGGGCAGTCCATGGTCGTGGCAATTTCCTCGTAACTCATGCCGTCCATTTCGCGCAGGGTGATGGCAACCCGCAAATCTTCCGGCAAATCGGCAATCGCATCATGAATGGTCTGCTCGATCTCTTCCCGCAGCAATTCGTGTTCGGGGGACGCGCGGTCCTTGAGCCGCGAATCGACCTGGTACTGTTCGGCATCGCCGGCGTCGACGTCCGACTGCGGCGGCCGCCGACTCTGGGCGACCAGATGGTTCTTGGCCGTGTTGATCGCAATCCGGTACAGCCAGGTATAAAAAGCGCTGTCGCCACGGAACCGCTTGAGCGCCCGATACGCCTTGATGAAGGCGTCCTGGGCAACATCCATGGCCTCGGCGTGATCGGACACATAGCGCGACACCAGGCTGATGATCTTGTGCTGGTACTTCAATACCAGCATGTCGAAGGCCCGCTTGTCGCCCTTCTGAACCCGCTCTACCAGCAGCTGATCAACTTCCCGTTCGCCCATTGGCCTTGATGTCTTGCGCCTGTCCGACGACCGGGACACTGTTCTGGACAGCAGCCCGATCAATTAGTTTCGCGTTATGCGGCCAGAAGCGTGAATGCCCGACCCGAATGCTCCGTCGCCGCGAAGAATAGCATGGGCAGCCCAGCACTCCGCTGGCGGCGATGCGATAATGCCGAGCATCACAGACGGCAAAAAACGGAGGCCTGGCACCCATGGACAGGCAGCAGCAGATTCTCGCCCGACTGGGCATTCCCGAGCTTCAACCCGGCGCCTGCTTCGGCCCCGGACAATGGGCAGAGCCCGCACCGGAGCGTGCCTTTGAGGCGATCAACCCGGCCACTGGTCAAGCCATCGGCCGGATCAGCGCGGCCTCGGCCGCCGATTATGAGCGCGTGATCACCACCGCGCAGGAGGCTGCCGCGGCCTGGAAAATGGTGCCCGCACCGGCCCGCGGCGAGGCCGTGCGCCGGATCACCGACGCGCTCAGGGACTACAAGGACCCGCTCGGCAGCCTGGTGGCCCTGGAGATGGGCAAGATCAAGCCCGAAGGCGATGGCGAGGTCCAGGAAATGATCGACATCGGCGATTTCGCCCTCGGCCAGTCACGCATGCTCTATGGCAAGACCATGCATTCCGAGCGCCCCGGCCACCGGATGTACGAGCAGTGGCATCCGCTGGGCGTGGTCGGCGTGGTCACCGCGTTCAACTTCCCGGTCGCGGTCTGGGCCTGGAACGCCCTGCTGTCGGCGATCTGCGGTAACGCCACGGTGTGGAAGCCGTCGCCCAAGGGTGCGCTGTGCTGCGCAGCCGTACAGAACATCGTCAACGAAGCCCTGGCCGACAGCGACCTCCCGCCGGTATTCACCTCGTTCATGGAATCCGGCCACGAACTGGCCGGGCGCTTTATCGACGATGAGCGGGTCGCCCTGATGTCGTTTACCGGTTCCAGCCAGGTCGGGCGCATGGTCGGCGAGCGCGTGGCTCGGCGCTTCGGCAAAAGCCTGCTGGAACTGGGCGGCAACAATGCCATCATCCTCGACCCGAGCGCGGATCTGAAGCTGGCCATCCCGGCGATCGTGTTCGGCGCGGTCGGCACCGCCGGCCAGCGCTGCACCACCACCCGCCGCCTGATTGTTCATGAGTCGATCGCCGAGGAGGTCTGCGAAAGCCTGGTCAAGGCCTACCGGCAGGTCCGTATCGGCGACCCGCTTAAGCCCGACACCCTGATGGGGCCGCTGACCGACCAGGCTGCCGTCGAGCGCTTCTTGCAGGCCGTGGAGCGCGCCCGCGAGGCCGGCGGCGAGGTGCTGACCGGCGGCGTGGCGATCGAGGGCGAGGGCTTTTTCGTCGAACCGACCATCATCCGGGCCGAAAACCACTGGGATATCGTCCAGGAAGAAACCTTCGCGCCGATCCTGTACGTGATCCGCTACAAGACCCTGGAAGAAGCGCTGGAACTTCACAACAAGGTCCGCCAGGGCCTGTCCTCGGCGATCTTCACCACCGACCTGCGTTCGGCCGAGTACTTCCTGTCGCATCGCGGCTCGGACTGCGGCATCGCCAATGTCAATATCGGTACCTCCGGGGCCGAGATTGGTGGCGCTTTCGGCGGAGAAAAGGAAACCGGCGGCGGCCGCGAATCCGGCTCGGACGCCTGGCAGGCCTACATGCGCCGCCAGACCAACACGATCAACTGGTCGACCGAACTGCCGCTGGCCCAGGGCATCAAGTTCGATCTTTAGGCACGCTTCATCGGGATCAAAAATCGTGTATCAGTGGCTGAAAAAAGGCATGTTCATGCTGGCCCCGGAGACCGCCCACGAGGTCGCCGTCCATGCCATGGAGGCCGGCCGGCTGACCGGCCTGAGTCGACTCATCGCCGGCCCGCGTCCGGACTACCCGGTCGAGCTGATGGGACTTGACTTTCCCAACCCGGTCGGTCTGGCCGCCGGGTTCGACAAGAACGGGGATTTCATCGACGCCCTGGGCGTGTTCGGTTTCGGCCACATCGAGGTCGGCACCGTGACCCCGAAGGCCCAACCCGGCAACCCCAGGCCACGCCTTTTCCGCCTGCCGGAACATGAAGCCATCATCAATCGGATGGGTTTCAACAACAAGGGCGTCGATCATCTCGCCGAACGCCTGCAGCAGGTGCGCTACGACGGCGTGATCGGCGCCAACATCGGGCGCCAGAAAGACACCCCGACCGACCAGGCCGCCGGCGACTACCGGGTCTGCCTGGAAAAGCTCTACCCCTGGTGCGATTACGTGGCGGTCAACATTTCCTCCCCGAACACACCCAAGCTGCGCGAGCTGCAGGATACCGGCCCATTGAAGGAACTGCTCAGCGAGCTGACCACGGTCCGCGCCCGGCTGGAGCAGGCACACCAGATGTACCGTCCGATTGTGCTCAAGATCGCACCGGACTGGACCGGCCCGGCGCTGGCCGCCGCGCTCGAGGTCATCGGCGCGGCCGGCCTTGACGGCCTGATCGCCACCAACACCACCCTGGACCGCAGTGCGGTGGCCGGGCACCGGCGGGCGGATGAGGCCGGCGGCCTGAGCGGCCGTCCGCTGATGGAGGCTTCGACCCGGGTGCTTGCCCGGGCCCGTGAGGTGCTCGGGCCGGACTTCCCGCTGATTGCTTCCGGCGGGGTTCACGCCGGCGCCGACGCCAGGGCCAAGCACGCCGCCGGCGCCGACCTGGTCCAGCTGTATACCGGTTTCATCTACGAGGGACCCGGCCTGATTCGGGCCTGCACCCGTGCCTGGGGCAACGGCGCGCCCCGTGCCGCAGCCTGAACGCAGGCTCAACGCCAACCTGGCGGACTTGAGCACGTTCGGCCTGACGGCCCGGACTGCCGAGCTGGTCTTTCTTGATCACCTCGATCAACTGCCCGAATTGACCCTGCGCCCGCCAGTGATGGTGCTCGGCGGCGGCTCCAACACGGTATTTCTCGCCGACTGGCCCGGCACTGTCCTGGTCAACCGCCTGCGCGGGATCGAAGTCGAGCAGCGCGGCGAGCAAACCAGCCGGGTGCGGGTGGCCGCCGGCGAGAACTGGCATCGGCTGGTCCGCTGGTCCATGGATCACGGCCTGCACGGCCTGGAAAACCTGGTCATGATTCCCGGCTCGGTCGGTGCGGCCCCGATCCAGAACATCGGCGCCTACGGGGTCGAGTTGGCCGAGCGACTCGAATCGGTCACGGTCTGGGAATGGTCAAGCGCGAGGCTGCGCGAACTGCCGGCAGCCGACTGCAACTTCGGCTACCGTGCCAGCCGTTTCCGCGACCGTGACCGTGGCCGCTTTCTGGTCACCGCGATCACCCTGGTGCTGGACCATGCGTTTTTTCCCAGACTTGAATACCGGAGTCTTGCCGAGGCCCTGGCAAGAGGCCATCGAGGCCAGGCACCGGGACCACGGCAGGTGGCCGCTGCAGTCATGCGGCTGCGCCGCCACCGCCTGCCCGATCCGGCCCGGCTGGCCAATGCCGGCAGTTTCTTCAAGAATCCGCAGGTTCCGGCCACAGTGGCTGCTCGCCTGCTGGCCGCCAACCCCGACCTGCCCCACTGGCCACAACCCGATGGGCAGGTCAAGCTGGCCGCCGGCTGGATGATCGAGCAGTTGGACTGGAAGGGACAATCGATCGGCCAGGCGGCCGTCTATCACCGGCATGCACTGGTGCTGACCAACCGCGGCGGTGCCACGGCGGCTCAGTTAGGGCAGCTGATCGACGCGATTACGACGTCGGTTCAGCAGCAATTCGGAGTCGTGCTGGAGCCTGAGCCCATTCTGGTCGGGCGCTGAACCGCGCGCCGGGACCCAGCGTGCGATTCAGGCCTCGAAGCGGGCCTTGAGCTTCTTCAGCGCGGCCGATTCCAACTGCCGGATGCGTTCGGCCGAAACCTGGTATTTGTCGGCCAGCTCCTGCAGGGTGATCCTGGGATCGACCAGCCAGCGGCTCTGGATGATGTCACGGGAGCGATCATCGAGCTGATCGAGTCCTTCGAACAGCAGGTTGTGGTGATGATCCTCCCAGTCCTGGGCCTCGACCGCCTCATGCGGAGACACGGTCAGACCCTCAAGGTAGGCCGCCGGGGCGACGTAGGACGATTCATCATCGTCACTGGTCAGATCAAAGCCGATGTCCTGGCCGGACAGACGCGATTCCATTTCGGTCACCACCTCGGGCTTGACCCCGAGATCCTCGGCCACCCGGTTGACCTCGTCCTGACTGAGCCAGCCCAGGCGCTTCTTCTGCCGGCGCAGGTTGAAAAAGAGCTTGCGCTGGGCCTTGGTGGTGGCCACCTTGACGATGCGCCAGTTGCGCAGGATGAATTCGTGAATCTCGGCCCGGATCCAGTGGACGGCAAACGACACCAGCCTCACGCCCTGGTCGGGGTCGAAGCGCTTGACCGCCTTCATCAAGCCGATATTGCCTTCCTGGATCAGGTCGCCCAGCGGCAGACCATACCCGGCATAACCCCGGGCCACGTGGACCACGAACCGCAGATGGGCCATCACCATGCGCCGTGCGGCATCAAGATCATCTTCGTCGCGAAAACGGCGTGCCAGATCCTGCTCTTCGTCCAGGCTCAGGACCGGTAGCCGATTGACTTCCTGGATGTAGGCATCCAGCGAACCGGTTCCGGCAGGCGCCAGCAAATGGCTCGGTACAAGCTGATTACTCATCCAAAACTCCCAACGATTATTCCTTCAAGTATAGCAGCCTGCCGTTGATTTCTTGCCAATGCAGGCCCGATCACCCAATGGATTCTGGTTGAACTGATCCGGTCATCAACCGTTCTGGGGTTTTCGACCGTGCAGGGTCGAGCGGGTTCCCCTCGTCAGTCAACCGGCCGGCGGTCCGGCTTCGGCATCGGCGCCAGTGTCTTGATCGATGGCCGGTGGCGGCAGCGTCCGGGCGCTGCGGCCACTTTTGATGCGCAAGGCGTTGCGATAGCACTGGGCCGCGGCCTCAAGGCGACCGGATCGGTCCAGAATCCGGCCAAGCAGCGCGTAGGCCTCCGCATCGGGTTGCCGCGCCAAGGATTTTTCCAGGTGGCCGCGAGCCTCATCGTAGTCGCGTTCATCCAACAGCATCATACCCAGCGCCAGGTGCAGACCGGGATGGTCGGGATGATCCTGCAACCAGCGCCGGCAGTCGCGAATGCGGCCCGGCCGGTCACCACCCTCGACCAGGGCATAGACCCGCAGCGCCTCGCTATCGAGGTCCGTATCGAGCAGCCGCTTGAGCTGCGCGCCGGCCAATCCGGCCCGGCCCAGCTCGGCCGCCCGACGGGCGTAGGCCAGCACCAGATCGCGCTCGCTGCGCTGGCGTCGTGGCAGCGCGCGCCAGGCCGATTCCAGCGCCGCGACATGCTCGGTCTGTTCAAGCTCGCGAACCCCGGCATGGACGGCCAACTCATCACGCCGCCGTGCATCGACGATATCGGCCTTGAACAACGCCGGCGTGAGCAGACGCAGATCACGCCAGCGCCCGGCATCCTGGTACGCCTGCAGCAGCAAGCGAAGCACACCCTGGTGGCCCGGCTTCCTGAGATGCAGACGCTCGAGCACCGGAATCGCGTCGCTCGCGCGGCCCTCGGCCACCAGCATCCGTGCCCGCGCCAGTCCGGTGGCAAAGTGCCGCCGACCGAAGCGGCCATCGGCCAGCGCCAGCCAGCGGTCGCGGCCTGCGGCATCGGCCTGGCCCTCGGCGGCCCGGGCAGCGGCCAGGTAGCCGGCCGTTGAAGGACGATGGTCCAGGGCGCGCTGCAGATGCCGTTCGGCCTGGCGCCAGTCGCCTTCGGCCAGGGCCAGGAACCCGTTTTCGAGCTGGCGGCGGCTGCGTGCCGCCCGCGCCCGGCGAACCGCCCGGCCCGGCAGGCGGAACAGCGCGATGATCAGCGACAGGCCGATCCACAGGGCAAGCACCAGCCCGGCGAGCACCAGCACCGACATCTCCAGGCGCCAGGCGCCAAGATCGATCACGACCCGGCCCGGGTTGTCCAGCAGCGCTGGTGCCAGCAGAGCCGCCAGCGCCAGGGCGACCAGGCAGGCAACAATCAGGGCCAGCTTTTTCACGACGTCTCGAGCCGCGCGAGCAGCGCCTCAAGGGCAGCGCCCAGCTCTGGCGGATCAGGCGTCAGGTCCAGCCCGGCCAACCGCTCGAGCGCGGCGCGCGCAGACTTGACCACCTCGGCCTCGCCATCGAACCAGGCGTCCAGCAGCCCGATCGCCGCGCTTGTCTGCCGCGCCAGTTCCTCGCCATCGCGGCGCAAAAGTGCCAGCTCCGCAGCCAGCAGCCGCAGCCCCAGCGCTTCGCGCGCGGCCTCGAACTGCCCGGCGTCGCGCCCGAGCTCATCGCGCCGCTCGACCCTGACCAGCGCCCCGAAGGTCTGGCCCAACCGGCCACGCCAGCCCTCGGGCTGCTCGGCCTGATCAGCAGGCGGTGCTGAACCCGGCAGCTGCAGCGGCCACTCGCGGCTCTCCTGGGCCAGCCTTTGCAGGCGCGCCGCTTCGCTATCGACATCCAGCGCCGCATGGCCAGCCAGGGCCTCGATTTCACCGGCCAGAGTGCGCCGGACCTGTTCGAGGCGCGGATCATCGATCGCCGCCAGCCGGCTGCGGGCCCGCTCGAAGGCCTGTCGGGCCTGGCCGATCTGTCCCTGCAGCTCGGCGAAGTCCTGACCGACCCGCAACAGGCCGGCGGCTTCGAGCATCAGCATCTGGCGGCGCAGATCACGATCGATCTCGCGCTGGAGGTCGCCGCGGGCGTCGAGCTGTTCAATGGCGGCCTCCAGCCGGCGCTGCAGGTCAGCCACCGTCCCGGTACGTTCGGCCTGGACCTGTTCGAGCTGCTCGATCTGGCGAATCATGCTGGTGGTGCGCTCATCAACCCGGCCGAGGCCCTGTTCCAGCCCGGCCAGCTGGCTCTCGCGGGCGTCACTGCGGGCCACCAGCCGGCCCAGTTGATCGCTGTCGGTCTGCTGACGCGAATCCAGCGCGGCCAGTTCGGCGTTCAGTGCTGCAAGACGCGCCTCCAGGGCCTCGAGTGCGGCCGCGTGCTCGGCAATCGCCGGGTCGGGATCGCTTGCCGGCGCCTCGGCCGGTTGCAGATAGTCCTGATAGGCCAGCCAGCCGCTCAAACCGAGTGCGGCCAGGGCCACCACCAGCGCCAGACCAGCGACCACTCCGCCTGCGCGGCGCTCGACCACCGGCGGGGGTGTTCCGCTCTGGCTCGGCGGTGCTTCGGATACGCTCGACTCAGCGACCGGAGCGGATGCTTCCGGCGCTGCCTGATGGTCCTTGTTGTGGTCCTCGGGGCTGCTCATGCTCGTGGACTCCTCGTCGCTCAGCCAAGGGTAACGCAAACGCCCAGGTCGCGGCGCGCCAGCGCCAGTGCCTGCAGCATTGCTGCGTGATCGGCACCGGTCGCCGTCTCGACCCGATCCGCACCGGCCGCGCGCGCCAGCACCGCCACCCGCGCCGACGGGGCAACCATCAAGCCGGTGAGCAGATGCGACCAGGCCGCCGGACCCAGCGCCGCTTCGAGTCCGGCCAGCGCACCGCCGCTGGCCAGCAGGGTGACCGGATCGGTGCAGGCGAGCAGTCGGCTTTCCAACCCCGCCGGCGGGTCTGCCGGCAGGCGTCGATAGACATGCAAACGCTCTACTGTGGCGCCGCGCCGGGCCAGCTCGCGACCAATGTCCCGGCGCCCGCCTGCAGCGGCCAGCACCAGTACCTTCAGCCCATCGACCGCATCCAGTTGAGGCAGATCGAGAATATCCTCGCTGGTCCCGCCGCGGTCCGGATAGCTGACATCGACAAAGCCCAGCTCGCGCGCGGCCCGGGCAGTTCCCGCGCCGGGGACGATCAACGGAAGCTCGGCCAGCGGCACCACGCCGACCAGCACAACCGCCTGGCGCAAGGCTTCAGCCGACGGCACGATCAGACGGTCGCAAGGCAGCAGGGCGAGCAGTCGCGCGCGACATGCCGCCGGATCTTCCGGACCGGCCAGCTCGACCGGCGCGAAGTGTGCCGCAGGCAGACCCTTGTCCGAAAGGATCCGGGCCAACCGGTCGCCTTCAGGGCCGAATCGGGTAACCAGGACAAGGGTTTCGGAATTCATGGCCTGTTAAAGCAGAAAGCCTGCCGAGTGGCAGGCTTTCTTGAAGAGATTCCGGGTGCCTGACCAACCCCGCCAAAGTGCTGGGGGCTTGCGTGTTGGCGTTGGCAGTAGGGGGACGCACCTCGACTGAGAAGGTCGTAGACGGCACCCGGAAAGCGAACTGGAATCTCGACCCCCGCATACTGCACTTGCTGCGCACTATGCCACCACCATGCCGTCTTGTCTACCCCAGATGTCAGTTTTTTTTCCCTCGCCTCAAGTTGGCAGTGCATCAATGATGTCCCGCCCGCCGTGCGCGAGCAGGTAACGGCCGGCCTCGCAGCCCAGCGCATGGGCGTGCTGCCGGTTACCCTCGACGATCCGCTCCACCGCCGCGCGGCCGTCGGGGCTGCACAAGCGGGCATGCAGGACAAGCTGGTCCTCCCCGTTGATCCGGGCCAGGGCCGCCAGTGGCATGCGGCAATCACCGCCGAGTGTGGCCACCACGGCCCTTTCGGCCGCGACCTGGTCGGCAGTATCCGGGCAGCCCAGCGGGGCCAGCAAGGCCTGGGTAGCGGCATCATCGGCCCGACACTGGGTCACGATCACGCCCTGCCCCGGGGCGGGAATGAAACCCGGCGGCCCCAGCGGCATGAAATGGTCCAGCGGGAAATCCAGCCGCTGCAGGCCGGCAGCGGCCAGGATCACCGCATCGACCTGGCCGCTGGTCATCAGGCCGACCCGGGTCTGCACGTTGCCGCGGATCGGCACCACCTCGAGGTCCGGATACTGGCGCAACAGCTGACTCTGGCGGCGCAGACTCGAGGTGCCGACCCTGGCCCCGGACGGCAGTTCGTCGGGCGTGCGCCCGTCGGCGGTCAGCCACCAGTCGGCCCAGTCGCCACGCGGCATGACCACCGACAGGGTCAGTCCCGGCGGCGATTCGGCCGGCACATCCTTGAGCGAATGGACCGCAATGTCGGCCTGACCGTCGAGCAGCGCGCGCTCAAGCTCCTTTAAAAAAACGCCCTTGCCGCCGATCTCGGACAGCGAGCGGTCCAGCACTTCGTCGCCGCGAGTGCTGAGCGGCAGCAACTCGACGCTGATGGCGGGATGATGGCGCCGCAACTCAGCGGCGACATACTCGGTCTGCCACAGCGCCAGGCGCGACTTTCGGGTAGCCAATCGAAGCATTGCTTTTCCTTCAACCATTCAAGTGTCTTGTCCCTTGACCGCCTGGCGGACCGCGGCCAGATTGCGCCGGCTGACCTCGGGCCGAACCGGACAATCATCGATCTCGACCCGTTCATGGCCGGCCTGGTCGCGATACAAGGCCCGCAGATGCGCACGCGAAACCAGCGCGGACCGATGGACGCGGACAAAGCGGTCACCGAAACGCTCCTCGAGGCTGAGCAGCGAATCCTCGATCAGCGCCTCACCACCGAGGTGATGGACGCAGGTGTACTTGTCTTCGGCCTGCAGCAGACGCACGTCGGCCACCGGTATGGCCAGCAGGCGCTCACCCAGGCGCGCGCTCAGCGTTGCCGGTCGCGGGTTCTCCGACGCTCGCGCGGCCGCCGCGCGCTCCAGGGCCCGGGCCAGACGCTCGGCGCGCACCGGCTTGACCAGGTAATCCACGGCCTGCAGATCAAACGCCTCGACCGCGTAACGCTCGAAGGCGGTCACGAACACGATCGCCGGTGGCCTTGCCTGGGCCTGCAGCCGCCGGGCGGCCTCGACCCCGTCGATACCGGGCATCTCCACATCCATCAGGACCACATCCGGGCGCAGGCGCTCGCAGGCCGCGAAGGCCTGCTCGGCATTGTGAACGGCGCCAACGCAGTGCGCATCCTCCTGATCCGCGAGCAGGCGTTGCAGTCGCCGAACCGCCGGCTGCTCGTCATCGACAACCAGCACCCGCAAACCCTCGCTCACGCCCAGCAACGCTCCAGCCACCGATCGATGGCCGCGATTTCCTCCGGGCACACCGAGTGCGGCATCGGCCAGGTCTGCCAGTCCACCGCATGCCCGGCGGCAGTGAGCTGCTCGGCGCTGCGCTGGCCGAGCTGGACCGGGACCACCGGATCATGGCTGCCATGGCCGATGAAAATCGGCACCGGGCGCGATTCGACCGTGGCCCACTGGGCCAGCCGCCCGGCATCGAGGAGGTAGGCCGACAGCACCATGATGCCGGCCAGTGCCGGCCGCCGCGTCAGCCCCAGCCGCAGCGCGATGGCACCACCCTGGGAAAACCCTGCCAGAATGATGTTTTCCGGCGCGATGCCCAGCCTGACCTGCTCATCGAGCAGAGCACCGACCTGCTCCAGTGAGGCCTGGATGCCGGCGCTGTCCTGGTCGCGGTCGATCTCAAGCCCAAGAATGTCGTACCAGGCGCGCATCGCCATGCCGCCATTGACGGTGACCGGACGGACCGGCGCATGCGGAAACACGAACCGCACCGGCCGGCGGGCCGCGCTGCTCAGGTGCGGTACAATCGGGACGAAATCGTTGCCGTCCGCGCCAAGCCCGTGCAGCCAGACCACGGCATGCTGCGGATCCGGCCCGGTTTCGCGCACGACGGTCTCCAGAAGTTGACGTGATTGCGATGCCATGCGCCCAAGTGTACCGCTGATTCTCGCTGCCCTGCTGAGCGCCGGAATGCTCGCCGGCTGTGGCCTGAAAGACGACCTTTACCTGCCCGCCGACCCGGTCCCGCAGCCCGATCAGGAAGAACAACGCGACGATGGACAGAATTCCGGAACCTGAACTGATGGACGAGCCGGCCCAGGCGCGCGCCTATGCCGAGGCTGACTTCGCCGAGCCCAACAGCCTGTTCACCACGGCCGTGGCCGAGCGCCTGGCCGGGCAGCCGCCCGGGCGGCTGGTCGACCTGGGTTGCGGACCCGGCGATATCTGCCTGCGCCTGGCCCGGGCCCTGCCCGGCTGGCGCATCGTCGGGCTCGATGCCGGGCCCAACATGCTCGCCCTGGCCGACCAGGCGGTTGCCGCCACAGACTGTGCCGAGCGCATTGAACTGGTCTGCGCCCGCCTGCCCGAGCACGGCCTGCAGGGCCCGTTCGAGGCCGTCGTCTCCAACAGCCTGCTGCATCACCTGCCCGACCCGATGACGCTGTGGCAGACCATCGGCGAACTGGCCGGCCCGGGCAGCTACGTCCAGATCATGGATCTGCATCGCCCCGACTCGATCGCACGCGCCCGCTGGCTGGTCGACGAGCACGCCGCCGGCGCGCCCGAGATCCTGCGCCAGGATTTCTACAACAGCCTGCTGGCCGCCTGGACGATCGAGGAAGTTCGCAGCCAGTACGAGCGCGCCGGCCTGGATTTCCTGCGCCTGAGCCGACCCACCGAGCGCCACTGGATGGCCAGCGGCTTTGTCCCCGCCGCCCCGGCGTGAGCAGCGGCCTGCGCTTTACCAAGCTCGAGGCACTGGGCAACGATTTTGTCCTGCTCGACCGGCGCGACGGCCTGGCCGACCCTGCCCCCGAGCGGATTCGCGCCCTGGCCGATCGCCACACCGGCATCGGTTTCGACCAGTTGCTCATCCTCGCCCCCTTGACCGACGATGGGGCCGACTGCCAGGTCCGGATCTACAACCGCGACGGCAGCCCGGCCAGCCAGTGCGGCAACGGCATGCGCGCCATCGCCCGCTGGCTTGAAGACGAGCAACCCGGTCGCCGGCAATTCGTCCTCGCCACACCCGCCGGGCGGGTCGAAGTCGACAACCGCGGCAGCGATGGCATCCGGGCCAACATGGGCCATCCGCGCTTCGGTGCCGAGGCAGTCGGCCTGGCCCCGGACCTGACCCTGACCGGGCTGGTCACCGAGACACTCGGCGAACACCCGGGGCTGCAAGCCATCGGCCTGGTCTCGATGGGCAACCCCCACCTCATCCTGTTGCTGGACGCTCCGCCGCCGGCGGCACTGGTCGCGGAGCCGGCCGCAGCCCTGAGCCGGCACCCGGCCTTCGCAGCCGGTGTCAACGTCAGCTTCGCGGTGGTCGATCCGGCGACCGGTCGGGTTGAGCTTTCGGTGCATGAACGCGGGGTCGGCCCGACCCGGGCCTGCGGCAGCGCCGCCTGCGCCACGGCCGCCTTCCTGATCCGCACCGGCCGGGTCACCACGCCGGTTGAGATCCGCCAGCCGGGGGGACGCCTTGTGATAGATTGGCCCGGCGACGACGACCCGCTGTGGATGACCGGCCCGGCCCGCCGGGTCTTTGACGGAACCCTGCTGATATGAGCGAACAAGATCCGCTGACCCCGGAACAGGTAGCCGAATGGCTGCGCCGCCATCCGGACCTGCTGTGCCGGTTTCCCGACCTGATCGATACCCTGGACCTGCCTGAACCCACCGAGGCCACCTCGCTGGTCCAGCACAAGATCGTGCGGCTGCGCCGGCACAACGAGCAGCTGGAACAGAAGCTGCGCCAGTTGACCGCGATCGCCGGTGAGAATGAAAAACTGATGCAGCGCCTGCATCAGCTGACCCTGGAACTGATGAGCAGCGAAACGCCGCAGGCTTTTGTCGATGGCATGCTTGTCCGCCTGGCCGACGACTTCAAGGCCGATGCGGTCCGCCTCCACCTGACCCAGGCGCTGCCGGAACTGAACGGCCATCCCGGCGTGGTGGTGCATGCGCGTGACCTGCCCGACTGGCTCGAGCAGATGATCGCCGGCGGCCAGACCTACTGCGGCCGGCTGACCCGTGGCAAGCTGGCCATCCTGTTCCCCGAGGCCCAACCGGCCATTGGCTCGTGCGCCCTGGTGCCAGTGGCCGGCGACAGCCTGCTGGCGGTCGGCGCCGAGCGCGAGGATCGCTTCCATCCCGCCATCGGCACGCTGTTTCTGGAACTGCTCGGCAACACCATCGCCTGGCGGCTGAAGCTTGCGGAGTGGGACGATCGCAAGCGCGCCTGATCAGCCAGTCCCGCCCGGGCTGGCCCGGGTCGTGGCGGGCTTTATCGATCAGCTGGGTGCGGCTGTCAGTCCGGCCACGCTGGAGGCCTACCGGCGCGACCTCGAGGCCTTCGCCCGCTGGTGTGGTGGGCGCGGCCTGGACGACATCGGCCAGATCGGCGAGCCCGAAATCCGGGCCTTTGCCGCCGCCGAGCACCGCCGGGGCCTGAGCCCGCGCAGCATCCAGCGACGCTTGTCGGCGCTGCGGCGCCTGTTTCGCTTTCTGCGCCAGCGCGGCGAGTGCCGCGACGACCCGACCCAGGGAGTGCGCGCCCCCAAGGTGCGCCGCAGATTGCCCGAGACGCTGGACATCGACCAGGTCATGGCCCTGCTCGACATCCCCGACGACAGTGATCTCGGAGTGCGCGACCGGGCGATGCTGGAGTTGTTCTACGGCGCCGGCCTGCGCCTGAGCGAGCTGGCCGGTCTGGAATGGCACCAGGTCGACCTCGGCGAGGGCATGGTCCGGGTCATGGGCAAGGGTCGCAAGGAACGCCTGGTGCCGATCGGTCGCCACGCAAAGGCCGCCCTGGAACGCTGGCGGACCATCCATTGCTCCATCGACGATGGCCGCCAGCCGCGCATCTTTACCGGGCTGGGCGGCAAACCGCTGACCACCCGCGCCATTCAAAAACGGGTGGCCTACTGGTCGCAGCGCCAGGGCCTGGACCAGCGCGTCCACCCGCACCAGCTGCGCCACTCCTTTGCCTCGCACATTCTCGAGTCTTCCGGCGATCTGAGAGCCGTCCAGGAACTGCTCGGCCACGCCAACCTGTCAACCACCCAGATCTACACCCACCTCGATTTTCAGCATCTGGCCAGGGTCTACGACGAAACCCACCCGCGGGCCAAAAAGCCCCGCTGAGCGCTTGCCAGATCGCCCTTTCGCCCCCACGTTCGGATTTCACGCACGCATCTCAGGCCAGTTTTCATGGAACAGTTTCACGGCACGACCATCGTTTCGGTCCGCCGCGGCCACCAGGTCGTGATTGCCGGTGATGGCCAGGTCACGCTGGGCAACACGGTGATGAAGGCCAACGCCCGCAAGGTCCGCCGGCTCTACAAGGGCCAGGTGATCGCCGGATTTGCCGGCGCCACGGCCGATGCCTTCACCCTGTTCGAGCGCTTCGAGTCCAAGCTTGAGATGCATTCGGGCCACCTGACCCGCGCGGCCGTCGAGCTGGCCAAGGACTGGCGCACCGACCGCCTGCTCAGGCGGCTGGAAGCCCTGCTGGCGGTCGCCGATACCGAAGCCTCGCTGATCATCTCCGGCAACGGCGATGTCATCGAGCCGGAACAAGGACTGATCGCCATCGGCTCGGGCGGCCCCTTCGCCCAGGCCGCCGCCCGCGCCCTGCTGCGCCACACCGAGCTCGATGCCGAAACGATCTGCCGCCAGGCCCTGCAGATTGCCGGTGAAATCTGCATCTACACCAACGACAGCGTGACCGTCGAGACCCTCGAGACCGCGCAAGGAAGCTGATTACTGCCATGTCCCAGATGACCCCCCGCGAAATCGTCCAGGAACTGGACCGGCACATCATCGGCCAGTCGGCGGCCAAGCGCGCCGTGGCCATTGCCCTGCGCAACCGCTGGCGCCGCCTGCAGGTCGACGAGAAACTCCGGCCCGAGATCACGCCGAAGAACATCCTGATGATCGGCCCGACCGGGGTGGGCAAGACCGAGATCGCCCGCCGCCTGGCCGCGCTGGCCAACGCCCCGTTCATCAAGATCGAGGCAACCAAGTTCACCGAGGTCGGCTACGTCGGCAAGGACGTCGAGTCGATCGTGCGCGACCTGGTCGAAACCGCGGTCAAGATGGCGCGCGAGGACGCCATGGCCAAGGTCCGGCCGCGGGCCGAGGACGCTGCCATCGAGCGGGTGCTCGACATCCTGCTGCCGCGCCGCCAGTCCTCGGGCTTTGCCAATGCCCCCGAAGAACCGGTAGAGCAGCACTCCGAGACCCGGCGCAAGATGTTCACCAAGCTGGTCAACGGCGAGTTCAACGAGCGCGAGATCGAGATCGACGTGGCGATGAACATCGGGGTGGAAATCATGGCTCCGCCGGGCATGGAAGAAATGACCAGCCAGCTGCAGCAGATGTTCTCCAGCCTGTCGGGAGCCAAGAAGCAGAAACGCAAGATGAAGGTCAAGGACGCCATCCCCGTTCTGATCGAGGAAGAGGCCGCGCGCCTGATCAACGATGAAGAGGTCAAGCAGCAGGCCGTCAGCATGGCCGAGCAGAACGGCATCGTCTTTCTCGACGAGATCGACAAGGTCGCGCGCCGCTCCGAGGGCCACGGCGGCGGCGAAGTCTCGCGCGAGGGCGTCCAGCGCGACCTGTTGCCGCTGGTTGAAGGCTGCACGGTCAACACCCGCTACGGCGCGGTCAAGACCGACCATATGCTGTTCATCGCCTCCGGCGCTTTCCATGTCGCCAAGCCGTCGGACCTGGTGCCGGAGCTGCAGGGGCGGCTGCCGATCCGGGTCGAGCTGCGCGCCCTGTCGGTCGACGACTTCAAGCGCATCCTGACCGAGCCCGATGCCTCGCTGACCGAACAGTATCGCGCCCTGCTGGCCACCGAAGGCGTCGAACTGCGCTTTGCCGACGAGGCCATCACCCGCCTGGCCGAGATTGCCTTCGCGGTCAACGAGTCGACCGAAAACATCGGCGCACGCCGATTGCACACGGTGCTCGAGCGTCTGCTCGAAGAGATTTCGTTCAGCGCCCCCGACCGCTCCGGCGAAACCCTGGAAATCGATGCCGCCGGGGTCGATGAGTCACTGGCCGACCTGGCCGGCAACGAGGATCTCAGTCGTTACATTCTCTGAAATACCGACATCTGAATCCTCGCTCCGTGACCTCTGTCACTGTTTCATGACAGGCCGGAAGGCTAAACTTGCGCCTCTGACATCGGTCAGACGTGTTGTTGAGGACGTTGGGAACCCCGCATGGTCGATGGACAAGCCCGAAAGACGGCAGTAGCGCTGCGCGATGTGACCGTGCGCCTGGGCGGCCGGACCATTCTGGAAAATTTCAGCCTCGACATTCCGGCCGGCCGGGTCAGCGCGGTCATGGGCCCCAGCGGGGCCGGCAAGACCACCGTTTTGCGCCTGATCACCCGCCAGATCCGGCCCGATGCCGGCGAGGTCTGGGTCGGCGAGACGCGGGTCGATACCCTGAAAGGTCGTGACCTGGGTCGCTTCCGGCGCAACCTGGGCGTGCTGCTGCAAAACGGCGCACTGTTTACCGACCTGACCTGCTTTGACAATGTCGCCCTGCCGCTGCGCGAGCATACCGACCTGCCCGAAACGCTGATCCGGCGGCTGGTCCTGATCAAGCTGCAGACCGTGGGCCTGCGCGGCGCCGCCGAGATGTATCCGCGCGAGCTGTCCGGCGGCATGAACCGGCGCGTGGCCATGGCCCGGGCGATGGCGCTGGATCCGGACATCATGCTGTACGACGAACCCTTCGCCGGGCTTGATCCGATATCGCTGGGCGTGTCGCTGCGCCTGATTCGCGAGGTCAATGATGTCCAGGACACCACCAGCGTGGTCATCACCCACGATGTCGACGAAGTGGCCCGGCTGGCCGATGTCTGCTTCATCATCTCCGAGCGCGGCCTGATCGCCAGCGGCAGCCCGCAGGAACTGGCCGCCAGCGAGCACGAACTGGTCCAGCAGTTCATGCGCGGCCAACCCGACGGGCCGGTGCCGTTTCATTACCCGGCCCCGGACATCGCCAGTGACCTGCTGTGCGGGGAGCAGCGGTGAGCGCGCCGGCCGTACCGGGTCGCGGCCCCGTGGAATCGCTGCGCCAGATCGGCCGGGCCGGGCTGTTCCTGGGCAAGGTCGTCTCGCGCATGCGCTTTACCCGCCTGCAACTGGCCGAGACCCTGCGCCAGATCTACTTTGCCGGTGTCCGCTCACTGGTCATCATCGTCACCTGCGGGTTCTTCGTCGGCCTGGTCCTGACCCTGCAGTCCTACGACGCCCTGGCCCGCTTCGGCGCAGCCGATGCCACCAGCACGCTGCTGTCGCTGTCGCTGTTCCGCGAGCTCGGCCCGGTCCTGACCGCAATCCTGTTTGCCGGCCGCGCCGGTACCTCGATCACCGCCGAGATCGGCCTGATGCGGGCCACCGAGCAGCTCGATGCGCTCGACCTGATGGCGATCGATCCGCTCGAGCGGATCATTCAGCCACGCCTGATCGCCGGGATCATCGCGGTGCCGGCGCTGGTGCTGATTTTCAACGTCACCGCCCTGCTCGGCGGCGTGGTCTATGCGGTCTTCCTGATGGGTACCGATTCGCTGGTATTCTGGGGCAATATCCAGACTTCGGTCGAGCTGGGACGGGACTTCGGGCACGGCATGCTCAAGTCGGTCATCTTCGGCCTGATCGCGGCCTGGCTGGCCGTGTTCTACGGCTGGACCGCGCGTCCGACCGGCGAGGGGGTCGCCCTGGCCACGACCCAGACCGTGATCGCCACCGCCATCGTCGTCCTGTTCGTCGACTTCGTTCTGTCTGCCCTGATGCTGTGACTCCGGAACCCTCACCCAGATGAAATCTTCCCACCAGATCGAACTGACCGCCGGCCTGTTCATGCTGCTGGCCGTTGCCGCGCTCGTCTTCCTCGCCCTGCAGGCCACCGATCGCGGCGTGGTGGCAGGCGGCAGCTACCACGTCAGCGCCCACTTTTCCGATATCGGCAGCCTCAAGCCCCGGGCCAAGGTCAACATGGCCGGGGTCACGGTCGGTTCGGTCGAGCGCATCGAGCTCGATCCGGCCACCTTCGAGGCGCGGGTGACCCTGCGTATCGCCGATCAGTTCGATGAGTTGCCCGAAGACACTTCGGCCTCGATCGTCACCGCCGGCATTCTCGGCGATCAATACGTCAGCCTCGAGCCGGGCGGCTCGCCCGAAGTGCTGGCCGACGGGGACAGTATCCTGCTGACCAATTCAGCCCTGGTCCTGGAACAACTGATCAGCCGCTACCTGTTCAATAGCGAAGAAGGAGACAATTGATGCGCACCCTCTTCAGCCTGCTGCTGGTGCTGGCAAGCACATCGCCCGTTCTGGCCGATCCGGGCGACCCGCTGGAGCTGGTCCGTGAGACCACCGGCGAGCTGTTCACCCTGATCGAGGCCAACCGCAGCGCGTTCGAGCAGGACCCCGAACTGCTGCACGAGGAGTTGCGTGCCCGACTGCTGCCGCGGCTGGATACGGTCTATTCGGCCCGGCTGGTCCTGGGCCGGCATGGCCGCAGCCTCGAGCGGGAGCAGATCGAGGCTTTCGCCGAGGCGCTGTCGAACGTGCTGATGCGCAACTATGCCACTGGCCTGCTGGAATTCCGCAGCCGCGACCAGGTCGAGATCCTGCCCCTGGCCGGTGATAACAGCGAACGGGCCACCCGGGTCCGGACCCGGCTGGCGCTGGATTCGGGCGAACAGGCGCCCGTTGACTACGTGCTGCGCCTCAGCGACGGTCAATGGCGGGTGTTCGACGTCATCGTCGAAGGGATTTCCTATGTCGCCACCTTCCGCGGCCAGATCGGCGAGGAAATCAGGCGTGACGGCTTCGAGCGCATGCTGGCCCGTCTGCAAGCCGGCGAAATTGCCCTGGAGGTCGAGGATTGAAGACCGATGCCCAGGGCCGGGTTGCGCTGGACGGGTCGCTGACCAGCCGCCAGGTGCCCGAGCTGTATCGCCAGAGCCTGGCCTGGCGCCGCCAGGGCCTGCCGTCACTGATCGACCTGGCCGCCGTCGAGCGCGCCGATACCAGCGCCCTGGCCCTGCTGCTGGAATGGCGCTGCTGGGCCGAGCAGAACGGGACGGAGATTCGTTTTATCAACGTGCCGCGCGCGCTGTGCGTGCTGGCCTCGCTCAGCCAGATCGGGCCGCTGCTGGGCTGGCGTGAGGTCGATTTTGACGCTGAGGAGGAGGACGGACAATGCTGCGCCTGACCCGGACTGCGGCCGCCGGGCTGGCTGCGCTGCTGTTGAGCGCCTGCGCCACCACCTCGGCACCACCGCCGGAAGAGCGCTCGCCGGCCGATCCCTGGGAGCCGTTCAACCGCCAGGTCTATGCCTTCAACCGCACGGCGGATCGCGCGGTCCTGAGACCGGTGGCGCGCGGCTACCAGACCGTCACACCGGCCCCGGTCCGCACCGGCATCACGAACTTCTTCGACAACCTGCGCTCACCGGTGGTCATCCTCAACCTGCTGCTGCAGGGGCGGCCGGGCGAAAGCCTGGCCCATTTCGAGCGCTTTTTTGTCAATACGGTCTACGGCATCGGCGGGGTCTTCGACCTGGCCAGTCGCGCCGACATGCCGGATCAAGACGCCGACCTGGGCATGACCCTGGCCACCTGGGGTTGGGAAGACTCGCGCTACCTGATGCTGCCGTTCGCCGGCCCCTCGACGCTGCGCGATGGCATCGGCTTTTACGGCGACAGCTTCGTCAACCCGGTCCTCGACGGCGTGCGCAAGCAAGGCTCGTACGGTGTCCTGGCGCTGGATGTGGTCCAGATCCGGGCCGGCCTGCTGCCGCTCGATGAGCGCATCGAGGAGGCCTTTGACCCCTATCTGTTCATCCGTGACGGCTACCTGCAGCGGCGCAACTTCGAGATTTTCGGCGAAGACAGCGAGTTGCCGGACTACGAAGCCTTTCTCGACGACGATTTCTGAATGGCCCGGATCACCCTCTGGCTGTTTCGCCCATTCGACCTGCTGACTGGCCGACAGGCACTGCTGCCCGGCATGGCGGGGCTGTTGCTGACCGCCTTGCTGGCCGCGGCCACCGGTCTCCAGACCGATGGCGTTCTGAGTCTCCATTTTCTTGCTGAAAGCGGACCCGTTCGTCTGGTCGGGCAGGCGCTGATCAACTGGCTGACCCTGGCGATCTGCCTGCTGGTTGCCGGGCGCTGGCTGACAGACGGCCCATTCAGGGCTATCGACCTGATAGGCGCCCAGGCGCTGGCGCGCTGGCCATTGCTGTTGTCGGTGCTGTATCTGGCCTTCCCGCCGACCGGCGAGCGTATCCGCCAGCTCACGGCCGACCTGATCGCCGCGATGCCCAGCCAGCCCGGCCAGGTCATCGCCGACGCCGCCTACATGGCCGATGCCTTCATCCTGACCGCCTTCGGGCTGCCGCTGCTGGCGGTACTGGTCTGGATGGTCTGGCTGATGTTCCATGGCTACAGTAGCGTGACCGGTCTGACCGGCCCACACGCGGTATTCTCGTTTGCCGGCAGCCTGATCGTCGCCCACTTTGTCAGCCAGGGCCTGAGCTTCCTCCTTCCCTGAAAGTTTTGATGGCTGATCGGGTGGTGGTGGCTGATCGGGTGGTGCCGGACGTCCCGCCTCCTCCGACGGCAGATCGGGGGGTGGTGGCTGATCGGGTAGTGCCGGACGTCCCGC
>JBKHEF010000020.1:0-42519 GCA_046540955.1 Wenzhouxiangella sp.
GAACCCGGAACCCGGAACCCGGAACCCGGAACCCGGAACCCGAGATTCCGTGGCTCCGTCGGCGTGGCGGCGGGGAGGCGCCGCTTCAGTTCGACGCGTGGCGAGGCCTTCAGCGGCGCCTCCCCACCGCCACGCTCAGGATTCGGTCAGGGTTCGGGCTTTCTTGACTTCGATCGGGGCATAAACCCTGCCACTTGTCACAGCATCCAGCCGGTTGGGGTGGGGATGACCGCCTGAAGGCCTCGCCACGCGTCGAACTGAAGGCGGTCATCCCCACCCCAACCGGCGTCGAAGCCACCACTCCCCGACACCGCAGCCCAAGCCGCCAAACCGGGTCTTGCTAGAATGGCGCGATACCTACAGATGCATTCGGGAGAGCATCCATGTCGATTCTCGAGAAACTGCAACCATTGCGGACCATCGGCGGCAAACCATTGACGCGCGGGCTGCCCGATGCGGTCATCCAGCGTTTTGCCGGGCAGGATCCGCGCCTGGAACAGGCGGTCGACGATGCCCTGGGCGTGATCCAGTGCTGGCGCTCGGCCTATCCAGACCTGGTGGCGGCCGATGAGACCGAACAACGCGATGCCCTGCAGGCCGGTTTCGTCAATTTCTACGCTGACGATGCGGTCAAGCCCTACGTGGCCCTGGCCGGGCGCGGTCCCTGGATCATCACCGCCAAGGGCGCGGTCCTGCATGATTCCGGCGGCTACGGCATGCTCGGCTTCGGCCATGGGCCGGACAAGATCATCCAGGCGATGAGCCAGCCGCACGTCATGGCCAACGTCATGACCCCCAGCTTCAGCCATCTGCGCCTGATCGAAGCACTCCGGCGCGAGATCGGCCATCGTCGCGCAGACGGCTGTCCGTTCGAGCGCTTCCTGTGCATGAATTCAGGCTCGGAGTCGGTCAGCGTGGCCGGAAGGATCGCCGACATCAACGCCAAGCTGATGACCGATCCCGGCGGCCCAAGAGCCGGCTGCCGGATCCAGCGCCTGTCGCTGAGCGGCGGGTTTCACGGCCGGACCGAGCGGCCGGCACGGTACTCGGATTCCACTCGCCCCACCTATGCCCGTCACCTGGCCTCGTTTCGCGATGACGACAGCCTGGTCACCGTCCCGCCCAACGACCAGGCCGCCCTGCGCGCGGCCTTCGAGCGGGCCGACCGCGAAGGCGTGTTCTTCGAGGCGGTGTTCATGGAGCCGGTGATGGGCGAAGGCAATCCGGGTGCGGCCCTGCAACCGGCGTTCTACGCGCTGGCCCGCGAACTGTGCGATCAGCACCGCACCCTGCTGCTGATGGACTCGATCCAGGCCGGCCTGCGCGCCCAGGGTACCCTGTCGGTGGTCGACTACCCGGGCTTCGAAGGCCTGCCCGGACCGGATCTGGAAACCTACTCCAAGGCCCTCAACGCCGGCCAGTACCCGCTGTCGGTGCTGGCCATGAACCAGCGCGCCGCCGAGCTGTATCGGAAAGGGGTCTACGGCAACACCATGACCGCCAATCCGCGCGCACTGGATGTAGGTATTACGGTGCTCGGCATGGTGACCCCGGAACTGCGCGCCAACATCGTCGAGCGGGGGAAAGAGTTTCTCACCAAGTTCGGTCGCCTCAAAGACGAGCTCGGCGGCCGCATCACCCGGGTCCAGGGCACCGGGCTGCTGTTTTCGGTCGAACTGGATGCACGACGCTACAAGGCTTATGGCGAGGGCTCGACCGAGGAGTATCTGCGAATGAACGGGATCAACGTGATCCACGGCGGCGAGAATTCGCTGCGCTACACCCCGCCGTTCGAGATCACCAGCGCCGAGATTGACCTGATCGTCGCGGCGACCCGCGAAGCGCTGCTGCACGGCCCGACCCGGGCGGTCGAGGAGGCCGCCTGAGACCATTCTCAGCTTTTGAGAAATCAGGGTGCTTGAATCCGTGCTGAACCCTCAGCACGGAGAAGCACCATGGCCCAGGCCGTTCAACGCAAATCACCCATCGGCCATTCGATCCTGTCTGCCCTGCGAAATGGCGGGCGCGTGGCCGGAGAGTTGCTGGCCCTGACCAGCATGGGCGCAGGCCTGCTCAGCACCCTGCTGCTGGCCGCCAGCCTGCTGCCCTGAAACAAGCCGCGGCGCGCTCAGTCGTCGCTGCCCTGGAGAAGCTCGTTTTCCTTTTCCTCGCTGGGCATATGACGCACATCGCGGCCTTCGACCAGGTAGTAGATGTACTCACCGATGTTTTTGGCGTGATCGCCGATCCGCTCGAGCGAGCGGGCAATCCAGATCGCATTGAGAATCCGGGTGGTATTGCGCGGCTCTTCGGCCAGATAGGTGTAATACTGGCGAAGAATCGCTTCGTACTCATCGTCAACCTTCTGGTCGGCCCGAAACAGGCTGCCTGCGATCTCGGGCACCATGCGCACGAAGCCGTCGAGCACATCACGCAACATGGTGCGCACGTGGCCGGCCATGATCTCGAGCTCGTAGTAGTTGTTGCGCGGCCGTTCCGATTCGGCCAGGACGATCGCCAGGCGGGCGATTTTCTCGGCCTCGTCACCGACCCGCTCGAGATCGTTGACGGTCTTGACGATGGCCATGACCAGGCGCAGGTCGCTGGCGGTAGGCTGGCGTCGGGCAAGAATTTCCATCGCCGCCTCGTCGATCTGCTTTTCCATCAGGTTGACCTGATCATCAGCAGCGATCACGGCCTCGGCCTTTTCCGTATCACCTTCCAGGAGCGCGGTGACCGCATCGGCGACCATTTCTTCAGCGACCCCGCCCATACGCATGACGTCCCGACGCAGGTTCTCCAGTTCCTGGTTGAACTGGCGCGAGATGTGCTGATCAAAGAATTTGTCAATCACGACCTGCTCCGGTGGTTCATCCGTAGCGACCCGTGATGTAGTCCTCGGTCGCCTTCTTCGACGGGTTGGTAAACAGCTTGGCGGTATCGTCGTACTCTATCAGTTCCCCAAGATACATGTAGGCAGTGAAATCCGAAACCCGTGCGGCCTGCTGCATGTTGTGGGTCACGATCACGATGGTGTAGTTTTCCTTCAGGTCGATGATCAGTTCCTCGACCTTGGCGGTTGAAATCGGATCAAGCGCCGAACAGGGCTCATCGAGCAGGATCACTTCCGGCTCGATGGCGATGGCTCGGGCAATCACCAGGCGCTGCTGCTGGCCGCCCGACAGGCCGAAGGCATTGTCATTCAGGCGATCCTTGACCTCCTCCCAGAGGGCCGCACGACGCAGCGAGCTCTCGACGACCTCGTCGAGCTTGCGCCGGCTCTTGACCCCCTGCAAGCGCAGGCCATAGGCGATGTTTTCATAGATCGACTTCGGAAACGGGTTGGGTTTCTGGAACACCATGCCGACTTTGCGCCGCAACTCTGGCACATCCACGGCCGGGCGGTAGATGTCCTGATCATCGATCCGAATCTCGCCTTCGATGCGACAGATGTCGATCAGATCGTTCATCCGGTTGAAGCAGCGCAGCAAGGTGGACTTGCCGCATCCTGACGGCCCGATAAAGGCGGTGACCCGACGCTTGGGAATATCCATGCTGATGTTCTTCAAGGCCTGGTCGTTGCCGTAATACAGGTTGAGGTTGCGCACCTGCATAGCGACTTCCTCATTGCGCAGACTTAAACGCTGGCGAGTCTGCGCATTGGGGATGCCGGCCGACACGCCGGGGGCTGAAGTCTGGGTCGATTGATTCATGAATTCCTCTAGATCGGCTCTAGTCGCTTTCGCTCTTGTAGCGCTCGCGCAGACGGTTGCGCACGGCAATGGCGGTCAGGTTCAGGATCAGGATCAGGCCCACCAGCACCAGTGCGGTGGCATAGACCAGCGGTCGCGCGGCTTCGGCATTGGGGCTCTGGAACCCGACATCGTAGATATGGAACCCCAGGTGCATGATCCGCCGTTCCAGGTGCACGAAGGGAAACTGCCCGTCAACGGGAAGATTTGGCGCCAGCTTGACCACGCCGACCAGCATCAGGGGCGCAACCTCGCCGGCCGCGCGCGCAACGGCCAGGATCAGTCCGGTCATCATCGCCGGCGTACTGACCGGTACGATCACCTTCCACAGGGTCTCGGCCTTGGTCGCGCCCAGGGCCAGCGAACCTTCGCGCATCGCCCGCGGAATCCGGGTCAGGCCTTCCTCGGTGGAGACAATCACCACCGGCAGGGTCAGTAAGGCCAGGGTCAGGGAGGCCCAGATCAGGCCTGGCGAGCCGAACGTCGGCGCAGGCAGGCGCTCTGGATAGAACAACTGGTCAATGTTGCCGCCCAGGAAGTAGACGAAAAAGCCCAGCCCGAAGACGCCGAAGACAATCGATGGCACGCCGGCCAGGTTATTGACCGAGATCCTCACCACCCGCGTCACCGGCCCCTGCTTGGCATATTCGCGCAGGTAGATCGCCGCCAGCACGCCGAAAGGGGTGACCACGATCGACATGATGAACACCATCATCACCGTGCCAAAAATGGCCGGGAAGATACCGCCCTCGGTATTGGCCTCGCGCGGGTAGCCGGTCATGAAGTTCCAGAACCGGGCCGCGTACTCGCCCATTTTCTGCGGGATACTCATGGTATTGGCCCGGGTGGCCCGAACCACATCCCCCAAGTTGATGGTCACTTCGCGACCATCGCTGGTGCGCGCCACCAGTGCATCGCGCCGGGCGCGCTCGCGCAGCTCGACCAGGTCGGCAAACAGATCGGCGTACTCGGCGTTGAGCCGCTCGACCTCGGCTTCGCTGGCCGCGATCAGGGCCATCCGTTCAGTATCGTTCAAGCCCTCGTTGAGCTCGATCCTGCGTTGCTCAAGGCGCTGCTGCTCGATGTCGCGATTGATCCGCCCGATCTCGTAGCGTTCCATGTGGACGGTCTCGGCGACCAGCTCGCGACTCCGCTCCAGTCGTTCGGCCAGCGCATCGAAAGCAGCCTCACCCTCGGCCACCACCGTGCCGTTTTCCTGGACCGCGACCAGATAGCCATAAAAATCACCCCACTCGCGCCGCTCGAGCACAATGGCGTCTTGCGGGTAACGGAACGGGGAGAGGTTGTCATCGATAAACCACTGGAAATCGCGCCCGGTCAGGTCGCGGTTGCCGAGATGAAACAGTGACCGATCAACCAGGTCCAACGCTTCGGGCACCTCAAAGCCGGCCTCGCGCACCATCTGGGCGGTGACCGTCTCGGTCGAACGGATAGTGCCCAGGACAACCACTTCCTCGCCCCGGTCCTGGTAGGTGGTTTCGACGATCGGCGGCTGCCAGAAATGGCCGAGACCGCGCACCGCGATCAACAGCATCAGACCAATCACCATGACCAGGCTGATGCTCACCGCACCCCCAATCAGCCAGATCCAGGGGTCTCCGCTTCTAAACCACTGACGCATCGACTCCCCCTCCTTACAGCGACGAGTACTTCGCCCGCAGCCGCTGACGCACGACCTCGGCGATGGTATTGAGCACGAAGGTAAAGCCGAACAGCACCAGCGCGGCCAAAAACAGCAGGCGGTAATGGGTTCCGCCGACAGCCGCCTCGGGCATCTCCACGGCGATGTTGGCCGACAGCGTGCGCATCCCTTCAAAGATATTGAAATTGACCACCGGCGAGTTGCCCGTGGCCATCAGCACGATCATGGTCTCGCCGACCGCCCGGCCAAAGCCGATCATCACGGCCGAGAAGATGCCCGGGCTGGCGGTCAGGATGACCACGCCGATCACCGTCTGCCAGGGTGTGGCGCCCAGTGCCAGCGAGCCCTGGGTCAGATGGCGCGGCACGTTGAACACCGCATCCTCGGCAATCGAGAAAATCGTCGGAATGACGGCAAAGCCCATCGCGATACCGACCACCAGGGCGTTGCGCTGGTCGTAGGTGATACCGATATCGGTAAACCACTGGCGCATCGAGCCGTCGAAAAACCAGATCTCGACCAGCGGGCTGATGCTGACGCACGCCCAGCCGCTCAGAAGAATCACCGGAATCAGCAGCGCGGCCTCCCAGCCTGGCGGCACCAGGAAACGGACACGTTTGGGCAAGACGCTCCACAGCCAGGCAAACAGCAGCATCGCCAGCGGCAGCACAATGAAAATACTGAACACCGCAGGCAGATTGCTTTCCACGAACGGCGCCATCCACAACCCGGCCAGAAAACCGAGAATCACGGTCGGCAGGGCTTCCATGACCTCGATCGTCGGCTTGACCAGGCCGCGCATCTTCGGACTCATGAAATAAGCCGTGTAGATCGCCCCGAAAATGGCCAGCGGCATGGCAAACAACATGGCGTAGAACGCGGCCTTGAGGGTGCCAACCGACAACGGCACCAGCGACAGCTTGGGCTCGAACTCATCGGTCGCCGAAGAAGACTGCCAGACATACTCGGGTTGACCACGCCCTTCGTACCAGACCCGGTTCCACAACGCGGTAAGCGAGGACTCGGGATGCTCATTCCACAGCCGGGCATAATGGACCTGGCCGGTGCCGTCGGTCCACATCAGGGCATTGTTGCGCGGCGAGACCGACGCGTGATCCACGGCCCGATCCGAAACATCGCGCACGAACAGGGTGCGGGCCGAGGTGCCGTAGTGCAACCCCAGGCCACCGCTGGCATCGCCGACGACAAAACCCTTGCGCGAAAACTCCGGGAAGATCGAAGTTATCGCGCCGCTATGGCCGTCAAACTCGCGCACCCGGGTGAGCCGGCCAATGTTGCTCTCATCGCGGACCAGGAAATACTGGGCGAGTGAGCCATCCGAGCCGCCGACGATGACCGACACCGTGCCCAGCAGGTACTCCATGGCGCTGACCGAGGCGCCCGTGCCGCGCAACACCCGCTGACTGTCCAGCAACCGCGTCTGCGCAGGGCGCGCAATATCGTAGTAGTGCACAAAACCCTGGGCATCGCCAACCAGCAGGATCTGCATGGTGATGTCGAGAAGGATGCGGGTCGGAGCGGCCGGGGGCGCGGGCAACTCGTAGCTGCTGCGGACAAACTCGGTCTCGCCGGTCATGAATGAGCGCTGGCTGACATAACGGGTCAGCAGCAATCGTCCATCCCGGGTTGCCGCCGCGATACCGATGCCGGTCGCACCACGCTGAATGGCAATCACGTCCAGCGGCCGGCCCTCATCGTCGATCCTGACCAGCGGTTGCTCCAGCGGCAGGGTCAGTTTCGGGGTGACCTGGCGCACATCATCGGGAAAGCTCAGGTCGTACTCGTGCTGAACCACTGCCGCGCGACCGTCGGACAACCCGTAGGCGGCCAGCCCGGTCCGTGGCTCTCCGGCAGCAAAGCTGTGCACGGCAGCGCCATCGAAATCCAGCTGTTGCTCGCCCAGCGGGCGTCCATCGGTCGGGTTGAAGAATGCGACCAGGCCATTGCGCGAGAAGCGCACCGCTGCTTCCTGGTAGCGCTCGCTGGCCAGGTAGACGGTCTGCCCCTCACCGCCGGGAAGCGGGTAGGACACCGGCTCGTCCAGGCTGGCATTCCTGAGCAGCGGAAGAACTTCGATAAACAGAAAGATGAAAATCAGGGTCAGCGAGATCACCACCCCGTAACCGGCGGCCGACACCAGCACACGAGTCCCCACATCCTTGGCATGCCGGGCTCGGCGAAGCTTGCGCCGGGCCTCCGGGCCCGGCAGCAGTTCGCTTGCAGTCACAAAGTCACGATCGGAGATGTCGCTGGAAGACATGCAGACCCTTGGCGGTGGGAAAATCGGAGCAAAAATCCGACCGGCGCAGTTTATGAACGAATTATGTCAGTTCCGTGACAGGCCGACACCCTGCGGATCATGCAGGGTGCCGGTCCGGACCCGGAGACGAAACGCCGGATAAACCGTCGACAATCGTCAGTCGGTAATCCCCAGCTCGGCGCGGAAGCGCTCCACCACGGTTGCCGGCAACGGAATATATCCATCCCGAACAACGACTTCCTGACCCTGCTTCGACAACACCATCTTGACAAACTCGCGCTCCAGCGGCGGCAGCGGGCGATTGGGATGCTTGTTGACCGCCACGTAGAGGAAGCGGGCGAGCGGATACGTTCCATCAGCAGCGGTTTCGGCGCTCGGCGGTACCAGTTCCCCGCCATGTTCACGCGCCAACGGGATGGCCCGGACCCCTGAGGTGGCGTAGCCGATACCCGAGTAACCGATACCGTTGATCGACTCAGCCGTGCCCTGAACCACCGACGAGGAGCCAGGCTGCTCGTTGATCGAGTCGCGGAAATCGCCATCACAAAGGGCAAACTGGCGGAAGTAACCGTACGTCCCGGAGACCGCATTGCGCGAATACAGGGTGATGTCGCGGTTGGCCCAGTCGCCGGTCAGGCCGACCTGGCCCCAGCGGGTGATGTCTTCGGGATAACCGCAGCGGCGGGTTTCAGTAAAAATGGCATCCACCTGAGGCAGTGACAAGCCTTCGATCGGGTTGTCGCGATTGACATACACCGCGAGCAGATCCACGGCCACGCCCAGAATCGTCATGGGGTAGCCAAACCGCTCCTCGAAAGCCTGCTGCTCGCTTTCGCGCGGCATCCGGCTCATCGGGCCGAAATTGGCCGTCCCCTCGGTCATCGCCGGCGGCGCGGTCGAGGTCCCGGCGCCCTGGATCTGGATATTGACGTTGGGGTAGATGTTCTGGAACTCCTCGGCCCACAGGGTCATGAGGTTGTTCAGAGTATCCGACCCGACCGACGACAGATTCCCGGAAATCCCGGAGACCGGGACGTACTCAGGCAGGTCCGGGTCCACCTCGGCCAAGGCCGAACCGGCCGCCAGAATCGCGCCCACGGCGCTGAAAGTCAGAGCTTTTTTCAACATGTTGATCTCCTGATCGAACGGTCTGGACAAGTGCCGATGCCCCGGCCCGGGACTTTAATCGGCGTTCATGACATTCAGATTAAGCACGGGCGGCGGCCGGCATATTTTCCACCGCCACCCGCTCCGGCGGAAAAATGCAGCGGAAGGTACTGCCCTGCCCCGGCACTGACTCGACCTCAAGGCGCCCGCGGTGGCGCTGCAGCACGTGCTTGACGATGGCCAGGCCAAGCCCGGTGCCGCCGTTGCCGCGGCTGCGCGCACTGTCGACGCGGTAAAAGCGTTGAGTGATGAAAGGCAGGTGGCGGGCTTCAATGCCGATGCCGTCATCGGCCACCTCAAACACCGCAGCACCGTCGTCCCGAATCCGCCAGGACACCTCGATCCGACCCTCGGCTGCGGTGTAACGGATGGCGTTGAGCACCAGGTTCGAAAAAGCGCTGTGGATTTCGTTTTCCAGCCCAAGCAGCCCGGCGTCCTCGCAGTGCAGCATTTCGATACGGTGTTTGGCTCTGTCCTGCAAACGGGCCTCGCTGAGAATGCGCTGCAACAACCCGGGCACCACGACGACCTGATCGGTGCTGATCTCCTCGTCCTCGGTCTCCAGCCGCGACAGCTCCAGCAGGTCGTCGACCAGGGTCGACATCCGGCGACACTGGCGCTGCATTTCATCCAGCGGCTCACGCCACTCGGGATCCAGCGCCTCGGCGTCTACCAGCGTTTCCAGATAGCCCGACAGCACGGTCAACGGCGAGCGCAGCTCATGCGAGGCGTTGGCGACGAAATCGCGGCGCATGGCCTGGAGTCGCAGGATCCGGGTCACGTCGCGAAACAGGGCGAGGTACTGATTGGATCCGTAGGGAATCAGGCGGACCGACAGACTGCGCGACTCATCGACCGGTGAACGCAGGATGACAGGATTGTCGTAATCACCGGCCTGAAGGTAGGCGACCAACTTGGGGCTGCGGACCAGGTTGGCAACCGGCTGGCCCAGATCACGCTTGGAACTCAGCCGCAGGATCTCTTCGGCCGCATCGTTGAACCAAAGTATGCGGTGCTCGCCATCGAGTACCAGGGAGCCATCGGGCATGGCTGCGGTGGACTCGCGGAATTCCCGGATCACCTTGGCCAGCCGCTTCTTGCGTTTGTAGTAGCGCTTCTGGAGCCGAAAATAGTCATCGAACACCTCGCCCCAGATACCCCAGGACTCCGGCGGATTGCGCTGGCGACCGCTGCCCAGCCAGCGCTCGAGCTTGCGCAGCTGCCAGAAATGACGACTGATCAGGACCACCAGCACCGCACTCAGCCACCAGGCCATCCCGCCGATCAGCCAGCCCGCTGGCAGGGCCACTGCCAGCAGCGCGGCCAGAAAATACCCCTCGGCAAGCCAGGCCCGTCGCATCAGCGCCGGACCTTGGTCGAGAAACGATAACCGGCGCCCCGCACCGTCTGCACGAAGCGATCCTTGCGGTGCGGCTTGAGCGCCTTGCGCAGGCGCAGAATGTGGACATCGACCGTGCGCTCTTCGACATACACCCCCCCACCCCAGACATGATCCAGCAACTGGGCGCGGGAATAGACCCGATCCGGGTGGGACATGAAAAACTTCAGCAGGCGGTACTCGGTCGGCCCCAGATCCAGCGGTTCGTTGTCGGCAAACACGCGATGGCTGGCGACATTGAGGACCAGGCCATCGGCGCTGACCTCGTCGTCACCGTCGGCCGGCGAGGCCCGGCGCAGCACGGCCCGGATGCGGGCAATCAGCTCACGGGCAGCAAACGGCTTGGTGATGTAGTCATCCGCGCCGCTGTCGAAACCCCGAACCTTGTCGTCTTCCATGCTGCGGGCGGTCAGCATGATGATCGGCACATCACGGGTCAAATCATCACGCCTGAGCGCACGGGCAAATTCAGGACCGCTCATGTCGGGCAGCATCCAGTCGAGCAGGACCAGGTCAGGACGGCGGTCGGTCAGCGCCACCCGGGCCGACTGACAGTCGCCGGCCTCGACGGTCTCGAATCCGGCCCGCGAGAGATTGAACGCGACCATACGACGGATGGCCTCATCATCTTCGACCAGCAGTATGCGCTGCACGGCGATTCCTTTTTTCGCAGACTTTTTCATCGGCTATTGCATCAACTCAATATGACAAGCCCATGAAGCAGCCGCCGGTCAGCCCTGGTAACGGTTCAGCGCGGCGTGCAGCGCGCGCTGGATGGCCGCGCGCAGAAAATCCGGTCTCAGCACCTCGACATCATGGCCATAGCGCAGGATGTCCATCTGCAACTCCCGGTCCTGGCCGAACGGGACCTCAAGCTGATAGCTGCCGTCGTCCTGCCAACTGCCGCGCTGGTCAGGATGCCACATCTCTTCGGCAGCCCAGCGCGCGGCCTCCGGACTGAAACGCAGGGTCGCCAGGTGCTCGGCCGGGCCGGAAAAGATCCCGAAGGCGCCGTCGAGCTGCTCACGAATCAACTCGGGGTCGACCTCAAGGGCCGGCTCGGCGAGACGGTCGAGACTGCGGATTCGTTCCAGCGAGAAGCTGCGCAGGCCCTCGGCGCGATGACACCAGGCATCCAGGTACCAGCGATCGCGGTAGCTGGTCAGGCGTTGCGGCGAGACCTCGCGTGAACTGACATCGTCGCGGCGGCGACCGTGATAGTCAATGCCCAGACGCTGGCGGCCGAACAGTGCACCCAGCACATCTTCGAACAGGGCCCCCGGGACCGGGCGCCCTGCATCCTTGCGGATGTTAATCCGCTCCGGCTGGGCCGAGAAATCCAGCCCTTGCCGGTCAAGCAGCTGGTTGATCCGTTCCTGCACCCCCAGAAGTTCACCTTCCAGCAGGCCCGGCTGAACATTGCCGAGCACATGGCGGGCAATCAGCAGAGCCTGCAGCTCATCCGGGCTGATCCACAGCCCCGGCAATTCGAAATGGCCGGCCAGACTGCGGTCATAGAAAAAGCCGCGGCCATCTTCATCCTGCTCCAGGGGGGCGCCGAGACGATCACGCAGTTCGGCAATCAGACGATACAGGGTGGCCTGACTGCAGCCGAGCTCGTCCATCAGGACCTGGCGGGAAACCGGCGTGCGCCGCTGGCGCAGAATATCGTGCAGGTGGTAGAGACGCTCGCGACGCGACATGCAAGGTGATCAGCCGCCGGTGCCCCGGCAGGCCTTGCAGCGGCCATAAATCTCGAGCACCTGGTGGCGGGCGCGGAAGCCATGCTCACGGGCCGCATCGTCCAGCGCCTGGATCAGGCTGTGGTCATGCACCTCGGTGACCGTCTGGCAGCGCTCGCAGATCAGGAACTGGCCCTGGTGCTGGTGTTCCGGGTGCACGCAGCTGACAAACGCATTGAGCGTTTCAAGGCGGTGGATGAAGTGGTTTTCGAGCAGGAAGTCCAGCGCCCGGTAGACCGTCGGCGGCGCCGCGCCGGGCCGCTCGCGCTTGAGTTCGTCCAGCAGGTCGTAGGCCTTGATCGGTCCGTCGGCGGCCAGAATCATCTCCAGCACCCGGCGCCGCGTGGCCGTCAGCCGCAGGCCCTGGGTCAGGCACTGGCGCTCGACCTGGGTGATCACCTGTTCAGCGTCCATCATCGCCAGTGTAGCAGTTGCAGCACAGGCTTCAGCCACTGCCGGCACGCTCCTCGATAAAGCCCAGTGCCCGCTCGATCCGCTCCAGGCTGCGTGCCCGACCGATCAGCCACAGGGTCTGATCGATGCCCGGCGACTGGCCATGGCCCATCAAGGCCACCCGCAACGGCATGCCAATCTTGCCGAAACCGATCTCCAGTTCATCGGCGGTTGCCTGCACCGCAGCGTGCAGCGCCGCTGGCGACCATTCGGTGAGGGTTTCAAGGCGCTGCCGCAGTGCGCGCAGCGGCTCAGCCGCCACCGGGCGCAGATGTTTCTTGGCTGCGCCGGGATCGTAGTCATCGAAATCGGCATAGAACGGCCGGCTTTGTTCAACCAGCTCGACCAGGGTCTCGAACCGGTCCGCCTGGACGCTGAGCAGATCGAGCAGATCCGGCCCGGCGGCGATGTTCAGGCCGGCCCGCTCAATGTGCCAGGCCAGCTCGGCGACAACCTGGTCACGATCGCCTTCGCGCAGGTAATGCTGGTTGAGCCACTTGAGCTTTTCGGTATCAAAGCGCGATGCCTTGCGATTGACGTCCTCGATCCGGAACAGCTTGACCAGTTCTGCCCGCGAGAAGACCTCCTGGTCACCATGCGACCAGCCCAGGCGAGCCAGGTAATTGATCATCGCATCAGGCAGGTAGCCCTGCTCACGCCAGGCCATGACCCCGACCGCGCCATGACGCTTGGACAGGCGCTGGCCATCGTCACCGAGAATCATCGGCACGTGGGCAAATCGCGGCGGCTCGGCGCCCAGCGCACGATACAGGTTGATCTGGCGCGGCGTGTTGTTGATATGGTCATCACCGCGAATGACCAGGTTGATGCCCATGTCCAGATCATCGACCACCACGGCAAAGTTGTAGGTCGGCGAGCCGTCGGCCCGGGCGAGCACCAGATCATCGAGCTCTTCGTTGGCGATCTCGATGCGGCCGCGCACCCGGTCGTCGAAGACCACGATCCCGCGATCCGGGTTGCGAAAGCGGATCACCGGCTCGACCCCGTCCGGCCTATCGACGCGATCGCGGCAATACCCGTCGTAGCGCGGTTTTTCACCGGCGGCCATGGCCGCCGCGCGCAGCCCGTCGAGACGCTCGCGCGAACAGTAGCAGCGATAGGCCAGACCGTTGGCGAGCAGTTGCTCGATGACCTCGCGGTAGCGGTCCTGGCGCTGGCTCTGGTAGATCGGGCCTTCGTCGTAATCCAGTCCCAGCCAGGCCAGGCCGTCGAGAATGGCCTGCACCGAAGCCTCGGTCGAGCGCTCGCGGTCGGTGTCCTCGATGCGCAGGATAAATTCGCCCCCGGTCGCCCGGGCAGCCAGCTGACAGAACAGCGCCGTCCGCGCCCCGCCGATGTGCAGAAAGCCGGTCGGCGAGGGGGCAAAGCGGGTCCGGATCGGTCCGGCGGGATCAGTCATGGATGTCGTCCGATAAAAAGCCCTTTATTTTAACCGATTGCCATCACTGCGAAAATCGTCCCGGTGCGCTATAACGTCGGCGTGCATGAGGATGTCATCAATCGAGGACCGGATGCCCGATCAGCCGCCTGACCAGCCCCTGGCCACCCATGGCCGGCCTTTCGCCCGGCGCCGGTGGCGGGCCCGCTGGCCGGGCCCGGAGCGAATTTTGGTCGCGCTGGTCGTGCTGGTGTTCGCCGTCTCCGGCGGCCACGGGCTGAATGTCGTCGAACAGATCCAGGCGCGCGGCGTCCTGGTCATGCTGACCCTCAACGGTGCCAGCACGTACTACATCGGGGCCGACGGCGAAACCGGCTTCGAGTACGACCTGGCCCAGCAGTTCGCCGGGCATGTCGGGGTCCCGCTGGAAGTCGTACCGATCGACGCCATCGGCGATCTGGTTCCTGCCCTGGAAGCCGGGCGGGGGGATTTCATCGCCGCCAACCTGAGCCGCAACCCGGTGCGCATGGAACGCTTGCGCTTCGGTCCGATCTATGAAGAGGTCCGTCCGGTCGTGGTCTACCGGCGCGGCAGCCGGCGTCCGGACGGCCTTGACGACTTGCAGACCGGCGAGCTGGTGATGCCGGCCGGCACCATCTATTCGCCCTGGATCCAGCGCAATTTCCCGACCGTGGCCTGGCGCGAGGCACCGGAAGCCAGCGTCGAGGATCTGCTCGATGCGGTCAGCAATGAATCGATCGCCTACACGATCCTCGATTCCAACGTCTTCGAGCTCAATCGACGGTTTTTCCCCGCAGTCCGCCAGGCTTTTGAACTGCCGCTGGCCCAGGAACTGGCCTGGGCGATCCGGCGCCGAGACGATGACAGCCTGACCCAAAAGATGCGCGAGTTCTTCCACCGCGCCGACCGCGACGGCCTGCTGGCCGATCTGCGCCAACGGCATTACGACCATCTCGATGCCTACGAACCGGTCGGGACGTTCACCTTCATGCGCCAGGTCCGTGACCGCCTGCCGGCGCTCAGGCCCTCGTTCGAGCGGGCAGCCGAAGCCACCGATCTGGACTGGCGCCTGCTGGCCGCCGTCGGTTACCAGGAATCCCACTGGGATCCCGAGGCGACCTCGCGCACCGGGGTCCGGGGCGTGATGATGCTGACCCGGCGCACCGCCCGCCAGGTCGGCGTGCAGGACCGCCTCGACCCGGCCCAGAGCATCCAGGGCGGCGCCCGCTACCTGCGCTCGATGATCGAACGCATTCCCGATCGCATTGCGTTCCCGGACCGGCTGTGGCTGGCGCTGGCTGCCTACAACGTCGGTTTTGGCCACCTCGAAGACGCCCGCGTGCTGACCCAGCGCCAAGGCGGCGACCCTGACCGCTGGCTGGATGTACGCGACCACCTGCCGCTGCTGACCCAGGAGCGCTGGTATCGCCAGACCCGGTTTGGCTATGCCCGCGGCTATGAACCGGTCCATTTTGTGGAAAACGTGCGGACCTTTTTCGAAATCCTGTCGTGGATGGAAGGACGGGGTCACCCGTTGCTGACCACGACCGAGGGCCAGGCGACGTCAGACGACAGACCGTCTAGCCTTTGACGTCAACCACCGCCTGGCGAGCCCCGCTCGCGTTCCAGCCACAGGCAGTGCCCGGCAGCTGCGGCAATGGCCTCAAGCCGTCGGCGATGGGCATCGAGTTCTTCGGCGCTCGCCTGCACCGCAACCAGCCGCGAGCGATCAATGGCCGCGCTGGCCTGGCCGGACAAGCTGACCGCGGGGCCGCGATCCAGTTCCAGTCCCAGGGCCACCTGGCCGCCGGTCATGGCCAGATAGACCTCGGCCAGCAGCTCGGCATCAAGCAGCGCACCGTGCAGGTCGCGGCGTGAATTGTCAATCTCGTAGCGCTTGCACAGCGCATCCAGGCTGACCCGCTGGCCCGGATGCAGCTGGCGGGCCAGGGCCACCGTATCGAGCACCCCGGCAACCTGCTCTATGCGGACACCGGCGAGTGCTTCCAGCCGGGCCAGTTCGGCATTGAGAAAACCGACATCGAACGGCGCGTTATGGATGATCAGCTCGGCATCACGGATGAAGTCGAGAAAATCCTCGGCAATATCAGCGAATCGTGGCTTGTCGGCCAGGAACTCGTCGGTGATGCCATGGACGTGCAGGGCGCCGCTTTCGACTGGCCGCTCGGGGTTGAGGTAGACGTGGAAGTGGCGCTCGGTCAGCCGCCGATCGTTGATCTCCAGGCAACCGATCTCGATGATGCGGTGGCCATCGGCATGCTCCAGCCCGGTGGTTTCGGTGTCCAGAACAATCTGTCGCATGGCGCTCAAGTGTCGTCTCGTCGATGAATCGGGACCGGCACGAATCAACCGGTCGTCATGGCCTGCCGGGCCGCCCGACTGGCCAGCTGGTCGGCCCGCTCGTTCTCGGGATGCCCGCTGTGGCCCTTGACCCAGACCCACTCGACCTGGTGGCGGGCGACGGCCTGATCAAGCCGCTGCCACAGATCGACGTTCTTGACCGGCTTTTTCGCCGCGGTCTTCCAGCCGTTGCACTTCCACTGCGCCATCCATTCCGAGATGCCCTTGCGCACGTACTGCGAGTCAGTGGTCAAGGTAACCCGGCAGGGGCGCTTGAGCGCCTCCAGGGCCTGGATGGCGGCCATCAGTTCCATCCGGTTGTTGGTCGTCAGGCGCTCGCCGCCCGACAGATCGCGCTCATTACCGTTCCAGCGCAGCAGTGCACCCCAGCCGCCCGGGCCGGGATTGCCCAGACAGGCGCCATCGGTCCAGATCAACACCGGCGCACTCATGCCGCGCGACAGTGCGTGGCGGCCGCCGGCGAGACGGCAAAACGCGGTTTACCAAAGCGCAGCTGCCGGATTCTGGCCGGCCGCGACGGCTTTCTTGCCAGCAGCGCCAGGACCGGCGTCAGTCCCGGCACCAGGCCCTCCCAGACCCTGCGCCCCGGGGTGGCCAGAGTCAACTGCCGGCGGGCATGCAGCATCTGGAACTGCGGCCAGCTCGGCAGCCAAAGCGCCTGGCGCCCCAGTTCGCGCCAGGCGCTCGGATGCCAGGGATTGGCGGTCACCGAGATCAGCCAGCCGCCCGGACGGAGGACCCGCAGGGCCTCGTCCAGCGGATCAGCCGGGCGACCCGGCTGCCAGGCATGACGCACGATCAGGGCCGGAACCGATTCGCTGTCCAGCGGCCAGGCATCCAGCGGCGAACGGAATGGCCAGCAGCAGCCGTCGGCATTGAACAAAACGCGGCAGCGGGCGATCGGCAATTCGGGCGACGGACTGGTCACCGGCGCGATTTCAAGCACCCAGTCTGCCGACTGGGCGCTGATCAGTGCACCGATCAGGCGGCTTTCGGCGGACTGCAGCGAGACGAACGGGCTGGGTTTGATCGGCACGTTAAGATGTCAGGACCAGACCGCCTGAAGGATACCAGAAGGAGGCATTCATGCCGCTGCAGATTGAGGCCATCCCGGCGTTCGACACCAACTATATCTGGGCTTTGCACGACCGGAAGCGCTGCGCCATCGTCGACCCGGGCAGTGCAGCCGAAGTGCTGGAGTTTCTCGACCGCCGCGGCCTGAGCCTGTCTGCCCTGCTCCTGACCCACCACCATGGCGACCATACCGGTGGTGTCGACGAGTTGCTGGCCCTGCACCGGGTTCCGGTCTGGGGTCCGCGCGATTCGCGGATGCCGCAGGTCGATCACCCGCTCGCCGAGGGCGACCACGCCAAGATCCCCGAACTTGGACTGACCTTCGGCGTGCTGGAAACCCCGGGCCATACCCGCAGCCATATCGTGTTCCATGACCAGGCTCGACTGCTGGCCGGCGATACCCTGTTCTCGGCCGGTTGCGGGCGCCTGTTCGAAGGCAGCCCGGAACAGATGCAGCGCTCGCTCGACAAGCTCGCCGCTCTGCCTGACGACACCGAGGTCTATTGCGCCCACGAATACACCCGCGCCAACTGCCGCTTCGCCCTGGCCGTTGAGCCCGACAACGCCGATCTGCAGGCCTGGGCAGGCGAGGTTGAGCAGCGGCACGCCCGCGGCCAGATCACCCTGCCGGTTCGCCTCGGGCTTGAGCGGGCCATCAATCCCTTTCTGCGGACCCGCCAACCGGCGGTGATCGAAGCCGCCAACCGCTATCAACCCGGCACCGGCGACGAACCGGCCGCGGTGTTTGCTGCCATCCGGCGCTGGAAAGATCACTTCTAGCGCCTCCGACCCGCTGCAACGCGCTGTGCGGTATACTCTATCGCTTAATCGCGATAGAAGGATAAGCTCATCAACCTCGAGCTGGTCAACCGCCATTGCACGCTGCTGGCCGATGCCACGCGACTGCGTCTGCTGGCCCTGCTGGCAGGCGAAGAACTGACCGTGGCGGAGCTGGCCGAAGCCACCCGTCTGGCCCAGCCGCGGGTGTCGACCCACCTGGCCCGGCTGCGCGAGGCCGGCCTGGTCGCCGACCGCCGCGATGGCGTGTCGGTCTACTACCGGCTGACCGCTGCCGAGGACCAGCCTGAACTCCATCGGCTCTGGCAATTGTTCCGGGCCGAACTCGACGATGCCCTGATCGCCGAGGACGCCGAGCGCCTGCCCGACGTCCTGCTCAAGCGTAGCAGCGGTCGCAACTGGCCCGATGCGGTGGCCGGCGACATGGAGCGGCGCTATTCGCCGGGCCGCAGCTGGGAGGCCACGGCGCGGGCCCTGGTCCAGCTGCTCTCGCCCGGCCGGGTCCTGGATATCGCCTCCGGCGACGGGGTCATGGGCGAACTGCTGGCCGGGCAGGCCAGGCGGATCGACTGCATCGACGTGTCGGAAAAAGTGGTCGCCGCCGGGCGCGAACGCGTCGCCGGCTTGGCCCATGTCCATTTCCACCACGGCGACATGCACCAGCTGCCCTTCGCCGACCAGACCTTCGATACCGCGCTGCTTTTGCATGCACTGACCTACAGCGACCGGCCCAAGCTCGCCTTCGCCGAAGCCGCGCGCGTGCTCAACGCCGGCGGCCGCCTGCTGTGTGCCACCCTGCACCGGCATCGCTATGCCGACCAGGTTCGCGCCTTCGGCCACCTCAACACCGGTTTTCGACCCGAACAACTCAAAGGCTTCGCCGCTGCAGCCGGTCTTGAGGTGCGCTTCTGCGACCTCACCTCCATCGAACGGCGCCCGCCGCATTTCAAGATCATCACCCTGCTGGCCGAAAAACCATGAACCTGCCCTGGCACGACCCTATCCGCGTCGACCAACTCAACGCGGCCCTGGCACAACGCATCCTGCTGCTTGACGGTGCCATGGGCACCATGATCCAGAATGCCGGCTTGAGCGAAGCCGACTATCGCGGTGAACGCTTTGCCGCGCATTCTGACGATCTGAAAGGCAACAATGACCTGCTGGTCCTGACCCGGCCGGATCTGATCAGCGATATCCATCGCCGCTTCCTGGACGTCGGCTGTGATCTGATCGAGACCAATACCTTCAACGCCAATCGCATCAGCCAGGCCGACTACGCCCTGGAACACCTGGCGCAGGACATCAACCGGGCCGCCGCGCAGATCGCCCGGGCCGCCTGTGCGGAATTCGAGCAGTCCGACCCGGACAAGCCGCGCTTCGTGGTCGGCGTGCTGGGTCCGACCAACCGGACCGCCTCGATCTCGCCCGATGTGGCCAACCCGGGCTACCGGGCCGTGACCTTCGATGACCTGGTGGCGGCCTACCGCGAAGCCGTGTGCGGCCTGCTCGACGGCGGCGCCGACCTGGTCATGATCGAAACCATCTTCGATACTCTTAACGCCAAGGCAGCCATTTTTGCCGTCGAAGAAGAATACGCCGCTCGCGGTCAGGCCTGGCCACTGATGATCTCGGGCACCATTACCGATGCCAGCGGGCGCACGCTCTCAGGTCAGACGCCCGAGGCGTTCTACTACTCGGTCGTCCATGCCCGGCCGTTTGCGGTCGGCTTCAACTGCGCGCTGGGTGCTGATCAGCTCAAGGGTCACGTCCGCGCCCTGCACCGGATCGCCGCCACCCACGTCAGCGCCCATCCCAACGCCGGGCTGCCGAACGAGTTCGGCGAATATGACGAAAGCCCCGAGGCCATGGCCAAGGTGATTCGCGGCTACGCCGAGGAAGGCCTGATCAACATCGTCGGAGGCTGTTGTGGTACCACGCCAGCCCACCTGGCCGCGATGGCCAAGGCCGTCCGCGGGTTCAGCCCGCGAGTGCTGCCAGGAGCTCAAGCCGCATGAGCCCTGACCGTCGCAAAGCGCAGCGCTACACCTGTTTGAGCGGTCTGGAGCCGCTCGTGATCACCCCGGACCTGGGCTTTGTCAACGTGGGCGAGCGGACCAACGTCACCGGCTCGGCCCGCTTCAAGAAGCTGATCCTCGACGAGCGCTACGACGAGGCCATCGAGGTCGCCCTGCAGCAGGTCGAAAACGGCGCCCAGATCATCGATATCAACATGGACGAAGGCCTGCTCGACGCCGAGCACGCCATGGTGACCTTCCTCAACCTGATCGCCGCCGAGCCCGACATCGCCCGGGTCCCGATCATGATCGACTCCTCGAAGTTCAGCGTCATCGAGGCCGGCCTGAAATGCCTGCAGGGCAAGGGCGTGGTCAACTCGATCAGCCTGAAGGAAGGCGAAGGTCCATTCCTCGAGCAGGCCCGGCGGATTCGCCGCTACGGTGCGGCCGTGGTGGTGATGGCTTTCGATGAGACCGGCCAGGCCGATAACGCCGAACGCATGCTCGAGTGCCTGACGCGCGCCTACCGCCTGCTGACCGAGCAGGCGGATTTTCCGCCCGAAGACATCATCTTCGACCCCAACATCTTCCCGGTCGCCACCGGGATCGATGAGCACAACAATTACTCGGTCGAGTTCATCACCGCCGCCCGCGAGCTGAAGAAACGCTTTCCCCACAGCCATGTCTCGGGCGGGGTGTCGAACATGTCGTTTTCCTTCCGTGGCAACGACGTGGTGCGCGAGGCGATGCACTCGGTGTTCCTCTATCACGCCACCCGCGCCGGCATGGACATGGGGATCGTCAACGCCGGGCAACTGGCGGTCTACGATGATATCGAGCCGGAGCTGCGCGAACTGGTCGAGGATGTGGTCCTCAACCGTCGCCCGGATGCCACCGAGCGCCTGCTGGAGGCGGCTGAGCGCTACAAGGGTGAGGGCAAACGGGAAGAAAAAGACGAAGCCTGGCGCGACAAGCCGGTCGCCGAGCGGCTGAAATACGCCCTGGTCAAGGGCATCGACAAGCACGTCATCGAAGACACCGAGGAAGCCCGCCAGGCCCATGCCAGCTCGCTCGAGGTGATCGAAGGGCCGCTGATGGACGGCATGAATTACGTCGGCGACCTGTTCGGCGACGGCCGCATGTTCCTGCCCCAGGTGGTCAAATCGGCCCGGGTGATGAAAAAGGCCGTGGCCCACCTCGTGCCGTATCTGGAGAAAGAGAAAAAGGTCGGCGACAAGAAGGGCAAGATCCTGATGGCGACCGTCAAGGGCGATGTCCACGACATCGGCAAGAACATCGTCGGCGTGGTGCTGGCCTGCAATGGCTTCGACATCGTCGACTTGGGCGTCATGGTGCCGGCCGAGAAGATCCTGGCCGAGGCCCGCAAACACGAGGTCGATGTCATCGGCCTGTCAGGCCTGATCACGCCCTCGCTCGACGAGATGGTCAGCGTGGCCGAGGCGATGACCCGGGAAGGATTCGACATACCACTGATGATCGGCGGGGCGACCACCTCCAGGGCCCATACCGCGCTGAAGATCGAGCCTTGCTACGAGCACGGCGTGGTCTGGGTCAAGGACGCTTCGCGCTCGGTCGATGTGGCGCGCAAGCTGGCCAGCCCGAAAAACCGGGTCGATTACCTGGCCGGCATCGCCGCGGACTACCAGCAATACCGGGCCGGTGCGGCCGCCAGGCGTTCGCGCAAACCGCTGATCAGCCTGGCCCGGGCGCGCGCCAACGCTTTTCAGCCCGATTGGACCGGTCACCGCCCGGAAGCGCCCCTGCGACCGGGCATCCACCAGATCGATGCCTGGCCGCTCGATGACCTGGTGCGCTATATCGACTGGACCCCATTCTTCCGGACTTGGGAGCTGGCCGGCCGCTATCCGGACATTCTTGACGACGAGGTGGTGGGTGAAACCGCCCGAAGCCTGTTCGGCGATGCCCAGGCGATGCTCAACCGCATCGTCAAGGAACGCTGGCTGACCGCCAGCGCGGTCTGTGCCCTGCTACCCGCCGCCGCCGACGGCGACGATGTCATTCTCTATACCGATGAAAGCCGCAGCGAAGTGCTCGAACGCCTGGTCTGCCTGCGCCAGCAGGCCGACAAGAATGGACCCAACCTGTGCCTGGCCGACTTCGTCGCGCCGGCCGACTCCGGCATCCAGGACTGGGCCGGGCTGTTCGCGGTCACTGCCGGACTGGGCATCGAACAGGCGGCCAAACGACTGCCCGAGCACGACGACTACGCCGACATCATGCTGAAAGCACTGGCCGACCGCCTGGCCGAAGCGCTGGCTGAGGCCCTGCACGCCAGGGTCCGGCGCGAGTTGTGGGGCTACGCCGCCGACGAGAATATGGCCAACGAAGACCTGATCAACGAGCAATACCGCGGCATTCGTCCGGCCCCCGGCTATCCGGCCTGCCCGGACCACAGCGAAAAGACCAAGATCTTCGACCTGCTCGACGCCCCCGGCCGGCTGGGCATGCAACTGACCGAGAACTTCGCGATGCTGCCGACCGCTGCGGTCAGCGGCTACTACTTTGGCCATCCGGAGGCCAAGTATTTCGTGGTCGGCAAGCTCGGGGGCGACCAGGTCGAGGACTATGCCCGGCGCAAGGGCATCGATATCGCGACGGCGGAGAAGTACCTGCGGCCGAATCTTTCTGGCGATGCCTGAAAGTTGGTAGCCGCATGGCTTTTTGAAGCCGCGGGTATGGTGGCTTCGAGGCCGGCAGGGTTGGGGAGGACCCCCTTCAGTTCGACGCGTGGCGAGGCCTTCAGGGGGTCCTCCCCAACCCTGCCGTCTGACCAGAGGTAACGCTGTCGGGATAACGATCTGCTCGAAGTCGTCACGTCATCACTTGCCACCAACCTCCAAGCGGGCCGGTGGGGAGGCATCGCTGAAGGCCTCGCCACGCGTCGAACTGAAGCGATGCCTCCCCATCGGCCCGCCGACGAAGACGCAAAAGTTCAACCGCGGTATTCCGGACAGATTGACTTTTTTCAGCGCCGTCGACGGTCCCGGCGCCTGGGGCGGGGATCATCCCCTGAAGGCCTCGCCACGCGTCGAACTGAAGGGGATGATCCCCGCCGCAGGCGCCTTCGAGGCCACCAGGCCCAGCAAATCGTGTTCTACCAGACCAGGTCGTCCGGCACCGGCGGATAATCCGAGCCGTCGTCCTCGGGCTCTTTCGGGGTCAAATCGGGCACCAGATCGGGGGCGATGGCCGCAAATGCGGCCAGGGTCTCGAGGCTGACCAGCAGGTAGGAGCCGCGCAGCGACACCACCCCGAGCTCACCATTGTTAAGCTGCTGGCGCTGTTCCGGCGTGCACAACACACGCCGAATCCGGCCTAGGTGTTCGAAATAGCGCGGACAGTCGGCGTCCTTGCGGTTCAGGGTCTGGCCCTGAATGATCGCATCAAGCGCCAGGTTGCGCTTGCGCCGGGCCTCCTGGGCGGCGACCCGCTCTTTCTTGACCCGTTCTTTTTCGGCCGCCTCGGCCTGCTCGCGCGCCTTGTAGGCCCGCGCGAGATCCGATTCCGCAGAACCAGCACCACGCGGCTTGCCGGTTGACCGCTTGGGTGCTTTTTTGGGACGCCCAGGTCCCGCGGTCGCGCCCTTGCGCTCGGGCGGGCCCGATTTACGCGCCGGGCGCGGCTTGTCTTCCGCCAGCCCTGCCTTCAGCAGGGCATCCTGCAACGATCCCATGGCGCCCGGTCGTCAATCGATCAGTCCGACTGGACTTCAAGCAGCTCGACTTCGAAAATCAGGGTCGAGTTGGGACCGATCGGTCCGGGACGACCCTGCTCCCCGTAGGCCAGATCCGCCGGGATGAAGAACTCGTAAATCGCCCCCTCGCTCATCAGCTGCACCCCCTCGGTCCAACCGGGAATGACCTGGTTGAGCGCGAATGTAGCCGGCTCGCCGCGCGCCCGTGAACTGTCGAATTCCACCCCGTTGATCAGGGTACCAACATAGTGCACGGTCACCTGATCGGTGGCTTCCGGACTGGCGCCGGTGCCCTCCTGGACCACCCGGTACTGCAAGCCCGATGCGGTTTCCTGGACGTCCGGATTGTCACGGTTCTGGGCGAGGAACGCCTGGCCTTCCTCCAGATTGCGCTCCGCTTCCACACCGCGCTGCTGCTCCATTTCCTGCTGGCGGCGCTGCATGAACGCATCGCGTTCGGCCAGGGCCTCTTCCTGGGTCAGACGCGTCTCCTCCCCGGCATACGCGGCGCGCAGGGCCTCGACCAGCAGGTCAATGTCCAGTTCCATGCCCTGCTCGGCCAGCGACTGGCCAATATCCATGCCAATGGTATAGCTCAGACGTTCTTCGGGCGTCTCCATCGCTGTGGCCGCAACCGGGAGCGCGATCGCAACGGCAAGAGCAAGGGCATTCAAAGTCGGGTTGCGCATGGATTAAAGCCTCCTTAGGCTCGTTCAAAATGAAATAAAGCGGGCATGGTAACAGATCACTCAAGGGCGCCCGGCCTACGGAAAGCCAAAAAATGCTTGACTCCGTCTTGGTGTGCTACTAGACTATTACACCAACACGTCAGGATAAGGATTCCGTCATGCTGCCGATCGCCAGAAAACACGCGTTTCATATTCCCCATAGTCTGGCCGCCATAGCCGCCGGGGTCTGCCTGGTCATCGCGTTCGGGTCGGATTTCAGCCAGCGCCAGCAACAACTGGCCGGTACCCGGAACGTCACTCCGGCCCCGGTCACCGCCCTGATCAAGGACGCGCCCGCCGAGAGCACACCCGGTGGTGAAGTCCGCTCGAAAGACCCCAAGGCATCAGGCCGATCGACCACCGTCTGGATCCCGTGGTTCCCGGGGCTGGGATCGGGTCGTGGATGAGTGCGCAATGGGATGACAACCAGCCGATCTACTGGCAGTTGCGCGAACGCACCGTAGCCGCCATTCTCGACGGCACCCTTCAGGAGGGTCAGCCACTGCCCTCGGTACGCCAGGTCGCGGTCGATTTCCAGGTCAATCCACTGACCGTCTCCAAGGCCTACCAGTCACTGGTCGACGACCACCTGGTCGAAAAAAAGCGCGGCGTGGGGATGTTCGTCTGCCCGGGGTCGCGGGCGCGCCTGCTGGCCAGCGAGCGCGAACGCTACCTGGCCGACGAGTGGCCCAGGCAGGCTGAAAAAATCCGCCAACTGGGTCTGGATGTTGAAGAATTGATCCACGCAGCGACTCAGAAACGCTAAGGACTGCACATGAACAGCATCATCAAGGCCAAGGAACTGCGTCGAAGCTTCGGCCCGGTGCACGCCCTCGATGGCATCGATCTCGACATTCCAGCCGGCCGTATCGTCGGCCTGATCGGGCCCAATGGCGCCGGCAAGACCACGGCGCTGAAGGCCATTCTGGGGCTGTCGCGTTACCAAGGCACACTCTCGGTGCTGGGGCTGGATCCTGCCCGCCAACGCGACCGGCTGATGCAGAATGTCTGCTTCATTGCCGATGTCGCTGTGCTACCGCGCTGGGCCCGGGTCCACCAGATCATCGACCTGACCGAGGGCCTGCATCCCAACTTCAGCCGGCAGCGTTGCCTGCACTACCTGGAAGCCACCCGGATTCGACCCGAAGCGCGCATCCGGACCCTGTCGAAGGGCATGGTGGTCCAGCTTCACCTGGCCCTGGTCATGGCCATCGAGGCCCGCCTGCTGGTCCTTGACGAACCCACCCTGGGCCTGGACATTCTGTTTCGCAAGCGTTTCTACTCCAACCTGCTCAACGAGTACTTCGACGAGGAACGCACCATCGTCATTACCACCCACCAGGTCGAGGAAGTCGAACACATCCTCACCGACCTGATCTTCATCAAGGACGGCCGCCTGATCCTCAACGAAACCATGGAGGCCATCCACGAACGCTACACCGAGGTGATGGTCAGGCCGGATCAGGTGGCCGAGGCCCGGGCGCTGGGACCGCTGCATGAACGCGTGCTGTTCGGGCGCCATATCCTGCTGTTCGACGAGCCTGACCGGGCACGGCTCGCCTCGCTGGGTGAAACCCATCGACCAAGTGTTGCCGATCTGTTCGTTGCCTTGATGGGAGAAAGCGAATGAATGCTCATATCTTTACCCATCTGTGGACCCTGATGCGGCGCGAGGTCTGGGAAAGTCCGTTTGCATTCAAATGGACCCCGCTGGGCATCGGCGGGCTGATCATCCTGTTCACCGTCGTGATGCTCATCATCGGCGCCCGCGTCGATGCCGAAATGGCCTTTTCCCTGGACGCCATGCGGCTGTTTGCCGATGTGCCGGGCGAACAGAAGCGACTGCTGGTCTCCGGCGCCCTGTTTGCCGTCTCCAACCTGTTTTTGCAGGTGATGATCCTGATCATCCTGTTCTATCTGGCCGGCAGCCTGTTCGACGATCGCAAGGACCGCTCGATCCTGTTCTGGAAATCACTGCCGGTCTCCGATTCCACGATCGTCTTGTCCAAGCTGGCCACCGCAGGCATCATGGTGCCGGCGCTGTTTTTGGGTGCGATCATCCTGACCCACCTGGCGCTGCTGGCGATCGCCAGCGGCTATGCCCTGCTCGCCGGCATCAATCCACTGAGCCACTTGTGGTGGCCGGCCAGCCTGCCCCGGCTGTGGACGGTGATGGCGGCCGGCCTGCTGGTCCAGGCCCTGTGGCTGCTGCCGATCTATGCCTGGATGCTGTTCTGCTCGTCGTGGGCGCCGCGCCTGCCGATCCTGATCGCCGTGGCCGTTCCGGCAGGTTTCAGCATTGCCCAGCACAGCTACAGCCTGATCACCGGATTTCGCCTGCCGGAATTCAATCTCGGCCTGATCATGCTCAAGCGGCTGGGGACCGGGGTCCTGCCGGGTAACACCAACATCAGCATCGGCGATGACCTTGGCGATATCCAGTTCAGTGAAGATCTCTACATGAGCTTCTCCAACGTGGCGCTGCATTTGATCAAACCGGAAATGTGGGCTGGCGTTGTGATCGCCGCCGTACTGATTGCCGGGGCGATCTTCTTTCGCCGCCGGGCGACCGATCAGTAAGACCAGCCAGGCGACTGCAACCGGCCTGTTGCCAAACCGGTTTTTTGCCCATGCACGCGCCATCCCGCGACCTGGAGATCATCGTCCCCGCCGGTCCAGGCGAGCAGAGCTGGCGGCAGCTGCTGGACCAGCTGCCGGACAACTGGCCGCTGAGCCTTTCAGCGGTCGATCCCCGCCCTTCCGACCTGCCCGCCCGGGTGCGCTGGTTGCAGGGTCCGGCCGGGCGCGGCCGCCAGCTCAATGCCGCCGCCCGGGCCAGTCGCGCACGCTGGCTCTGGTTCGTCCATGCCGACTGTCGGCCGAGCAACCGGGCGCTGGATCTCATCGCCGGGCTGTGCGCCGGTAATGAGCAGGTGCTCGCCTACCTTGACCTGGCGTTTTTGCCCGACGGTCCAAGTTGCACAGCATTGAATGCGCTGGGCGCCAACCTGCGCTCCCGGTTTTTCGGCCTGCCATACGGCGATCAGGGCCTGTGCCTGCCGGCGGCCTGGTTTCATCGGCTGGACGGCTTTCGCACCGACCTGGTCCGCGGCGAAGACCTGGATTTCGTCGTTCGCGCACGGGCCGCCGGCCTGCCGCTGCGCCGCCTGCCGGCGCGCATCCACACCAGCGCACGCCGCTATCGCGACCAGGGCTGGTGGGCAACTACCTGGACCCACCAGGTCAATGCCTGGCAGCTGGTCCGCGCCGCCCGCCAGCAGCCCAGGCTCGGCGACGGGCAGTGACCGCGATCGCCATTTTCGTCAAGACCCCGGGCCTGTCACCGGTCAAGTCCAGGCTTGCGGCAACCATCGGGCGTGAGCTGGCCGAGGCCTGTCACCTGCGCTCGGCGCGCACCGTGGCCGCGGTGGCCCGGTCCGCCGGGGTCGGACCGGTCTATTGGGCCGTTGCCGAGCAGGAAGCCGATGGCCACAGCTTGTGGCAGGATCTGCCGGTGCTGGTCCAACCAGGCGGCGATCTGGGTTCGCGCATGAACGCCATCCACGATCGACTCGTGGCTGATCATGGCTGCGGCGTGCTGCTCGGCGCGGACCTGCCACAGCTCGACGCGGCCGCACTGCACATGGCCGAGCGCTGGCTGAATCATGCCAGCGGCCGCGGCGTGATTGGCCCGGCCAGCGATGGCGGCTTCTGGCTGGTCGGGGCCAATCGCTGCCTGCCTGCCGTGGCCTGGCAGGCGCCGGACTACGGCCGCGGTGCGGTCCTGCAGCGCTTTGTTGAGGCCCTCGGCGATGACCTGGACTGGCAACAGCTGGCTGCATGCTGCGACCTTGATCGGATCGAGGATCTTCCAGCCGTCATGGCTGAGTTGAAAAACCTGGTGTGTCCACATCCCGCACAGCGCCGTCTGCTAGATTGGTTGGTCGCCAAGCTTGCCCCCTGCCATCCAACCCCGACGAGCGCATGAAAGAAACCTGGCCACTGCTGAAAGATACCGACTTTCCTGCCATTCGGCGCCAGCAGATCAAGACGCTGCAGCTCAATCTGGGCTATCTGTGCAATCTGTCCTGTGTCCATTGTCACGTCGCTGCCGGGCCCAAGCGCACCGAACTGATGGACCGGGCCACCATGGTGCAGGCGCTGGCGGTCGCAGAGCACTTTCAGACCATGACCCTCGATCTGACCGGCGGCTCGCCGGAGATGAATCCGGATTTCCGCTGGCTGGTCGAACAGGCCCGCTCACGCGGCATGCAGGTCATGGACCGGCTCAACCCGACCATCATGGAAGAGCCTGGCTACGACTGGGTCGGAGGCTTCCTGGCCAATCATGGGGTCGAAGTCATCGCCTCACTGCCCTGTTACTCCCGGGAAAATGTCGACAGCCAGCGCGGCAACGGCGTGTTCGAGGCCTCGATCAGCGCCCTGAAGACGCTCAACCGGCTCGGCTACGGCCAGGACGGGAGCAGCCTGGTTCTCAACCTCGTCTACAACCCGCTCGGGCCGGTGCTGCCGCCGGCACAGGGCCAGCTTGAAGCCGATTACAAGCGCCTGCTCCACGACGAGTTCGGCCTGGTGTTCAACAACCTGTTTACCATCACCAACATGCCGATCAAGCGCTTCGGCTCGATGCTGGTCTCCAAGGGTCAGTTCGACGACTACCTGCAGCTGCTCAAGAATGCCTACCAACCCGGCAACCTGGCCGCAGTCATGTGCCGCCACCTGGTCAGCGTCGATTACCAGGGCTTTGTCCATGATTGCGATTTCAACCAGATGCTGGGCCTGCCACTCGGTGGTCGCAAGCGCCGCACCCACCTGGTCGACCTGCTTGAAACACCGGAAATCCCGCGCGGTATAGGCATCGGCGAACATTGCTACGGCTGCACGGCCGGCCAGGGTTCGAGTTGCGGCGGGGCCCTGAGCGGATGAAGCCGAAGCGATTCAAGAGCATTCCGCTGGGCCGGCCCTGGTGTTGCGCCATCGAAATGGCCAACGGCGAGAGATTCCTGATGCGCCCGATCCAGGCCTCGGATGCACCGATGTTGCAACAGGGCTTTCTGACCCTGACTCCGCAGGAAATCCGGATGCGCTTTCTGCATCCGCTGACCGAGCTGACCGCCGGTTATGCCGAACGGTTGTGCCGGATCGACCCGGAAACTGAATTCGCCCTGGTGCTGGTCGAGGCCAAGCCACCGGCCGAGGCCCGCATCGCCGCCGTGGCCCGGGTGGTCAAGGACGACGATGGCCGGGAAGCGGAGTTCGCGATCATCGTCGGGCGCGAGATCCGCCGCTCCGGCCTGGGTCGGTTTCTGCTTGAACAACTGGTCAGCTGGTGCCGCCAGCAGGGCCTGGTCGCCATCTATGGCTTCGTTCTCAAGGAAAACCATCCCATGATTGCCCTCATGGAGGATATGGGCTTTGCCCTGGGGCCCAGCGACGAAGACACCGGAGTGTTACTGGCACGATTGGCGCTTTGAAAGATCGGACCGGGCCAACCAGCCCGGTCAGTCGCCGAGATCAATCCGCTCCTGGGCTTCCTGGATCATGAATCCCTGCATGTAATCAGCGCCCACCCGCCACAGGTTGGCGGCCATGCCGGCATCCTCAACCATCGGCATGATGATCTTGGCGCCGCGCTCGCGCGCCGGCGTGCTGACATCGCGGAAGGCCTGCTCAAGTGAAACCTCATCGGCCAGCCGGCGGACGAAACCGGGCGACATCTTGACAAAATCGGTCGGCAGATCATCGACCAGCAAATCCCAGCGGCTGTGCTCGTCAACCCGCGAGACGCAGATTTCAATCCCCAGACGGTCCAACAGGGCAAATAACTCCCGCGACCCCTTGATGTTGCCCAGCACATCGGGCAGCGCGAAATCCAGCGCCAGCTTGCCCGATACAGCCGGATTTTTTTCAACCAGTCTTTCCAGCCAGGCGCGCCGCTCGGGTTGCTGAATCAGGCTGTCGCCCTGGCTGAGAAATAAGCGGATCGGCAACAACTGGTAGTCGTTTGCGAGCAGACCCGCGCAATGGGCGAGCATCCAGCGATCCAGCGTCTCCAGCACACCGGCATCGCGCGCCGGGGGGATGAATGCGGCCGCGGCAATCAGCGAGCCGTCAGCGGCAACCAGGCGGGGCAAGGCCTGAAAGCTCTGCGATGGCTCGCCGGCGGTGGCCATGATCGGCTGAAACAGGACCTTGACGGCGTCCTTGCGCAAGGACTCCATCAGCAGGCCCAGCATCTGGCGGTCACTGCCGGAGGCCTGGTCGGCGGAAACATCCGGCCGGATCTGGCGCATTTCATTGCCGCCGGCAGCCGAGCACTTCTCCGTCCCGCGGACCAGGCTGAGCAGCAGGCGCTCGGCATCAGTGAAACGATGATCGAACTCAACATACGCCAGGGTGACCGAGACCGCCAGTGACTCCTTGCCGACATCGAAGGTCGCTTCGGCCAGCAGCCTGAACAGCTTGCTCATCTGCTTTTCGGTCGTCCGGATCGAACTGTGCGGCAACAGCCCGAGAATGCAGCGCTCATTGAGCCGGGTCACGCACACCTCGACGTCCAGGTGTTCGTCGATCAGATCGAAAAACTGCTTGAGCAGCGCCAGCAACCCGGCATAGCCGTGCTGCCCGCGCAGGCGATCCCAGTGATCGAGCATCAAACAGAAGCAGCCTGACGGGGCATCCCGGTCGCTGCTGCTGAAGGCCTCGTAGGCTGCTGCCAGCTCGGCAATGAATTCCTCAAGCTTCATTCATGCCCCGAAAAGAAAGTGCACCATCCAGACTCTGGACCGGCCAGCTGTCCCTTGCCCTCAGGCGACCGGAATCCAGCCTCACAGACTATCATCTTTACCGCTGGCCAGGCCCAGCAGCTGCTGGCGATGAAAAGCTGATGGATCCTCGCCGTCAAACAGCCCCAGTCGCCGGGCACGATCGAAAAAGCCGGCCGCGGGCAATCCGTTACCCACCCGGCTGACGACCAGCGCCGACCGGAGCGGCCGGCCGGTCTCGGCATCCTCTTTCATCAGCCGCTCCAGCAGCCGGGTCGCGCGATGGATGCGCTGTGGGCCGGGCATGGCCACCGCGTCGGCCAACTCGAGATAGGTCAGGGTCTGGCCTCGTCGGGCGTGGTCATCAAGGACCGATCGCATGCGGGCCAGCAACTGCGTCTGTTCGCTGTCGCTCAGGCGGCGGGTCACGGCCACCGGCTTCAGGCTGCGCTCTCGCCGAGGCCGCAGTTGTTTTTTTCAAACACCCGGTCGGCGCGGTAGCTGGACCGCACCAACGGACCGGAGACCACTTCCAGAAAGCCCTTGCCCAGCCCGATCCGGCGCAGTTCGGCGAACTCGTCCGGGGTCACGTACCGCGCCACCGGCAAGTGGTTGACGGTCGGTCGCAGGTACTGCCCGAAGGTCAGGATGTCCACTCCGATCGCGCGCAGATCGTCCATGGTCTCGACCAGTTCAGCGAAGGTTTCACCCAGACCGACCATCAGGCTGGTTTTGGTCAGGATGTCCGGGCGATGCGTCTTGGCATGAGCCAGCACGTCCAGGGTTTGCTGATAACCGGCCCGCGGATCGCGCACTGGATGGGTCAGGCGTCTGACCGTTTCGACGTTCTGGGCGAAGACTTCCAACCCGGACTCGACCACCGTTTCAACGCATGGCAATCTGCCCTGGAAGTCCGGGGTCAGGGCCTCGACCGCCGTCTGCGGATTGATTTTCTTGATCTCGCGCACGCAGGCCGCGTAATGGCCTGCGCCGCCGTCGGCCAGATCATCCCGATCGACCGAGGTCAAAACCACGTACTTCAGGTCCATCAGGCGAACGGACTCGGCAGCGTTGGCCGGCTCTTCAGGGTCCAGCCAGCCACGGGGGTTACCGGTATCGACCGAGCAAAATCGGCAGGCGCGGGTGCAGACATCACCCATCAGCATGATGGTGGCGACCCCATTTGACCAACACTCGCCGATGTTGGGGCACTTCGATTCCTGGCAAACCGTGGCCAGACGATGCTCGCTGACGTTGCGCCTGACGGCCTCATACTTGCTGCCAGCCACTGGCAGACGGGCACGCAGCCAGGCCGGCTTGCGCCCGATCGGCGCCGGCTCAACGTTGGCGCGAGCCTTGATCCCGTCAACAATGGCGGTGTGGCCCTGTGGCTTGGTGACCTTGTGGCCGCTCTTGACCGCAATCGGAATGCGCGTTTGCTTGTTCATGCCGGCATTATCCCACGGGCCTGCCGAAGGCGTCATCAACCGGCTATTTCTTGAACCTGCTGCGCGCTCCATGACCGGCTTTGCGCTGGGCCCGGGTGATCACCGGTCGGCCCCGCCCGGGTTTGTCATCGCCAGATGTCTTGCGGTTGCCAGCGGTGGCCTTGCCGCCGGCTACCTGGCCGGGCGCCGATCCCGCTTTTGGGGAATGCGGGGAACGGCGGCCAGACCCTGCACCAGTGCGCTTGTCACTGCGCCGGTCACCATGCTCGCCACGACCCGGATCACCACCGTGCCTGGCGTGGCCAGACCGGCCAGCGCCGGGCGCTCGTTCAGCGCGCTGCGGGCGATCGCCGGGGCCGCGATCAGCACGAATCCGCAAGGCCTGGCCAGCCACCCGGACAGCCCCAAGGTGCTGGAGGACCGCTGGATCGAGCGTCTGGGGCAAATCGACCAGACTGAACTGATCGCGAATCACGACCCGGCCGATCGCCGCTGCATCCAGTCCGCCCTCGTTGGCGATGGCGCCGACGATGTTGCCGGGCTTGACCCCATGGATCCGACCGACCTCGATCCGGTAGGTGGTCTTGTCGCTGTCATCGCGGGAACGCTCGGCGCGTTCTCCGCCCCCTTGCCCGCGCCGGCCAGGACCAGCCGGGCGTGCCGGGGCCGCGGGCAGTTCGGCGCGCTCGCTCAGCAGCAGATCGTCACCACCGCGCACAAGCCGCGCCAGGGCGGCCGCGATATCGATCATCTCGGCGCCGGTTTCGACCTGGCAGGCCTGGGCAACCTCGCGATAAATGCCCAGCTCCTCGGTCTCCAGCGCGCCACGAACGGCAGCCTTGAAGCGGGCCACGCGCTGCTCGTTGACATCGGCCACCGACGGCAGGCCCATCGGCTCGATCGGCTGGCGGGTCGCCCGTTCGATGGCGCGCAGCATGCCGCGCTCGCGCGGGGCGACGAACAGGATGGCCTCGCCGGTCCGCCCGGCCCGACCGGTGCGGCCGATGCGGTGGACGTAGGCCTCGGTGTCATAGGGAATATCGTAGTTGACCACGTGCGAGATCCGCTCCACGTCCAGGCCACGTGCAGCCACGTCAGTGGCCACCAGGATATCGATCTCGCCCCGGCGCAGCTTTTCGACCAGCTTCTCGCGCACCGGCTGCGGCACATCGCCGTTCAGGGCTTCAGCGGCAAAGCCACGGGCGTCCAGGCGGCTGGCCAGTTCCTCGGTCGCCACCCGGGTGCGGGCGAACACGATCATGCCGTCAAAATCCTCGACTTCGAGGATGCGGGTCAGGGCATCAAGCTTGTGCAGACCATCCACCAGCCAGTAGCGCTGGCGAATGCCGGCGGCCGTCGCCGTACTGGACCGGATGGAGACCTGCTCGGGCGATTTCAGGTAACGTTCGGCGATCCGCCGGATCTGGGCCGGCATGGTGGCCGAAAACAACGCAATCTGGCAGTCAGCCGGCAACCTGGCCAGCACCTGCTCGACATCGTCGATAAAGCCCATGCGCAGCATTTCATCGGCTTCGTCGAGGACCAGCGTCGAAAGTGCGCTCAAGTCCAGCGTGCCTTTTTTAAGATGATCGATCACCCGCCCGGGTGTGCCGACCACCACGTCGGCTCCGCGCCGCAGCCCCGACAGCTGCGGGCCATAGGACTGGCCGCCGTAAATCGGCAGGACATGAAAGCCCGGCAGCCCGCCAGCGTAGCGATGGAAGGCCTCGGCGACCTGAATGGCCAGCTCGCGCGTCGGCGCCAGCACCAGCGCGGAAGGTTTAGGTGCCTCCGGCCTGCGCCGAGCCAGGATCGGCAGGGCAAAAGCCGCGGTCTTGCCGGTCCCGGTCTGGGCCTGGCCCACCAGGTCGCGCCCGGCCAGCAGGATCGGGATGGTCTGGGCCTGGATCGGTGAGGGCGCTTCATAACCCAGCGCGTCCAGCGTTGTGGTCAGGCTGCCGGGCAGCCCCAGGTCATCGAAACCACCAGCATCAGTCATCGTCAAATCCGCCTGCATTGTCTAGCGGAGCGGTCGATCGGCCAACCCGCTCCAGGTGTTCCATGATCCGGCCAGTCAAAGGTTCCAGACCCCGCCTGGCCACCGAGGAAATCGCAAACCACGGTGCCTGCCAGTCCAGCCGGTCGATCACCCGAGTTGCCAGCTCGTCCAACTCGTTTTCATCAACCTGGTCGGTCTTGGTCAGCACCAGCCAACGCTCCCGCCGGGCCAGATCCTCGTCGAAGCGGACCAGCTCGCGTTCCAGTGCGCGCACCTGCTCGACCGGATCGGCGCCATCAATCGGCGCGATATCGACCAGATGCAGTAGCAGGCGGGTGCGCTGCAGGTGCTTGAGAAACTGGATGCCCAGGCCATGTCCTTCGGCCGCACCCTCGATCAGGCCGGGAATATCGGCGATCACGAAACTGCGTCCAGGCTCCAGGCTGACCACACCCAGGTTGGGATAGAGCGTGGTAAACGGATAGTCGGCAACCTTGGGCCGGGCGGCCGAGACGGCGCTGATCAGGGTGGACTTGCCCGCATTCGGAAAGCCGAGCAGGCCGACATCGGCCAGCACTTTGAGCTCCAGGTGCAGCTCGCGCTCCTCGCCGGGGGTGCCGGGCGTGGACTGGCGCGGGGTGCGGTTGACCGAAGACTTGAAGTTGATGTTTCCGCGGCCACCCTCGCCGCCCCGGGCCACCAGCATGCGCTGGCCCGGTTCGGTCAGCTCGCCGATGCGCTCAGCGGTCTCCGTGGCCGTCACGATGGTCCCCAGCGGCACCCGGATGGTGATGTCCTCGGCCGACTTGCCGGTGCGCTGGCGGCCGGCGCCCGGCTCGCCGTTGCGCGCCTTGAACAGACGGGCATGGCGGAAATCGGCCAGGGTATTGAGGCCGGAGTCGGCCTCCAGCCAGACGCTGCCGCCGTCACCGCCGTCGCCGCCGTCGGGGCCGCCCTTGGGAATGAACTTCTCGCGCCGGAAACTGACGCTGCCGGGGCCGCCTTTGCCGGCGCGGACTTCAATCGTGGCTTCGTCGACGAATTTCATGGCCTGTCAGAATCCGATTTTCTCAATTGATCAACCGCAAACGATCTTGGCACGCAGCGCCAGCGGCAGGGGATCACCCGCTGCGGGCCTCGCCACGCGTCGAACCGAGGCGGGTTATCCCGCCCCTCGGTCGTGCGTTCCCGCCTTAACCAAGAACCCGGTAGAGTCGGCAACATCAAAAAGTTCGGGACCACGGCACAACTGGCGCGGGAGCACCCGCTTTGGTTCGACGCGTGGCGAGGCCCGCAGCAGGTGCTCCCGCGCCAGTTATGCCTTCTGCCACTCCGAAAGATAGCCCGCCGCTCAGATACAAAAAAGCCCCGCAGCGCGGGGCCTTTTCAACACGTAATGCCACCGTGACTACTCGGCCGGCTGCACCGAAACAAACTTGCGCAAAGGCTTGCCCTTCTGCTCGAAGACCACCTTGCCATCGGCCACGGCAAACAGGGTATGGTCACGCCCGACCTTGACGTTGTCGCCGGCATGAAAACGGGTGCCGCGCTGGCGGACAAGAATGTTGCCGGCCAGAACCTGCTCGCCACCATAGCGCTTCACGCCCAGGTATTTCGGATTGGAGTCGCGGCCGTTACGGGTCGAGCCGCCTGCTTTCTTGTGTGCCATTGTCGTTAGCCCTCGATACCGGTGATCTTGAGTTCAGTGTAGTACTGGCGGTGGCCCATCTGCTTCATGTGATGCTTGCGGCGCCGGAACTTGATGATCCTGATCTTCTCACCGCGACCGTGGTCGACCACCTCGGCCGTAACCTTGCCGCCTTCGACGGTCGGCGTGCCGATGCGCACATCTTCGCCCTCGCCGACCATCAGGACCTGATCGATTTCTACCGTGGCGCCTTTCTCGGCGTCCAGTTTCTCGACGCGGACGATCTCGCCTTCCGCTGCCCGGTACTGCTTGCCGCCGGTGGTAAATACCGCGTACATGATGCGTGCTCCAGAAAAGTGCTTCAGCAAAGAGCGGGAATATTACAGGATGACCCCGTCCAGGTCAATCGCCGAAACGCTTTCACTCCCTGCCCGGCGCAGGGTCCGGCCCTTGGCCCCGCCGGCTGACCGTCCTATAATGTGAGCCGGATCACGATCCGACCCTGAATTCCGCCCAGCAGGAGACCCCCATGCAAGGCGTGGTGGATTGAGGCTTCGCGCCTCGCTATTCGGCAGCTTTCGTCTCTCCGGACCGGACGGGACCGACATCCCCGTGAGTGGAAAACGACCCCAGGCCGTGCTGGCCATGCTGTGCCTGCATCCCGGCGAATCGCTCGAGCGCGACCTGCTGACCCGGCTGTTGTGGCCCGGCAAGTTTACCGCCCATGCCCGGGCCAGCCTCCGCCAGACCCTGCTGGGACTGAAAAAGCAACTGGCGCCGATCGAACCTGACTTTCTCCAGATTCAGCGCGACCGGGTCAGCGTCAACCCGGCCGTGCTGCAAACTGATCTGACGGATCTGGAGCTGGCCCTGACCAACCCGACCGAAAGCTCGGCCAGCGAGTTGTTGCTCGCCATTGGCAGCCAGGCCTTGCTCGATCCGTTCGAACTTGGCTCCGCCTTCGGGCAGTGGCTGAGCGAGCAGCGCGAACAGATCGACCAGCGTCTGCAGGCAGCCGTCGAGACCGCGTTAAAGGTCTGCCAAAAGCAGAATGACCAGCAGACAGCAGGCCGGCTCCGCGATGCCTGGCGGCTGCGCCAGTCTGCGGCCGCCCTGAACGACGCCGAACGCCGGATTCGCATTGCCGTCCTGCCCTTTCATGTCCCAGACGCCGAGGACGAGCCCTTGGCCGTCAGGCAGGGCCTGTTCGATGACCTGGTCACCGCGCTGGGACAGCTGCCGCAACTGCTGGTCGCCGGTCGCACCTCGTCACTCAACGCCCGCAAACTGGGTAACCGGCTGCCACGAATAGCTTCAGCACTGCACGTGTCTTACCTGCTCGAAGGCTCCATTCAACAAACGGACGGCCGTCTGCGCGTCCACATCAGCCTGGTCGATGGACATAATGGATTCGAGCTCTGGGGCCGGGTTTTACAGGCCTCCAGCACTGACATCCTCGCCCTGCAGGACGAGGTCGCAAACGCCGTCACGAGCGAAATCAGTCGCTTTTTCAAGCTGGAACCTCCGATGGAGCCTGCGCGAAGATCCGATCTTGACCCCGCAGCGCTGCAGTTCTACCTGCAGGGCCGCGCACTGACCATGCGCGCGATCGGCGACGGGGTTCTGGCCCGGGCCATCGAACTGCTGGAAAAGGCGCTGGATCTCGAGCCTGAATTCGCAGCCGGTTGGACCGCGCTGGCTGAAGCCCATGCCTACACCGCGGTTTACACGCCTTGCCTCGACCGGGTAGCGCAATCGGTGCGCATGGCCGAATGCGCCAGCAAGGCTATCGAACTTGACCCGGCTCAGGGCCACGCGCGCGCCCTGCTCGGGATTCACCGCTGGACCGAAAATGATCCGGCGGGCGCTCTCGACCTGGCCCATGAAGCCCATCGCCTGGAACCCGACAACCCGGACGTAACCCTTCGCCTGGGATCTTTTCTGCTCTATATCGGCCGCACGCGCGAGGCCCTGCCCTACATCGAGTCTGCGATCGAGCAGGACCCGGTCAACGGCCGCAATTTCGCCATGCTGTGCGTGGCGCAAATGAACCTGGGCAACCTCGAAGCCGCCATCGCCGCCGGCCAGCGCATGGTCGACCTCGGCCTGCCGTCGATGTGGCAGGCGGTCGCCATCGCCGCTGCCGGCGATCGCGAACTGGCCGTGGAGCAATACTGGCAGACCCGGCTGTTGATGAACACGGTGATCTTTCCACCCGCCGGCACCCGGCCCTTGAGCGGCCCGGCTTTGAACACGTACTGGAAAGTGGCCGCGAAAGGCGTTTGCAGCGGCCGAAAAGTGCACCGGGTGGTCTACTGCGCCATGCTCGACTACCTCCACGCCAGCCTGCCCGATCCCTGCGATACCAGCATCGTCGCCCCGGCGATCTGGATGGGCTACAGCAAGATGGTCTTCAAGACCCTCGGCACCCAGGTCACCCCGGCCAACATGTACTGCCTGATGTCGCTGTGGGCCGACATCGATCCCATACGCCAGACTCGGATTCACCCCGAATTCCTGCCGTTTGCCGAGCGTATCGGCCTGGTCGCGGCCTGGGAGAAATATGGGTGGCCGGATTTGCTGCCAGCTTCGGACTCCGGCATATCAAGATCCTGAAGCTGGGCAAGGTTCTGCCGATCAATCAGTTCGCACAGAACAACCCGCCCCGGGAAATGGCCTTAAAAAGCGTTTCCCAAATTCAGACCAAGCGCATCGTCAACCTTCGAATCGAACGCATCGGTTCCTCCATCGGGCGTCTCGATCACAGCGAGCTGGTCGAGTTCAACCGCCTGCTTACGTTGGCCGTTGGCCTGGCCTGACCGGCGAACAGTCATCCTTGCGCTTGGTGCTGACGCAAAAATGACGAAGTATTGACGCTTGATCCATTGTCTGCCTCGGTAATGCGGGCGCAAGCTTTGGCGCCATGCACTCAGCCGTCCACCCAGCACAAACGACCGAACGTACCGGCTTCTTCGCCAACGCCACGCTGCTGATGGCGATACTGGTGCTGCTGAGCTTCCCGCTGACCTACTACCTGCCGGTACTCGCCCGCTCCCAAAACTTTCAGCTGTTGGTCCATGTTCATGGCCTGGCCTGCTTCGCCTGGATCGCGCTGCTGGCGCTGCATGACCGGCGCGTCTTGGGCCGCGTTCATGTCGCCACCTGGACCGCCATGGCGGTGGTGCTCCCGCTGCAGTTGAGCAGCCCTTGGATCGCACGCTCGTCATGGTGGAACGGCATCGCACCCGCGCTGCTCGGGTCCAGCTGAACTGCCCGCATCTCATGCACAACATCGAACCCTTAATCAGTGGAGTAAGCGACATGCAGAAAACCGTGGTGATCACCGGCTGCAGTTCAGGCTTTGGCAAGCAGTTGGCCCTTGACCTGGCCCGTCGTGGCGATCGCGTCTTTGCCACGATGCGCGCCGTGCAGGGCAAGAACGCCGGCTCAGCACGCGAGCTGACAGAGATTGCAGCAAGCGAGAATCTGGCGCTAAGCGTTCTCGAGCTGGACGTCACCAGCACGGCCTCGGTGGACAAGGCCGCAGCCATTGTCCTGACCGAAGCCGGGGCGCCCGATACGGTGGTCAACAACGCCGGCGTGATGCTGACCGGTTTTACCGAGGCCTTCACAGCTGAGGAGATGACCGCCCAGCTTGACGTCAACGTGGTCGGCATCCACCGCATGAACCGCGCGTTTTTGCCGGCCATGCGCGAACGCGGTCGGGGCATGATCATCAACCTGAGCTCCATCGCCGGCCGCCTGAGCGCACCATTCTTCGGCGTTTACCACGCCAGCAAGTGGGCGGTGGAAGGCTATTCCATGGCGCTGCGCGGCGAACTGGCCTGCTGCGGGGTCGACGTGGTCGTGGTCGAGCCAGGACCGTTTGCCACCGCATTGTTTGACGTCAGTCCCCAGCCGGCAGACGCAGACCAGCGCGTGGCTGACTATCCCGAAATCGCACGGACCGCCTACAAGTCGGTCGGCGATGCCTTCGACGGCATGTTCAACGATCCCGACACTCCCACGGACCCAGACATGGTCGTTGCGCAGATCATCGCCTTGATCGATACCCCGGCCGGCAACCGACCCTTCCGCACCGTGGTCGGTGTGGACGTCGGCGTGCGCGAACGCAACGCGGCCGTCGAGCCCTTCGATACGGGCGTGCTGGAGGCTTTCGGCATGACTGAATTTGCCATGCTGGCGGGACACAATGACTGAGCTTGCGCCGACTTCGAGCGCCGAACGCCACGAGGTTCTCGACGCGCTCCGTGGCTTCGCCCTGTTCGGGATCCTGCTTGCCAATATCCAGTTTTTTAGTGGCTGGGCCTTTATTGGGCCGGCAACTCGGGTCGAGTTATCGGGTAGCAGTTACGTCATCTGGGACTTTTTCCATCTGGCAGTCATTGACGGCAAGTTCTATACCCTGTTTGCCTTCCTGTTCGGTCTGGGCTTTGCCCTGCAACTTGAACGGCTTGATGCACGCGGCGCGGCAGCCGCCAGCATTTTCCGTCGGCGAACAGCCATCCTGCTGGGTTTCGGACTGATCCACCTGTTTGTCTTCTGGGTGGGCGATATCCTGACGCCTTATGCATTGCTGGGGTTTGTCCTGCTCGCCGTGCGCAGGTGGCAGGATCGCACCTTGCTATGGGTTGCCGGGCTGGCGTTCTTCTTTCCGATTGCTGGCTATCTGCTCTTCTGGATGCTGGGTCTTCCCCCCAGCCTCGGCCTGTATGAGATTTCTTATTCATTGATGCCGCCGGCGCTCAGGATCCCATGGTCGATCTGCGCCTGACCGGGTGGGACGACCGACTGCAGTCCTCCATGGCCCTGGGAATCTTGAGATTTGGCCACCTTTTCGATACATGGCGCTGGCCGAAGCTGTTGTGCATCATGTTGCTGGGTCTGTGGGCCGGCCGCCGCTTGGTCAGTGGCGAATTACTCGGCAACACGCGTTTGTTGTTCAGAGTATTGATGATCGGCGCCTTGTCTGGCGGCATCGCCGGGCCGATCATGGCGCACCTGGGCGGACTGGGGTTTGACCAACCCCACTCGATTGATGGGCTGTTTGCTGTCATCGCCTACACCTTTGCCGTGATTCCACTCGGTATTGCCTATGCCGCGGGATTTGTGCTCCTTTGGCAAAAAGCAGCGTCCATCCTGAAAGTCCTAGCCGCGCCCGGGCGCATGGCGCTGACCAACTATCTGAGCCAGACCCTGATCGGGCTGACGGTTTTCTACGGCATTGGAATGAATCAGGCGGGTCTCTGGTCGATTCAGTCCCTGGTTGTCTTCTCTGGCGTGATCTATGCCAGCCAAATCGTTTTCTCGCTGCTGTGGCTGAAGTCTCTCCGTTACGGACCGATGGAGTGGCTATGGCGCTCACTGACTTACGGCAAGGCGCCTCCAATGAAGCGCGTTGCAGTGCCATGAACAGCATCGTTTTCATGGCCCAAAGAACTTTTGGCGGCCTCCGTGGCAGTCCAGAAGAGGTGACCGCATCCCGCGATCGCTATTCAAGCAGTTCTATCCACACAACAATTCGAGGATAATTTATGTTTCAGTCAAAATCATTGCGCTTCAGCTCGCTGGCCTTGTTGGGCCTCATTGCACTCGCCTTCGCCTCATCAGCCTCGGCCCAGCTTAAGGTCTGGGAAGACTATGAGCCTTCCGATGCCTATTGGTCTATCACGACGGTAAAACTGGAGCCCGGCACCTTCAATATCTATCTGGAAGGTTTGAAAGCAACCTGGGTGGCAGCCAATGAAGTCGCTAAAGAGTTGGGGCACGTTGAAGACTATGCCATTTATGCCAATCAGGCCGTTGCCCGAGGCGCTTTCGATCTGATGCTGGTCATCAAGTATCCCAACTCGGATTCCATGGGCCCGAACCGGGAACGCTATAACGAGTTCATGAAAGCCTGGGGCCAGGAAAACATGGACAACAGCAACGAGAAGGTCCTCGAGCTGTACAACGAAATTCGTGAAATCCAGGGCGAATACATGATCCGGGAAATCATGATCAAGTAA
>JBKHEF010000021.1:0-40665 GCA_046540955.1 Wenzhouxiangella sp.
CCGTCGGCGCGTTCGATCCACGCTTCGCCCGTCCTGCCGGGGCCGCCGCCGTGCAGTCCTTGCGGGGCCTGGGTGCGCGAGTTGGCCAGCAGGGCCACGGTCATGGGTTCAAGAAAGCGGATGCGGCGTTCGGCACCACTACCACCGCGCCAGCGGCCTGTGCCGCCGGAGTCGGGGCGCACACCGAAGCCTTCGAGCAGGACGGGGAAGCGGGTCTCGAGGATTTCCGGGTCGGTCAGGCGCGAGTTGGTCATGTGGCTGTGGACCGCGTCGGTCCCGGCAAAGCCTTCGCCGGCACCGGTACCGCCGCACAGGGTTTCGTAGTGCTGGTAACGGTCGTTGCCGAAGGTCAGGTTGTTCATCGTCCCCTGGCTGTTGGCCAGCTTGCCCATGGCGGCCAGCAGGGCGTCGGTGATGACCTGGCTGGTCTCGACATTGCCGGCGACCACGGCCGCCGGGTGCTTGGGATTGAGCAGGCTGCCTGGGGGGATGACCAGTTCTACCGGGGCCAGGCAGCCGTCGTTCAAGGGGATGTCGTCAGCGACCAGGGTCCTGAGCACGTAGAGCACGCAGGCCCGGGTGATCGCTGCGGGTGCGTTGAAGTTGTCGGCCTGCTGGGGGCTGGTGCCGGAGAAGTCGATCACCGCGCGGCGGTTTTTCCGGTCGACCGAGACCCGCACTTCGACCCGCGCGCCGGAATCCATGGTCTTGATCCAGTGCCCGTCCTCCAACTCGACCAGGGCGCGCCGGACCTGCTCGGCGGCGTTGTCCTGGACGTGTCCCATGTAGGCGCAGACGGTTTCCAGTCCGAACTGATCGACCATCTCGGCCAGCTCGCGGCGCCCGCGCTCGTTGGCCGCGATCTGGGCGCGCAGGTCGGCAAGGTTCTGGCGCGGGTTGCGGGCCGGGTGCGGGCCCGAGGCCAGCAGTTCGTCCAGGCGGGCCTCGCCGAGCCGCCCGTCGCGCACGATGCGGGTGGGCGATATCAGCACGCCCTCGTCGTCGATGTGGCGGCTGTGCGGCGGCATGGAGCCGGGGGTGAGCCCGCCGATGTCGGCGTGGTGGGCGCGGCTGGCGGTGAAGAACAGGATTTGATCCCGGTCGTCGAAGCAGGGCGTGACCACGGTCAGGTCGGGCAGGTGGGTGCCGCCGGCGTAGGGATCGTTGAGCAGAAAGACATCGCCGGGGTGTATCCGGCCAGCGAAAGCCCGGATCACGGCGCGCACGCTCTCGCCCATCGAGCCTAGGTGGACCGGCACGTGCGGGGCGTTGGCAACCAGCCCGCCCTGGCCGTCGAACAGGGCGCACGAGAAATCCAGGCGTTCCTTGATGTTGGCCGACCAGGCGGTTTTCTGCAGGACCACGCCCATGTGCTCGGCAATCGCCATGAACAGCTTGTTGAAGACCTCCAGCATGACCGGGTCAACCGCGCGTCCAGCCCGATTGCGCGCCGACCGGCTTTCGGTTCGGGTCAGGACCAGGTGGCCACGCTCGTTCAGCCGCGCCGCCCAGCCCGGCTCGACGACCGTGGTGGCGTGGTTTTCGACCAGGATGGCCGGTCCCTCCACGGCCTGACCGGGCTGCAGCTCGGCGCGGGCGATCACCGGTGTTTGGGGGTGTTCGCGACCGCCCATCCAGGTGCGAACAACAGACAGCGGCTCGACCGGCTCGTTGGCTGGGTGCCCTTCCTGAGTCGGCTCGGACAGCGCCTGCCCCGGCGCGAGTGCTTCGACCAGGCCGGACTCGGCCACCAGCGCGCGCCCGTCCAGGGCGAAGCCGAACTGCTCGCGGTGCAGCCTGGCAAAGGAGTCCTGCATCTCCTCCAAATCGGCCCGATCGACCAGCAGCGTCGTGTCGGTACCTTCGTATTTCAGTTGGAGCCGGACGCGGATCTGGATGCGGTCGCGCTCATGACCCTGGGCCACCAGTTCGGAAACGGCAGCGGCAAGCGCCTTGGATTCAACCGGCCGAAGCGACTCAAGCAGGTTTTCATCGAGCCTCCCGCCGAGCGGAAATTCGCGCAGCGCGATGACGTCGGCCAGGCCCATGCCGTAGGCTGACAGCACGCCCGCCATGGGGTGGATCAGCACGGTCTCGATGCCAAGCGCATCGGCCACCAGGCAGGCATGCTGACCGCCGGCCCCACCGAAGCAGTTGAGTACGTAGCGGGTCACGTCATGGCCGCGCTGGACCGAGATCTTGCGGATGGCGCTGGCCATGTTGTTGACCGCGATCTGCACGAAACCCTCGGCGACCTGCTCGGGCGAGCGGGTGTCGCCGGTGGCGAGGTGAATCCGTTCGGTGAGTTCGGCGAAACGCTGGTGCACGACCGCTGCGTCCAGCGGCTGGTCTGCGCCGGGCCCGAACACCGCCGGGAAGAAATCCGGCTGCAGCTTGCCCAGCATCAGGTTGCAGTCGGTCACGGTCAGCGGCCCGCCGCGCCGGTAGCAGGCCGGGCCGGGACTGGCCCCGGCCGAGTCGGGGCCGACCCGGTAGCGGCTGCCGTCGAAATGCAGGCACGAGCCGCCGCCGGCGGCTACGGTGTGGATCTCGAGCATCGGCACGCGCAGGCGCACCCCGGCGATCTCGGTCTCGAAGCTGCGTTCCAGCTCGCCGCGGTAGTGCGAGACATCGGTCGAGGTCCCGCCCATGTCAAAGCCGATCACCCGCCCGAAGCCGGCCAGTTCGGCGGTGCGCACGCAGCCGATGATGCCGCCGGCCGGTCCGGACAGGATCGCGTCCTTGCCGGCAAAGTGAGCCGCATCACTCAGCCCGCCGTCGGACTTCATGAACTGCAGCGCCACTTCGCCGAGCTCGTCGGCGACCCGATCGGCGTAGCGCCGCAGCACCGGCGAGAGGTAGGCATCGACCACGGTGGTGTCGCCGCGCCCGATCAGCCGGATCAGCGGACTGACCTGGTGCGACAGGCTGATCTGCTCGAAGCCGAGCTGGCGGGCCAGCCGGGCCAGTTGCTGTTCATGCTCGGGATAGCGATAAGCGTGGACCAGGACTACGGCCAGGGCATGAATGCCCTGGTCCTTGAGAGCCTTGAGTTGATCGATCGCACTGGCCTCGTCGAGCTTGCGCAACACGCGCCCGTCTGCACCGATTCGTTCGTCGATCTCAATGACCCGCTCGTAGAGAGCTGCCGGGCGCCGGATATCCAGCGCGAAGATGTCGGGCCGGGTCTGGTGACCGATGCGCAGCGCATCGGCGAAGCCGCGGGTGATCAGCAGCGCGCTGCGCTCGCCGCGCCGCTCCAGCAGGGCGTTGGTGGCCACGGTGGTGCCCATGCGCACGTGCTGAATGGCCCAGGCGGGCAGGGGGTGATCGGGCGTCAGTGCGAGCAGGCGGCGGATCCCTTCGATGGCGGCATCCGCGTAGTGCTCCGGATTGTCCGACAGCAGCTTGGCGGTGTGCAGCTCGCCGTCGGGGGCGCGGGCGACCACGTCGGTGAAGGTGCCGCCGCGGTCGATCCAGAAGCGCCAGCGCTGCGAGCAGCCGGTGGAGGAGTCGGTTGCAGTCATCGATCAATACTCTACGCGGAATCCATTGCCGGATGCCGTGCTATAAACGCCCGCATGAAAAGATCGGTCCCGATCGCCCCGGGCGGCGCACGTCGCATCCGCATCTTGCTGGTTGTGGCCATCGCCGGGCTGGTCGTCGGCGTACTCCAGCCTTACGGTATCGACGAACTGCTGGGCCTCGGGCACGCCTTGTCCGAACGTCCGCTTTATCTCGCCGCGATTATCGTGGGCATGACGGTGCTGTTCACCTTCGGTCTGCCCGGCAGCCTGGCGGTGTGGCTGGTTGCCCCGTTTCAGCCGCCGCTGATTGCGACCGCGGTGCTGGTGGCCGGCAGCGCCGGCGGGGCGCTGGGCGCCTACCTGTTCAGCGCCCGTTTTCGCGACGAGTGGGCGCCCGACGGCTTTGCCCGCCGCATCATAAATCTGCTGTCCCGGCATGGCGGGGTGTTGTCGCAAACCGCGCTGCGCATCCTGCCCGGTTTTCCGCACTCGGTGATCAATTTCGCCGGCGGCGTGCTTGGTCTTGGGCTGGCGGGCTTTCTGACCGCGACGGTTCTGGGCCTGGCGGTCAAGTGGGGCGTCTATGCCGGCGCCATCCACGGGCTGGTCGCGGCGGTCGAGGACGACCAGGCCCTGGACTGGAGCACGGGCCTGCCGCTGGGGGTGCTCAGCCTGCTCCTGCTGGCCGGCGCCTGGGCGCGCCACCGGGTGCTGGCCCGATCGGCGCCGGCAAGAAACGAGACCTCCAGACATTGAGCTGCATGGTGGATTTCATTTGGCCCTTGTTCACAAGCCCTTCACAGTGCTACTCTCGATCCAATAATCGGCAGTCGGGATAATGGGCCTGCTTCGAAGTGGGAGTTGCAATGTCCAGTCTTTACGGCGCCGCGGGGCTTTTATCGCCGGGCCTGAATACCCAGTTGCGATTGCTGATCGGGGTCGGGCTGGTCCTGGTCACGCTGGCTTCGACGATCCTGGCCTGGAGCGCGATTCGCGCCACCGCGATGCAGTCAGCGGTCGAAATGGCGACGACCAAGCTGCAGGGTGATCTCAACGTCCTGGAGGACCGCGTCGACCGGCATTTCGGTGAGCTCGCCCTGCAGGATCGAACGCTGGTCGATGACGGGGGCGCTGACCTGGCCGGGCGCTTCGAGATGCTTGATGAGCTTTCGCGCGATCTGTCGATCGTGGCCACGATCTTCGTCAGCGAGGGTCAAGACTATCGCCGCTTGCTGACCAGTATTCGCGACGATGCCGGCGAACGCGTCATCGGCACGATGCTGGGAACAGCCAGCGCGGCCTACGAACCGCTGCGGGGCGGGCAGGACTATTTCGGCCGCGCCGCTATTCTCGGCCGCAACTACGTGACCGGCTACCGGCCGTTGACAACGCGGGCCGGCGAAACCATCGGCGTGCTGTTCGTCGGGGTGGAAGTGGGGGCGATCCAAGGGATCGTCGAAAGCGGCGCGCGCAGCGCGCTCTGGCGTAATCTCGGCATCAGCCTGCTCATTTTTCTTGGTATCCAGATACTCTCGACGCTGTTTATCCGCCGCAGCATCGTTTCGCCGCTGCTCGACACCATCCAGGCGGCCGGCAAGCTGGCCCGGGGCGATCTGTCGGCGCGCATCGACCATTCGCTGACCCGGCGCAGGGACGAGATCGGGACCCTGGCCCAGGCGCTGGAGGCGATGATCGAAAAGCTGCAGGGAATCATCGGGTCGGTGGTGTCCGGCAGTGCCCAGATCAGCTCAGCGAGTAAACAGACGGCGTCCACGGCCCAGACACTGAGCCAGGGCGCCAGTGAACAGGCGGCCAGCGTGGAGCAGACCACCGCTTCGGTCGAGCAAATGGCGGCCTCGATCCAGCACAACAGCGAGAGCGCGGCCGCCACCGACGAGCTCTCGACCCAGGCCGCCGCGAAGGCGGTGCAGGGGCGCGCGTCGGTGCGCGAGACGGTCGCGGCGATGAATTCGATTGCGGAACGCATCCGGATCATCGATGACATTGCCTACCAGACCAACCTGCTGGCGCTGAACGCGGCCATCGAAGCCGCCCGGGCAGGTCAACATGGCAAAGGTTTTGCGGTGGTCGCGGCTGAGGTACGCAAGCTCGCCGAGCGCAGCCAGCTGGCCTCGCGCGAGATCGGCGAGGTTGCCAACGGCAGCGTGGAGGTTGCCGATCGCGCCGGCCGCCTGCTTGACCAACTTGAGCCGCTGATCAGCCAGACCTCCAGCCTGGTCCGGGAAATCAGCGCCGCGTCTGTCGAGCAGCAAACCGGTGCTCGCCAGATCAGCCAGGCCATGGAGCAACTCAATGCCATCACCGAGCAGAGTGCCTCGGCATCAGAACAGTTGGCCTCGTCGTCCGAGGAACTGAATGGCCAGGCCCGGCAGCTGGAGGACGTGGTTTCGTTCTTCAGTCTTTCTGAACAGCGCTGATCTGCCGCGCTCGCGCGTCAGCCAGTGCCGTCCCGGTGGCGGCAAGATCGCTGATCGCCTTGCTCTCGGCGTTGCTCGCGGTCGTCTGTCCGGCAAACCCCGTAGCCGAGGAATGCAGCCATTGCCGAAGGTTGGATGGTTCCATCAGCCGGATCTTGCCGTAGCGGCATCGCAGCCAGCCGAGCAGTTCCAGTTCATGCAGAATGTCGGCCACCAGGCTGCGCGACAGGTTGGACAGCGCCGCCAGCGTGCCATGGGTCAGGTCCAGTTCAAGATCGATCCGGTCGATGTCTTCTCCGTTGCGAATGCCTGACACTCTCAGCAAGGTCGCGACCAGGCGTCGTCGGGGCGATCGCTCCATCAAATCATGCACGCTGGTCATTGCGACGACAGAAACATGGGCCAGCGAAAGGGCCATGTGCTTCCACAAATGCGCATGCTGGTTGAGCAAGGCATTCAGGTCACGGGCGGAAATGCGCACGCACAAGCTGGGCCGAGAGGCTTGCAGGGTGGCCAGCCTGGGGCAGTTCAGCACATGGGCCAGTTCCCCGAACCAGTCCCCGGGCCAGATCTGGTGGACCAGCTGCGGTCCTTCATCATCCGGTCCGATCTCGAAGCCCAGCGAGCCGCTGACAACACCGTAGATGCCATCGGGTCGGTCACCAACGTTGTAGACCCGCTGGCCGCGCTTGAACGGCGGCAGCAGCCGGCAATGGGCCAGGAAGGTATCCCGCAGTTCCGGCTCGAAGCCTTGCATCCATGGGCTGCCCTGCAGGAACTGCCGCGCCTCGTCGATGGTGGTGTGAATTGAAAACTTCATTTTGCATCAATTGCCCAGATCAGACATTTTTTGCGGACCGGCCTGTGTATTTTTCCCCGGCGGTCAAAGTGGCACGCGGGCTCGGCGGATCGATCCGGAACCTCAACCCAAGGGTACATCATGAATCTGAATGGCAAGTCATTCCTGGTATCGATTTCGTTGCTGCTGTCGGTTTCTGCCCCCGCCCAGGATAATACCGAAGACCTGGCCAAGCAGTTGGCCAACCCGGTGGCCGCCCTGATCAGCGTGCCCTTTCAGCTCAATTACGATCAGGACATCGGTCCTGAAGATGAGGGCGAACGCTGGAATCTGAACATCCAGCCGGTGATTCCATTCTCGCTGAACGAGGACTGGAACCTGATCTCGCGGACCATTCTGCCGCTGGTGGATCAAAGCGACATTTTTCCGGGAGCGGGCAGTCAGACCGGCCTGGGCGATATCCAGCAAAGCCTGCTGTTTTCGCCGGTCAAGCCGACCTCGGGCGGCTGGATCTGGGGCGCGGGCAGCGTGTTTCTGCTGCCGACTGCGACCGATGAACTGCTGGGCACGGAGAAGTGGGCGCTTGGTCCCTCGGTGGTCGCACTGCACCAGAGCGGGCCGTGGACCGTGGGTGGCCTGGCCAATCACATCACTTCGGTGGCCGGTGCCAGCGATCGGGCCGACATCAACGCCACCTACCTGCAGCCGTTTGTCTCCTACACCCTGCCGTCGGCCTGGACCTTCACCCTGCAAACCGAGACCACCTACGACTGGGAGGCCGAACAGTGGTCGGTCCCGGTCAGCGCTGTGGCGACCCGGGTATCGACCCTGGGTTCGCAGCTGTTCAGCGCCGGGGTAGGCCTGCGCTACTGGGCCGATGCACCGGATGGGGCGGCCGGCGGCCTTGGGGTTAGGTTCGTTTTCACTTTGCTGTTTCCGAGATGACTTTCCCGGATACCGTGACGATGAAGCCGTTTTTATTGGTTGCGTTGTCGATCGAGCACGGGGACCTTCGGCGATGAGGAGTGCGGCTGATTCGGATGGCATGGGTGGTCGGCATCGATGAGGTCGCTTCGGGTATCCATACTCGTGGTGGGCCTGGCCGCCTTGTGCGCCTGCGGCTGCAGCAGCCTGCCGGAGCGAGGGCCGGTGCCGGAGCAGCGCGCGATGATGCCCGCCGAGGGCGGCCGGCTGGACCAGCGGGTGGGTCGACAGGAGGCCCGACGGCCGGGTGCTTCGGGTTTCCGCCTGGTCGGTCATGGGCCCGAGGCACTGGCGATCCGGATCCACAGCGCGGCGCTGGCCGATCGCAGCATCGACGTCCAGACCTACATCTGGCATGCCGACCTCACCGGCCTCTACCTGGCCAACGAGCTGTTGCTGGCAGCCGATCGCGGAGTGCGCGTGCGCCTGCTGATCGATGACCTCGACGCCCGCAACAGCAATGCGGGTCTGGCCGCGCTGGATGCTCACCCCGACATCGATGTACGCCTGTTCAACCCGACTCCTTCCCGGCACGGCACCTGGTCGCTGGCCGGAGATTTCGTGCGTGATGGCCGGCGCCTGAACCGGCGCATGCACAACAAGGCCTGGATCGTCGACAACCGCGTGGCCCTGGGGGGCGGCCGCAACCTCGGCAACGAGTATTTCGGGGCCAGCGATGCGGCGAATTTCGCCGATCTGGAACTGGCCATGGCCGGCCCGGTGGTGCGTGAGTTCAGCGCGTCCTTCGATGCCTTCTGGAATGATCAGGCGAGCTATCCGGTTGCGCTGCTCAGCCCCGAGGCGGTAAGTCAGCAGGCCCTGCAGGAGATCCGCGAGACACTGGCCCAGGCCGCGCGGCGTGCACCGGTCACCGACTATGCGGCCCTGGTGGCGGGCGACAACGCGGTGGAAAGACTGCTGGCCGGCGACTGGGCGCTGGACTGGACCACGGAGTATCGATTCGTCGCCGATGAGCCGTCGAAAGTCCGCCAGAAACCGGAGCCGGGTTTGTCGCGGGTGCTGGCCGCTTTGCTTTCGGTACTGGACACCGCCGAGCACTCGATCCGGATCGTTTCTCCGTACTTCGTGCCGGGCCGGGAAGGCAGTGGACGCCTGGTGGCGCATGCCGACCGGGTCGAGCGCGTATCGGTGCTGACCAATTCGCTCGCCGCCAACGATGTGGTCGCGGTTCATGGGGGATATGCCCGCTATCGCAAGCGCTTGCTCAAGGGTGGGGTCGGGCTGTGGGAACTCAAGCCGGGCATTGTCGATGGCCCCGAGCATCACATCATGCCCTCCAGCAGCGCCAGCTTGCATGCCAAGGCGGCCTCCATCGACGACAGCGGTGTGTTCGTCGGCAGCTACAACCTCGATCCGCGGTCGACGTCGCTGAATGCCGAGCAGGGCGTGTTCGTCCGCAGTGCGGCGCTGGCCGGCGAATTCAACGCGCTGTTTGACCGGGTCGTCACCGGCCCGCAGACCTGGCAGGTTTTGCTTGAGTCCGGTCGCCTGCGCTGGCGCAAAGATGGAGAAGTACACGCCACTGAACCCGATGCGGGCCTCGGTCTGCGCTTCATGGCCGGGCTGGCGCGCTGGCTGCCAATTCAGTCGCAGTTATGAAAGCGCTTGCTGCATCGGTTGACCTGGGGCAAGGGCGCGATGCATTGGGCAATCAACCGAGGATCGCTCTCCGTGGCGATCCGATCAAGTTTTGGGGAAAACCGTGTGGCACGGGCAATTGGGGACGCATTTCGCGATCAACTCGATCGCGACCAATTTCACATCGAACGCGACGATGGCGAGGATGTGCTGATCAAGAAGCGGCGCGGGGAAGCGGATTTCTCGTTGCGTGTGATCAGTTCCAGCGTCAAGGCCGTTCGCATCAGGGTCCAGAAGGAGTGATCGATGGATGGTAAGCAGGATCAGCCGAAGTCATGTTCAGCAAACAAGCCAATGAACGGAGGAAGTGAACGGTGAAGTCGAAAAACAAGAAGACATGCTGCCGATGGATGGTCGGCCTGGCCACCTTGCTGTGGATCGCGAGTGCCGCGGCGCAAGCCGAAGAGCGTCCCAATATCCTGGTGATCTGGGGCGATGATGTCGGCATGTGGGACATCAGCGCCTACCATCGCGGCATGATGGGCACCACCACCCCCAACATCGACCGCATTGCCGCCGATGGAATCCTGTTCATGGACCACTACGCCCATGCATCCTGCACCGCGGGACGGGCCGCGTTCATTACCGGCCAGTACCCGATGCGAACCGGCTTGAGTACGGTGGGTCTGGCCGGAGCACCGCAAGGCCTGCAGCCGGAAGACCCGACCCTGGCCGAATTTCTCAAGCCCCTGGGTTACGCCACCGGTCAGTTTGGCAAGAATCACCTCGGCGATCTGGATGAATACCTGCCTACGGCCCATGGCTTTGATGAGTTCTTCGGCATTCTGTATCACCTCAATGCCGGCGAATACCCGGAACAGGATGATTATCCGACCGATCCCGAGATCCTCGAGCGCTACGGTCTGGACAAGCAGCGCGGCATCATTCATTCGCGCCGGCTGGCCGACGGAACCCATCAGGTCGAAGACGTTGGTCCGTTCGGACGGGAGCGCCAGCGCGTTCTCGAAAGCGAGATTCTCGAGCACTCCACGCGTTTCATCCGCGATGCGGTGGCTGCCGGCCAGCCGTTTTTCGTCTGGCACAACTCCACCCGCATGCATTATCGAACCAATCTGTCGCCCGAGTACGAGGGCAAAACCGGGCTGGGCGTGTATGCCGACGGCATGGCCGAGCTCGATGATATCGTCGGGTCCCTGCTTGACCTGATTGATGAGCTCGGGGTGGCCGACAACACCATCGTGATGTTCTCGACCGATAACGGGGCGGCGTCGAACTCCTGGCCGGACGGCGGCAATCAGCCGTTCCGGGGCGAAAAGGGAGTCGGTGGCTACGAGGGCGGCTTCCGGGTGCCGATGGCCATCAAGTGGCCAGGACGCATTCCGGCAGGCACGACCACCGGTGAATTCATGAGCATGGAAGACTGGCTGCCGACCTTCATGTCGTGGCTGGGCCAGCCCGACCTGAAGCAGGAATTGCTCACCGGCAAGCGCGTCGGTGGACGTACCTACAAGGTTCATCTGGATGGCTACGACCAGAGCGATCTTGTGCTGCGCAACGGCGAGTCCAGGCGCATGGATTATTACTATTTCACCGAGACCACCTTCCACGGCTTGCGCTATGGCGATTGGAAGATCATGTACACCAACCAGGAAGAGTGGTTTCGCGCCGAACAGCCGGTGCTGAGCTCGCCGTTCATTACCAACCTCAAGATGGATCCCTTCGAGCGTTTCCACGATGCCCGTGGCTATGACGAGTGGGCGGAGAACCGCTCATGGATTTTCGGACCCGCCCTGATGCAACTGGAAACCTTTGTCCAAAGCTTTGAGGAGTTTCCTCCCCGTCAGCCGAGCTTCTCGCCCAAGGTCGATGATCTCAACGGCATTTTGCAGAGCATGCGCAACGTGCCCACGGCTCGCTGAAGTCAGGCCATATGTGGTCCCGCTTCGGCGCCGCCTTGCCTGGCGTCGAAGCGGGCCAGCTTGATTTGCCCCGCGCTGCACGAGGATGTGCTGAATGAAGCCTACACTTCACTGCTTGTTGGCCCTGTGCGCCGTTTTTGCTCTGGCGGTTCCGGCTCAGGCCGATCCGCTGCCGTCCTGGGCCGACCGCGAGGCGCGCACCCGCATCATCGATTTTGTCGAGGCCGTGAGCGATCCAGGCTCGGATGACTACATCACGCCTGCTGACCGAATCGCAGTGTTCGACAACGACGGGACCTTGTGGTCGGAGAAGCCGATCTACTTTCAGGGCTTGTTTGCGATCGACCGGTTGCGCGAGATGGCCAGCGAGGATGAGATCACACCGAGTAGCGATCTGCTCCGGGCCGCCGTTGCCGGGGACCTTGGGGTAGTCGCCGAGGCGGGTCACGAAGGCCTGCTGGAAATCCTCAAAGCCACCCATGCCGATACCACGGTCACCGACTTCCAGCGGGAAGTGGTCGAGTGGATGGCCACGGCGACCCACCCCGAGACCGGCCGGTCCTACCGCGCCATGGTGTTCCAGCCGATGCTGGAGCTGCTCACCTATCTGCGCGCCAGGCAGTTCTCGACCTACATCGTCTCCGGCGGCGGACTGCACTTCCTTCGGGCTTTCGCCGAGGAGCTGTACGGTGTCCCGCCGGAGCAGGTCATCGGCAGCGCCGGACAGACGCGTTACGCGGTGATGGACGGCACCCCGCGGCTCATCAAGGATCCTGCCATTGCGTTTATCGATGACAAGGCGGGCAAGCCGGTCGGCATCGACACCCACATCGGCAAGCGACCGATCTTTGCCGCGGGGAACTCCGATGGTGATTTCGAAATGCTCGAATACACGACGGCTGGTGACGGGCCGCGCTTGGGGATGATCGTGCACCACACCGATGGCGAGCGTGAGTGGGCCTACGACCGTGACAGCCCGGTTGGCGCTCTGGCCCGGGGCCTGGACGAGGGTCCGGGCCGGGGCTGGCTGATGGTCGACATGGCCAAAGACTGGGAACGCATATGGCCAGGCCGCTGAGGCCTGCAGCGCCCTCATGTGGCGGCTTGCAATGGCAACAATATATTCAACGTAGGGGAAAAAACCCATGATCGACAGTTTTTTGGTTCGTAACCTGGTGGCGGCAGCATTGGCTGGACTGGCAGTGCTTTTCATGACCGCCTGTTCGCAAGCACAAAAACCCGCCGATGGCTTTGAGCGCAACGCCGGCGGCGAAATTATCGTCGATGAGCGCAATTTCACCATTGCCGAGACCGATCTGTACATGCTCAATCACTCACAGGAGCATCCGGTCAATACCTTCAGGCATGCGCGCGAGATGTCGAGCGTCGACAACCAGTTCGTCGTCCGTGAAAACCGCGATGTGCTTTACAGCCATGCGGTCGTCGATATCTCCGAGGGCGCGACCCTGGTCAACCCGGACTGGGATATCTTTTCGGTCATCCAGGTCATTGACGAGAACCAGTACACGATTGCCTCGATCTATCCCGGCGAGCAGAAGACTTTCACCCCGGATGATGTCGCACTGGGCAACCATGTCTTCCTGAACATGCGAACCGGGGTTCGTTCGCTGGATGAAGCAGGCTTTGCCGAAGCCCATCGGCATCAGGACAGCGTCCAGATCCTCGCCAATTCCGCCAAGCCCTACCAGGCCAAGGGCTTTGAAACCCAGAGCCTGGATGAGACGCGGGCTCGTCTGAAGGCGCGCGCGGATGAGATTTCGCGTCCGGACCTGGCGATGGGTACTGCCGATGAGGTCGAACCGGAATCGTTCCTGATTGCCTCTGCGGTCGGGATTTTCGGCCTGCCAATTGGCGATGCGGCGTACCTGAACACGATCCAGCCGACGGGTGAAGCGCTGTCTGGCCAGCCTTCCAGGATCACCTTGCCGGTTCCGCCGCTGAACTTCGACAAGGGTGGTTTCTTCTCAGTGACGACTTATGACAGTGAGGGCTGGATCGTTAAGGAGAATTTTGCCCTCAACCATCGTACGGCCGAGCCGAACGAGGATGGCACCTACACCTTCCATTTCAATGCACCCGGCCAGCCGAACAACATCGATGTGGTGGACGGATGGACCATGCTGATCCGCCTGTACGCACCGCAAAGCAGGGAGGCCATTCTCCAGTACATGGAGGATGCCGAGACAAACATCCGGGTCGAGCTGCTCGGCGAAGACAGTGAGAGCGGGTCAATGGTCACGCCTGAAAACTACATCCGGGCCGAGACCGACTTCGCCTTCGCCGATTTCCAGAAAAACGCCGGCAACCGGATCAACCAGTTCTACTACATCACCGAGCCCACGCCGCTGGATGAGCAGCCGGTCGTGCGGATGAACCGCGACACGCTGTATGCCGCAGCCGTGGTCGATACCCGCGGCGGTGCCACGGTGACCATCCCCGAGTTTCCGGATGACCGCTATTTCTCGTTGCTGGTGATCGACAATGATCATTACGCACCGAAGGTTTTTTACACCTCGGGCACCCACGAGATACCTGATGACACCCGCTACGTGGCGGTGGTCCAGCGCATCCAGCTGATGGATCCGACCGATCCGGACGACCTGGCCGTGGTCAACCGCATGCAGCAGGCATTCACCATCAATGCCGCCAGCAGCGAGCCGTTTCCGGAGCCGGCCTGGGATCGGGAAAGCCTGCTGGCGATGCGCTCGGCATACGAGCTCGAATTCCAGAAGTTCGATCAATACGAGCCGGACTGGATGGGGCCGCGCGGGGCAGTCAATGAACAGACCCGGCATATCGCCGCCGCCGGTGCCTGGGGCCTTTTCCCGGAAAAGGATGCGGTCTACATCAACTACAGCGGGCCGCCGGATGCCGACCACTGCTTCACGGCGACCTATCAGGTCCCCGACAACGATGCGTTCTGGTCGATTACCGTCTACGGTGAAGACGGGTTCATGAAGTCCAACAACAATATCGTCAATGACCGCAACGTCGTTCTGGATGACGACGGCCGCTTTACGGTTTATTTCGGCTCCGAGGACCATTGTGGAGACAGGCCGAACCGGGTCGATATCACGACAGGCTGGAACTTTCTCATGCGCGTCTACCGTCCCGGTCCATCCGTGCTGCAGCGGGAATACGTCCTGCCGGCCGCGGAAGTCATCAATTGATGCGGTCTTTCGGATTCGGCCCGGCCAAAGGGACATAAGCTTCGCGAGATGCAGCATCGGGTCGGGTTTGACCGGGAGATGGCGGTGCGATTCGGCGCGCTGGTCTGGATACTGTGGATGGCGCCGGTTCTTGCCAACGTCGCCGGGCCGGCATACGTGGGGTCCGAGGCTTGCGCTAGCTGCCATGAGTCCGAGGCGAGCGCCTGGCGCGGATCACACCACGCGCTGGCCTGGACCTGGCCCTCGGCCGGGACCGTGGTGGCCGATTTCGACGGTACCGAATTCGGCCATGACGGCATGACGGCTCGCTTCCGGGTCGAGCCGGATGACAGCTACCACGTCAGCGTCACAGAGAAGGACGGGACGACAAGCGACTACCGGGTCCATTCCGTGGCCGGCATCGAACCGCTGCAGCAGTACCTGCTCGAGACCGAGCCGGGCCGGCTGCAGAGTTTCGATGTGGTCTGGGACACCCAGGAAGATCGCTGGTTTCACCTCTATCCGGACCAGGACCTGCCGCCGGATGATGCCCTGCACTGGACCGGTCCGTACAAGAACTGGAACGCGCGCTGTGCCGAGTGCCATGCCACCGGCTTCGACAAAGGCTACGATGCTTCGCTACGCCGCTACAGCTCGACCTACAGCGAGATCGGCGTGGGCTGCGAGGCCTGTCATGGACCCGGTTCGGCGCATCTGGAATGGACCGCCGCGCCCGATGCCTGGATCGCGCCCGATGGGCTGGATGCTTACGGTTTCAGTCAATCCTTCGCCAGCACCGAGGCAACGATCCAGCAGTGCGCGACCTGCCATTCGCGCCGCGAAGCGCACGACGATGCCTCGCCCGTGCCAGGGACACCCTTTCATGATTCCTATGGCCTGGCCTTGTTGCAGCCGGGCCTGTATCACGCCGACGGCCAGATTCTCGAAGAGGTCTACGTCCATGGCTCGTTCCTGCAGAGCCGCAAATATGCCATGGGGGTGGGCTGCCTGAATTGCCATGAAGTCCACAGTGGCGGGCTGCGCGGCGAAGGCAACGCGGTTTGCACGCAGTGCCATTCGCAGGCCGGAAACCCCGATTTCCCGAGCGTTCGAAAGGCTGCCTACGATACCGCCGAGCATCATTTCCATGCCCCGGGCAGTGCCGGTGCGCAGTGCATCAACTGTCATGCCCCCGAGCAGGTTTACATGGGCAATGACTGGCGTGCCGATCATTCCTTTCGCGTTCCGCGACCGGATCTGGCCGCCCAGACGGGTGCGCCTGATGCCTGCACCAGCTGCCATGTCGACCAGTCTCCCGCCTGGGCGGCAGAAGAGATCGCGGCTCGCTATCCGGAAAGTCGTCACCGCGGGCCGCATTTCGGCCCGGTGCTGGCCGCGGGTCGGGTCGATGCCAGGGCGGCCCGTACAGACCTGGTGGCCTTGGCACGGGACAACAGCCAGCCGGGCATTGCCCGTGCCACGGCGCTCTGGCTTCTGGAGCGCGAGAGTGATGCAGAGCTGGCGGCAGGTCTGGTCCCGCTGCTGAGCGATCGCGATCCGCTGGTGCGCTCGGCCGCGGTGCGTCTGCAGCGCAACGCGCCGGCCGAAGCCCGCGTTGTGCGGCTGCTTGAGGTGCTTGATGATCCGGTCCGCAGCGTGCGCATGGCGGCCGCCCAAGCGCTGCTCGGAGCGCCGGTTGCCCGCCTGCCGAACGCCCGCCAGGCAGAGCTGGATGCGGCGATGAGCGAGTGGCGTGCCGCCATGGCGAGCCGGGTGGATTTCCCGGAAACGCATTTGCAGCTGGCCGGCGTGGCCCTGACCCTGCGCGCCTTGCCGCAGGCCGAGGCGGCCTTTCGGGAAGCTGTGCAACTCGACCCTCAGCGGGTGGAGGCGTGGATCATGCTGGTGCGCCTGGCGGCTGCAAGCCGCGGTACCGAGGCGGCCAAGATCGTGATTGAACAGGCGCTGGCGGTGCTGCCGAATGACGCTTCCCTCATCCGACTGCGCGATGAATTGATCTCGCTTGCCGGGGATGGCCAGTGATTTCCGCGTTCGACACGCACAGCCCAATGGCTTGCGACCATCGGTGGGCAGGTCTTGAACTACCCGGACCCGCTCAATTGCTGATCAAGATCGTGCATCGGCTGATGCGGCACCTTGAGAAAGCCCTCGCTGGGCCGGTCGAGGTCGACGATCAGCAGCAGAACGGCCGCCAGGATCAGGCTCAGGATGACGACAGCCAGCGGGTTTCTTTCGCTGGAATCCCGGGTCAGCATGCCGACCAGGAACGCGCTCAGACCGGCCACCAGGTACAGGCTCCAGACGATGGTCGGAGGAATGCGGATGTTGAGGCCATAGGCCACGCGCTCGGTGTGGCGGTCAAGGACTTCGTTGAGAGCGCTGATATAGAGGCTGGTGGTCGGCGATGGCTGCGCGGTGGCGACTGCTTCGGCATGCCGCCACAGTTCAGCATGAATCCGGATCGAGCGCTGCAGGGCTTCATCGAGCTGACCGGGTTCCCAGGCCATGGTCCGGGCGCTGACATATTCCTCCAGCAGCTGCCGCGAGGCGCTGCGCTGCGGTTCAGCGAGAAAGCCGGCCCGCAGATGGGTGGTGCTGATGGCATTGACCTCGGCAACAATCAGTTGCCAGCGCTGCTTGAACACGTCGGTGCCGAGACTGACCACAAAGGCCAGCAGAAAGCCGAGCAGGGCGAGCGAGGCTGCGGTCACCACGCCGACGTGGGCATCACTTTGCTTGGCCGCACTTTTGCGCACCTGGCGATTAAGGCGGAACCCGCATTCCATGGCGATCAACAGAACGCCCGCGCTGAGCACATACAAGACCGGAATGGGGATCAGGTCCAGAGGCTGGTTCGGCATCGATGCTTGTCCTTCGTTATGGCGCCTGTTGATCCGCCGGATAGACAACACAAAAGCGTTTGATCGATTCTACTTGGTTTCCTTCAATGAGTGACTTATTGCAAAAGGAGTAATAGACGATGATGGTTCGAATGATGACTACCCTGTTGATGCTGTTGCTGCTGACGGCCTGTGCAACCGGACCGGCGGTGTATACCACGGCCGCACCCGGTGCCGACCTCTCTCGCTATCAGCGTTTTGCCTTCGTCGAGCCGCTCGGTACGGATCGGGCCGGCTATGCCTCGATTGTTTCGCAGCAGCTGACGTTCTCGACCCGCCGCGAGCTGGAACTGCGTGGACTGGAGTTTGTCGATCAGGCCGGACAGGCGGATCTTCTGGTCAATTTTTTTGGCCATCTGGATGAGCAGATCCGGACCCGTCAGGTGGCCGATCCCTTCTATGGCCCCTCGTTCTACAATTTTCGCTACGGTTTCTACAATCCGTGGCCGAGCTATTCCATCTCGACCGAGGTCCAGCAGTTTTCCGAGGGGACTCTGGTCATTGATCTGATCGATGCGCGAACAAACCAGATGGTGTGGGAAGGCACGGCGCGTAACGAGGTCTCTGAAAAAAGCCGGCGCGAGGCTGCGAGCCGGCTGGACGATGCGGTCAAACGCATTTTCGCGGACTTTCCGGTAGCGGCGAGCGTGAACTGAGTCGCTGCTGCGCCGGCTCGGACGAACACGCAGGCTTGTACCCGGCGCCTGGACCGGGTCCGGATCGAGCGGGTGCCTGCGCTCGGCGCGCGTTACTGCACGAACGCCTCGGGGGCCGGCACGCCGAACAGTTTGACGATCGGCAAGTCATCGATGGCGGTATGGCCCCATGCCGTGGCGGAGAACTCCGACGGGGTGTAGCTGAAGCTGCCGTTGTCGCGATCGGAAAACTCGAACACGGCCGTGCCGCCGTTCTCCCTGACCACGCTGTCGGGATCGAACTGGCCGAAGACCATACCCGTCGGTGAGATGAACTCGACTTCTACCCGGTTATCTTCGGGTACGCCGATGCCTTGCATGAAAATGGGATTGCCGCCATCGTCATAGGTATACCAGTAGGCGACCGCGATCGGTACGCCGTCACTGTCCTGCCCGAATTCCAGGGCAAAGCCGTGGCCGTCCTGCAGCGGCTGATACCAGGAGCCGGAATGGGCCGGGCCGATGTCGGGGACCTGGTTTTCCAGGCTGCTGCCGCTGAGCCGGGTGTGGCCGTTGTCGTAGATGCGCACGTAATCGACCCACATCTCGGCCGGCAATGGGGCGGTGATCTGGGCCTGATCAAAGATATTGGGGTAGGTGCCGCCAACGGCGATATTGAGAATGACGAAATGCGGGAGATGGAATTCCTCGCAGTCGGTGCAGCTGGTCGGGCGGATATCCATGGTCCACAGCTGCTTGCCGTTGAGATAGGTGGTGACCTGATCCGGGGTCCAGTCCATGGCAAAGATCTGGTATTCGCCGTTCAGATCGGCCGGTTCGGCCAGCCCCGGGCTGTAGGTGCGCCCGAATACCGCGTGGCTTCCGTTGTTTTCCCAGTGCGCGGCTGAACTGACCCAGCGGTTGACCCGGCCGTCCTGGATCGCATCGCGCCAGCCCATCTCGAGGATGTCGAGTTCGCCGCAGGCCGGCCAGCCCACCTCCGGGAAGTTGTTGCCCAGGGTCCAGAAGGCTGGCCACAGTCCATCGGCCAGGTCCGGCATCTTGATTCGGGCCTCGATGTAGCCGTACTGGAACATCAGCTTGTCCTGGCTGCGCAGGCGGGCTGAAGTGAAGCCGGTCCGGGTCGCGCCGACACGCCGTTCTTGCACACTGATCACAAGGTTGCCGTCCTCGATGCGCGCGTTGTCGATGCTGTCGGTGTATTCCTGCAATTCCCAGTTGCCCCAGCCATTCGACCCCGTGCCCAGGTCGTAGGACCACACGGCGCTGTCCGGCTGGTCTCCGGCGTCGAATTCGTCGCTCCACAGCAACGGGCCGCTGGCGGTCTGGGCGATCGCAGCCTGGCTGAGGCTGAGCAGCATGAAGATCATCAGAGCCGGAAGAATGGACAAGGGCAGGGTGCTTCTGGGCGTCATGGACGATACCGGACGGAATGAAAATGACAGCGCTTACCATAGCATCTCTCGACAGCCCTAAACAAGCTGGCGGGGCACGTTTCCGGCTGCGCCCACGCGTCCCGGCCAGGCTCAGCAAAAGTCTCTCGAGGCAGCCTGCAGCCGGGCCAGGCGGTGGTCTTCGCTGTGCAGGCTGCGGGCGATCAGGTGCTGGCTGCCGTTGGCATTCTGCAGGGTGCCGGCCACGCGCAGGATCCGGCCCTGCAGGACTTCCCTGCGGTAGCGCTCGATCAGCTTGGGCCAGACGATGACGTTGATGATGCCGGTCTCGTCTTCCAGCGACAGGAAAATCACCCCGGAGGCCGTGCCCGGTCTTTGCCGGTGGGTGACCAGACCACAGGCTTCCACCCGGGTGCCGTCGGCGGTCGCGCGCAAGGTCCGGGCCGTGCACACCCGTTTGCCCAGGCTTGGGCGCAACAGCTCGATCGGGTGATGGTCCAGGCTCAGCCCCAGGCTGGCATAGTCGTCGAGCAGTTCGCTGCAGGCATCGGGCGGGCGAATGGTGGTGCGCGGTTCGATGATCGAAGCGGCGTCGAGCAGATCGCCCTGGCGCTGTACCGCCAGTGCCTCCCAGCGCGCCCGCCGGCGATGCCCGGCCAGGCCCTTGAGCGCCCCGGACTCGGCCAGGGCCTTCAACTGGCCCCGATCCAGCCGCGCCCGCACGGCCAGATCCTGCACATCAGCAAAAGCCCGTTCGGCCCGCGCCGCCACGATCCGCTCGGCAGCATCGACCGTCAATCCCTTCACCATCCGCAACCCCAGCCGAATCCCCTCCCGGTTCTCCCGGTTCTCCCGAACCCCGAACCCCGAACCCTGAACCCCCGGCAGTTCCGGCACACAATCCCACCCACTAAACCGCACATCAACCGGCTTGACCGCCACCCCGTGCCGCCGAACATCATTGATGATCTGGGCCGGGGCGTAGAACCCCATCGGCTGGCTGTTGAGCAGGCCGCAGGCAAACGCGGCCGGATGATGACATTTCAGCCAGGCCGAAAAGTAAGTCAGCAAGGCAAAGCTGGCGGCGTGCGATTCGGGAAAGCCATAGTCGCCGAAGCCCTGGATCTGGCTGTAGATGCGCTCGGCGAACTCAAGCGTGTAGCCGCGCGCAAGCATGCCCTCGACCAGCTGTTCGCGAAACGGCTCCAGTCCGCCCCGGCGCTTCCAGGCCGCCATGGCCCGGCGCAGCTGGTCGGCCTGGCCGGGCGTGAAGCCGGCGGCGGTCATCGCGATCTGCATGACCTGCTCCTGGAAGATCGGCACGCCCAGGGTGCGCTTGAGCACCCCTTCCAGCTCCGGGCTGGGATAAGTGACTGCGGCCGGATTCTCGCGCCGGGCCAGGTAGGGATGGACCATCTCGCCCTGGATCGGGCCGGGCCGGACAATGGCGACTTCGACGACCAGGTCATAAAAGCATCTGGGCTTGAGCCGCGGCAGCATCGCCATCTGCGCGCGTGATTCAACCTGGAACACCCCGATCGCATCACCCTGACACAGCATGTCGTAAGTCGCCGCATCCTCGCGCGGAATATCAGCCAGCGTCGGTGCTTCGTCCGAACCCCGAACCCCGAACCCCGAACCCTTGTCCAGCAACCCCAAGGTCTTGCGAATCACCGTCAACATCCCCAGCGCCAGGCAGTCGACCTTGAGCAGCCCTAAGGTTTCCAGGTCATCCTTGTCCCACTGGATGATGGTGCGCTCGTCCATGGCCGCGTTTTCCACCGGCACCAGGTGGTGCAGGGGGGCATCCGAGATCACCATGCCGCCGACGTGCTGCGACAGGTGGCGGGGCAGGCCGAGCAGCTCGGTGGTCAGGCCCATCAGCTGCCGTGTGACGGTGGCTTGCGGATCGAAACCGCAAGCGCTCAGGCGCTCGGGCCAGGCGTCAGGCCGGTCCCACCAGGCCAGCGAGGCGGTCAGGCGGTCGAGGCGCTCCGGCTCAAGTCCCAGCGCGCGGCCGACATCCTTCAGCGCGCTTTTGGGCCGGTAGCTGATCACGGTGGCGGCCAGGGCGGCGCGCTCGCGGCCGTACTTGGCATAGATGTACTGCAGGACCTCTTCGCGCCGTTCGTGCTCGAAGTCGACGTCGATATCGGGCGGCTCGTTGCGCTCTTTGGAAATGAAGCGCTCGAACAGCAGCTGCTGTTTCGACGGATCGACCTCGGTTACCCCTAAGCAGTAGCACACCGCCGAGTTGGCCGCCGAGCCGCGCCCCTGGCACAGGATGCCGCGTGAACGGGCGAAGCGGACCAGGTCGTGGACGGTCAGGAAGAAAGCCTCCACGCCCATCTCCTCGATCAGCTTCAACTCATGGGCGATGAGTTCGCGGACCCGGTCCGGGACCTGCTCGCCGTAGCGGTCCCGCATGCCGGCCAGGGTCAGTTGGCGCAGGTGCCGGGCCGGGGTCAGCGGGGCCGGGACCAGTTCGCGCGGGTAGCGGTAGCCGAGTTCCTTGAGCGAAAACCGGCACTGTTCGGCCACGCGCACGGTTTCATCCAGCCAGGGGCCTGGGTATAGCCGTGCCAGGGTGGCCAGCGGTCGCAGGTGGCACTCGCCGTTGGCGGCCAGGGCCAGGCCGCATTCGGCCAGCGGTTTGCCTTCATCCAGGGCGGTCAGGACGTCGAGCAGCGGACGCTGCTCGCGGGTGAGCAGGCGCACATCGCCGCAGGCCAGGCAAGGCAGGTGATGCTGGCGGGCAAAACGTTCGAGCGCGCGGAACCAGACCCGCTCGCCCGGCTGCAGCCGGCGGGTGGCACCCAGCCATAGTCGTGTGCCGAAAAGCCCGCTGAGTCTGGTGGCCAGGGCATGGGGCGGATCAAGCGCCTGATCCGTCCAGGGCTGAGGTTTCCAGATCGCCAGGACCTGGTCCAGCCCGCTTTCAAGGTCGGCGTGCTCAACCCGGTAGCTGCCCTTGGGGGCACGCCGGCGTGCCCGGGTGATCAGTCCGCATAACTGGGTATAAGCCGTCTGATTCGGTGCCAGCAGGACCAGGTGCAGTCCATCATCGAGCCGGATTTCAGTGCCAATGATCAGCTTGAGCCCGCAGTCCAGCGCGGCTTCATGGGCGCGCACCACGCCGGCCATGGAGCACTCGTCGGTGATGGCCAGGGCCGTGTAGCCGAGCGTGGCCGCCTGTCTGATCATGTCGCCGGGCTGAGCGACCGAGCGGCGAAAGCTGAAGGCGCTCAGGGCGTGCAGTTCGGCGTAGCGGGGTGAAGCAGTCATTAACTGTAATCATATACAGTATTTTGCGGATGTGCTGGTGTCGCCCTCAGGCGATGAGAGGGCTTCCGGCAAACCAGACAGATTCCCCCGCCCTCAAAGCGCTCGAACCGCTTGAAATCGAGGCTCCCGGCCATCATTGAGAAGGGCTTAAGGGCAGAGAACCGGATATGCAGTTCAAGGACTATTACAAGACGTTGGGCGTGGAGGCCGGTGCCAGTGCCGACGAGATCAAGCGGGCCTACCGCAAGCTGGCGCGCAAGTATCACCCCGACGTCAGCAAGGAGGCCGATGCCGAGGCCCGCTTCAAGGACATCGGCGAGGCCTACGAGGCGCTCAAGGACCCGGAAAAGCGCGCCCAGTACGACCAGCTGCGCCAGGGCGGCTGGCGCCAGGGCCAGGAGTTTCGGCCGCCGCCGGACTGGGGCAGCGGCTGGCAGTCTGCCGGCGATGGCCAGGGCTACTCCGGCTTCAGCGATTTCTTCGAAAGCCTGTTCGGCGGCCTCGGCGGGTCGCGGTTCAGCAATGGCCGCCGCCAGGCCTCCGCCGGCCTGAAGGCCCGGGGCCGCGATGTTCATGCCTCGGTGAGCATTGATCTGCCCACGGCATACGCCGGTGGCGTACAGCGCCTGAGCCTGAGCAGTGGTGGCGGGTCGCGGACTCTGAACGTGCGCATCCCGGCTGGGGTCACCGAAGGCCGCCAGATTCGCTTGAGCGGGCAGGGCGAGCCGGGCCTGGGCGGCGGTCCGGCCGGTGATCTGTACCTCGAAGTACACCTCAAGCCCCACCCCCAGTTCGAGATCCAGGGCCAGGACGTGCACCTGACCCTGCCGATCGCCCCGTGGGAGGCGGCCCTGGGTGCCCGGCTGGGTATTCCCACCCTGGGCGGCCGGGTTGAGATGAACATCCCGCCCGGCACCTCCAGCGGCAAGCGTCTGCGACTCAAGGGTCGCGGCCTGCCGGGCAAGACCGCGGGCGACCAGTACGTGATCGTCAAGGTCGTCGTGCCGCCGGCCGAAAGTGCCCGTGCCCGGGAACTGTACGAAGCCCTCAAGACCGAACAGTCCTTTGACCCGAGAGCGGGCATGGAGGGTCTGTCATGAATGCATCCAATCAATGGCCGGTTGCCGAACTGATCGGCCAGGACCTGGACGCCGATCTTGAAGAGATCTGCCGGGTCTGCGGGTTGGAGATCGACGAGCTGCGCCACTGGATCCAGGAGGGCGTGGCCGAGCCGCGCAGTCCGGCGGCAGCGCGCTGGCAGTTCAGCGCCCGCCAGCTGCGCCGGGTGTGGGTGGCCCGGCGTCTGCGGCGTGACCTGGAACTCGACACGCAGTCGCTGCCGCTGGTGCTCGATCTGATCGAGGAAGTCGAAGCCCTGCGCCGCCGTGTCCGCCTGCTCGAGCGCGTGATCGAGGACTGATCGCGGCATAATGGGGGTCTGTCCCGCCACCTGACCGACCGCCGTGTCCGAACACGCCTATCCGCACCTGTTCCAGCCGCTGGATCTGGGTTTTATCACCCTGCCCAACCGCATTCTCATGGGCTCCATGCACACCGGCCTGGAAGACCGGGTCTGGAACTGGCCAAAGCTGACGGCGTATTTCGTCGAGCGCGCCCGCGGTGGCGTGGGCCTGATGGTTACCGGTGGTATTGCCCCCAACCGGCGCGGCTCGCTGGCCCCGCTGGCCTCCAAGCTGACCAATGGCTGGGAAGTGCTACGCCATCGCAGGATGACCGGGGCCGTGCACGAGGCCGGCGGGCGCATCTGCATGCAGATCCTGCACGCCGGGCGCTATGCCTACCACCCGTTCTCGGTCGCACCCTCGGCGATCAAATCTCCGATCACGCCGTTCAAGCCCAGGGCGCTTTCTGCCCGGGGCGTGGAGGGCCAGATCCGCGCTTTCGTGCGCTGTGCCGCGCTGGCCCGGAAAGCCGGCTACGACGGCATCGAGGTGATGGGCTCGGAAGGTTACTTCATCAATCAGTTCCTGGTCCCGCGCACCAACCGGCGCAAGGACCAGTGGGGCGGGTCATTTGACAATCGCATGCGGCTGCCGGTCGAGATCGTCCGGCGCACGCGCGAGAAAGTCGGGCCGGACTTCATCATCATCTATCGTCTCTCCATGATCGACATGCTGGCCGACGGCAACAGCTGGGAAGAAGTCGTCGCCCTGGGCCAGGCCATCGAGCAGGCCGGGGCGAGCATCATCAATACCGGCATCGGCTGGCACGAGACGCGCATCCCGACCATCGCCACCTCGGTGCCGCGGGCGGCGTTTACCTGGGTGACGCGCAAGCTGCGCGAGTCGGTCTCGGTGCCGCTGGTGACCAGCAACCGGATCAACATGCCGCGCACGGCCGAGGCCGTGCTGGCGCGCGGCGATGCCGACATGGTCTCCATGGCCCGGCCCCTGCTGGCCGACCCTGACTGGGCGGTCAAGGCCGAGCAGGGCCGCGCCGACGAGATCAATACCTGCATCGCCTGCAACCAGGCCTGCCTGGATCATGTCTTCCAGAACAAGGTCGCCTCCTGCCTGGTCAACCCGCGTGCCGCGCACGAGACCGAACTGGTGATCACGCCGGCAGGGACGAAGAAAAAAATTGCCGTTGTCGGTGCCGGTCCGGCCGGGCTGGCAGCCGCCGTGACGGCGGCCCAGCGCGGCCATGCCGTGACCCTGTTCGACCAGGCCGAGCGCATCGGCGGCCAGTTCAACATGGCCAAGCGCATCCCCGGCAAGGAAGAGTTCGTCGAAACGCTGCGTTACTTTGCCCGCCAGATTGAACTCAATGGGGTCCAGCTCAAGCTGGGCACCCGGGTCGATGCCGAGGGCCTGCGCGAGGCCGGCTTCGACGAAATCATCGTCGCCACCGGAGTGACCCCGCGCGACCCGCAGATTCCCGGCCAGGACCATCCCTCCGTGCTGAGCTATATCGATGTCCTTTTGCACCGCAAGCCGGTGGGCCGGAAGGTCGCGGTAATCGGCGCCGGCGGCATCGGTTTCGACGTCAGCGAGTTCCTGGTCCATGGCCAGGTGCCGGCCGAGCCGGACCCGGACCAGCCGCGGCGCGAGGATTTTTTCCAGCACTGGGGCGTGGACATGGACATGAACGGCCGCGGTGGTGTGGAAGGCCAGAAACCGGATTTCCCGCCACCGGCGCGCGAGGTCTTCCTGCTCCAGCGCAAGACCACCAAGCCGGGTGCCGGCCTGGGCAAGACCACTGGCTGGATTCACCGCACTTCGCTGAAGCATTTTGGCGTGCAGATGCTCTCGGGAGTCAGCTACGAGCGCATCGATAATGGGGGCCTGCACATCCGCATCAACGACCAGGCGCGTTGTCTGGCCGTCGACAACATCGTCATCTGTGCCGGCCAGCTGTCCAATCGGGGGCTGGCCGATGCGCTCAGGGCGCAGGGCCTGAACAGCCACCTGATCGGCGGGGCTGATGTCGCCGCCGAGCTCGACGCCAAGCGCGCCATCGAGCAGGGCACGCGCCTGGCCGCCAGCCTGTAGCCGCGTTAGTGTGTGCCCGAACCCCGAACCCCGAACCCGGAAGGATGCCACCATGACCATCGCCCCAGAACACTACCCGGGCATGCTCGATGAGCTGCGCCAGACCTATGCCACCGGTCTGACCCGCGACCTGGCCTGGCGCGATGCCCAGCTGGCAGCCATCGAGAAACTGCTCCAGGACAACGAGCCGGCGATCGGCCGGGTGCTGGCCGAAGACCTGGGCAAGCCGCCGCAGGAAGTGTTGCTGGGCGAACTGGCGCTGCTCTACAGCAGCATCCGCTACATGCGCAAACGCCTGAAGCGTTGGGCCAGGCCGCGCCGCGTATCGACCCCGGCGGTGGGCCAGCCGGGCCGCAGCTGGGTCCAGCCCGAACCGCTCGGCGTGGTGCTGATCATGGGCGCCTGGAATTATCCCTTCCAGCTGATCTTCGGGCCTTTGCTGCCGGTGATTGCCGCGGGCAACTGCGCGGTCATCAAGCCGTCCGAGATCGCTCCGAAAAGTTCGGCGCTGATGGCCGAACTGATTCCCCTGTATCTTGACCGCCAGGCCGTCCGGGTGGTCGAGGGCGCGGTTGACGAGACCACCGAACTGCTCAAGCAGCGCTTCGATCACATCATCTATACCGGCGGCGCGGCGGTGGGCAGGATCGTCATGCGCGCGGCGGCCGAGCACCTGACCCCGGTCACCCTGGAGCTGGGCGGCAAGAGTCCGTGCGTGATCGACCGCGACGCCGACCTGGCCGTGGCCGCGCGCCGGCTGATCTGGGGCAAGTGCATCAACGCCGGCCAGTCCTGCATCGCCCCGGACTACGTGCTGGTCTCGCCCGAGCGGCGCGATGAGCTGGTCGCCGCGATCGATACCGAATTGAACCGGATGTACGGCGAGGATCGCCTGGGCAGCGTTGACTACGCCAACATCATCAACACCCGTCATTTCCAGCGCCTGAGCGCACTGCTCGGTGACGGCAAGATCGTCATCGGCGGCCGCGTCGACGAGGCCGCCAACCGCATCGAGCCGACCGTGCTGGTCGATGTGGATCCCGATTCAGCGGTGATGCGCGAGGAGATCTTTGGCCCGATCCTGCCTGTCCTCACCGTGGCCGATCTTGACGAAGCCATGGCGTTCATTCTTGCCCGCGACAAGCCGCTGGCTGCCTATCTGTTTACCGGCAGCAAGAATTCGGAACGGCTTTTCGTCGACAAGATCAGCGCAGGCAACATGTGCATCAACGACGTCATCATGTTCATGGCCGCGCATGAACTGCCCTTCGGTGGGGTGGGCATGAGTGGCATGGGCCAGTATCATGGCCGCACCGGCTTCGATCGTCTCAGCCATCTCAAGGCGGTCATGCGCCGGACCGGCATGCCCGAGCCGCCGGTGCGCTTTGCGCCCTACAGCGAGTTGAAGATGAAACTGCTGCGCTGGCTGAGCTGAAGCCAGCCGATTGTCCGGGGCTGCGCGGTATACTCGCGCGGTCGCGTCTTCACAGGGAGCCTGCAGGAATGTCGAGCAGGGGAAGCACCGGTTTCCAGATCGTCGCTGTCGTGGCCATGTTGCTGGCAGTGGCTGGACTGGCGAGTTGTGCACGCGACGAGCCGGTCCGGATCGCCAGCCATGTCTGGGTCGGTTACGAGCCGATGTTCCTGGCCCGCACACTGGGCTGGCTGGATGATGAACGCGTCAGCCTGCTTGAAACCGTCTCAGCCAGTGAGTCCATGGCCGCCCTGGCCGAGGGCCGGGTCGATGGTGCGGCGCTGACCCTGGACGAGGTCCTGCAGCTGCGCGCGGACGGTCTGGATCTGGTGGTGATCCTGGTGTTCAATGTCTCGGTTGGCGCCGACATGATCCTGGCCCGGCCGCCGATCGCCGCGCTGCAAGACCTGGCCGGTCGCCGTGTCGGCTTCGAGCACGGGGCCGTGGGTGAACTGATGATCGTCGAGGCCCTGCGCCAGGCGGGACTGGGCCGGGCCGATATCGAGCCGGTCGACCTGTCTGTCGATCAGCATCTGGCCGCATACCGCGACGGGCGGGTTGACGCATTGGTGACCTACGAGCCCTCCGCCAGCCTGATCCAGGATCAGGGTGCCGTGCGGATTTTCGACAGCAGCGAGATTCCCGAGTACATCGTCGATGTGCTCGCCGTGCGCCGCGACCGATTGAATCAACAGCGGGCGGCCCTGACCCATCTGGTCGAGCAGCACCTCAGGGCCTTGACCCATTTTCAGCGCAATGTCCAGGATGCCAGCTATCGTATGGCACCCCGCCTGGGACTGCCGGCCACCGAGGTGGCCCTGGCCTATCGCGGCCTGGTTCTGCCCGATCTGGACGCCAACCATCGGCTGCTGCATGGTGATGAGCCCGATCTGCGCAAAGCCGCCGCAGCACTGGTTGAGTTCAAGGTCGAGCAGGGTCTGTTGAGCAAGACAAACGACCTTGAGCAGCTGTTCAGCGGGCGCTTCCTGCCCCCGGCAACACCATGAGGCCTCTTCTGCCGATGGTCACGCCCGGCCTCTCCCTGGCCGCTGGTCAGTGTTTGCTGCCCGCCCTGGTGGTCTGGCTGCTGATGGCTGGGTTCCAGCCTCTGGCTGCAGCCGAACCCGTGCGCCTGGGTGTGCTCTCGCCGCAGCCAGCCGCGGAGGTTCAGGCGGGATGGGTTCCGGTCGTCGAGGTACTGGAAGCAGCCCTGGACGGCCGCGCGGTCAGCATCCAGATCTTCGACCTGGACGGGCTTGAGCAGGCGGTCGCGGCCCGGCGGCTGGACTTCGTGTTGACCAGTCCGGCCCATCATCTGCTCCTGCAGCGGCGCTATGGGCTCTCGGCGCCGCTGGCGACCCGGATCAGTCGCTACCGGGAACAGGATCTGGAAGCAGTCGGCGGTCTGATCGTTGCGCGCGCCGACGATCCAGAGATCCGCGTACTCGCCGACCTGGTCGGTCGCCGGATTGCGATCGTTGACCGCAACGCCATGGGCGGCTACCAGCTGCAGGCCCACGAAATGTTCCTCGCCGGCCTGCCACTGCCGGTGGCGGGTGACCTGGTGGAGGTCGGGTTGCCGCATGACCGGGTGGTCGAAGCGGTGCTGTCCGGCCAGGCCGAGGCCGGTTTTCTGCGCGGCGGCCGGCTCGAGGAGCTGATCCGGATGGGCCGGGTGGCGCCGGCGGCTCTGCGCGTCATTCACCCCCAGTCCATGCCTGACCTGCCTTTCCAGGTCTCGACCCGGCTTTACCCGGAATGGCCGCTGGCTGCGCTGCCGCATATCGATGCGGAACTCTCGCGCCGGGTCTCGATCGCCCTGCTCGGTCTGCAGGATCGTCCGGCAGTACTCCAAGCAACGGGCTTTGGTGGTTTCCGCATTCCGCTCGATTACGGTGCGGTCGAGGCGATGATGCGCGATCTGCGCGTGGCGCCGTTTGATACCGTAGCGGAAGTGAGTCTGGCGGATCTGTGGCGGCAGTACCGACTGGAAATCCTGCTGACGGTGGCCGTGTTCGTCCTGGTCCTCATCCTGGCAGGATCGCTGGCCCTGAGTCGGCGACGACTCAAGCGTCTGGAACGGATCATCGAGCGCTCGCCGGTGGCCGCTATTGCCTGGCGCAACGAGCCGGGTTGGCCGGTCCAGTATGTCAGTGCCAGCATCTCGATTCTCGGCTACGCGCGCGAACCCTTCGCGAGCGGTCAGCTGCGCTACGATGAACTGATCCATTCTGACGATCTGCCCCGGATTGAGCGGGAAGTCGCCGGGCACATCGAGCACGGTCCGGACGAGTATCAGCAGGTCTACCGCCTGCGCCACGGTGACGGGCGCTGGATCTGGATCCAGGATCACACCTGGCTGACGCGTGATCGCCATGGCAGGGTCAGCGCGATCCACGGCGTGCTGATGGATATCACGGACCGGCGCGAGGCAGAAGCCCGGGCCGCGCACTCGCGCCACCTGCTGCAATACATCATCGAGCATGCCCGCTACGCGGTGGCCGTGCATGATCGCGAGATGAACTACATCTATGTCAGCGACAACTACCTCGACACATTCCAGGTCGCTGATCGGGACATCATCGGCAAAAACCACTACGAGGTCTTTCCCGACCTGCCGCAGAATCTGCGCGAGGTCCACCAGCGCGTGCTGCAGGGTGAAGTGCTGGCAGCCGAGGATGATCCGTTCATCTATCCGGACGGCAGCATGGACTGGACGCGCTGGGAGTGCCGGCCGTGGTTCGAGGCCGATGGCACCATCGGCGGACTGATTGTCTATACCGAGATCACCACCGAGCGCAGACGCGCCGAGCTGGACCTGCGCGAGAAAACCACAGCGCTGGCCCGCAGCAACGAACGCCTGGAGCAGCTGGCCACCGTGTTTACCCATGCCCGCGAAGGGGTCATCATCACCGATGCGGCCGGCGATATCGTCGAGGTCAATACCGCATTTACCCGCATCACCGGCTATCAGCGTGACGAGGTGCTGGGACGTAATCCGCGCTTCCTGCGTTCGGGCAGGCACGCCGCGACCTTTTATCGCGACATGTGGCAGACCCTGGCCGATGAGGGCTACTGGTCGGGCGAAATCTGGAACCGGCGCAAGAGCGGTGAACTCTATCCGCAGCAGTTGACCATCACCGCGGTGACCGACGAACAGGGGCAGGCGGTCCAGTACGTATCGCTGTTCAACGATGTCAGCGAACTCAAGCAGCATGAACGCCAGCTCGAATACGCCAGCAATTACGATGCCCTGACCGGTTTGCCCAACCGTCAACTGTTGACCGACCGTCTCGCCCAGGCGATGGTCCAGATGCAGCGGGTCGATTCCGGTCTGGCGGTGGTCTACCTGGATCTCGACGGGTTCAAGGCGGTCAATGAAGCGTTTGGTCACGATATGGGCGATCGTCTGCTCTGCCAGCTGGCCGACCGCGTGCAGGCCGCGCTGCGACCGGGTGATTCGGTGGCCCGCCTCGGCGGCGACGAGCTGGTGATCGTGTTGGTGGGTGTGACCGAACGCGCCGAGGCCGAATCGCGCCTGGCCAATCTGATCGAAAGCATCAGTGCTGCGTTCGTCATCGGCGAGCATGAACTGCAGCTCTCGGCCAGCCTGGGGGTGACGTTCTATCCCCAGCCCGATGCCGTCGACGCTGATCAGCTGATGCGCCAGGCCGACCAGGCGATGTACCGGGCCAAGCTGGCCGGCAAGGGCCGCTACGAGTTCTTCGATCGCGAGGAAGACCTGGCCACCCGGGGCCTGCATGAGAGCCGCCAGCGGATTCGCCAGGGTCTGGCTGATGATGAGTTCGTGCTGTTTTATCAGCCCAAGGTCAACATGCGCTCCGGCGCGGTGCTCGGTGCCGAAGCGCTGATCCGCTGGCAGCACCCGGAGCGCGGGTTGCTGCCACCGGGGCAGTTCCTGCCGCTGGTCGAAAACGACCCGCTGGCCCTGACCATGGGTGACTGGGTGATCGAGCAGGCGCTGGCCCGGATCGCGGCCTGGAATGAACAGGGCCTGGCGCTGACCGTCAGCGTCAACGTCTTTGCTCTTCAGTTGCAGCAAGACGATTTCGTGCCCCAACTGCGCGCCGCCCTGGCGCGCTTTCCCGGTGTCCGGCCAGCCCAGTTCGAGATCGAGGTCCTCGAGACCAGCGCCCTGGCCGACATGGCCAAGGTCTCGACCATCATCGAGCAGTGCCAGGCCATGGGGGTTCATTGTGCGCTCGATGACTTCGGCACCGGTTACTCGTCGTTGTCCTATCTCAAGGGCTTGCCGGCGGCGATACTCAAGATCGACCAGAGTTTCGTGCGCGACATGCTCGATGACCCGGAAGACCTGACCATTCTCAACGGGGTCCTTGGCCTGGCCGGCGCCTTTGACCGCCTGCCGATTGCCGAGGGGGTGGAAACCCAGCGCCATGGCGAGATGCTGCTGGACTTGGGCTGCGATCTGGGCCAGGGCTACGGCATTGCCCGGCCGATGCCGGCGATCGAACTGCCGGCCTGGATCGCGGCCTGGCAACCCAGCGAGACCTGGCGTAACCGGCCGGCCAAATCGGCCCTTCAGCTACGCATCATCTTCGCCATGGTCGAGCATCGCGCCTGGGTGGCAGCAGTGAGCGACTTCCTCGAAACCGGTCTTCGGCCACCCGAGCTGGAGACCGACAACTGCGCCTTCGGCCGCTGGTTGAGTGATCATGCCGACCTGCTCGACCTGGAACCTGCAGAACTGGACCAGCTCAAGGCCCTGCACAAGGACGTCCATGTCATCGGGCGCGCGCTGATGGCGGCGCGCATGGATGCATCCCAGCCACCGGCCGGAATCACCGCCGAGCGTCTGTTCGAGAGGCGTGATCGCCTGCTCGACTGCCTGCTTGAGATCGAGCGCTCACTGGGCGAGCGCGCGCGCGTCTAGATCAGCTTGAGCAGGCGCTCGCGCAGGGCGCTGTAGTCGGCCGGCAGATCCTCGGCCGCACTGGGTCGGGCCAGCAGTGCGGCCAGCGCCGGCGGCGGCTCGATGGTGCGGCCCAGCAGGGGCTCGACCACCTCGTCGAACTTGGCCGGGTGGGCCGTCGCCGCGATGAGATGCGGGCGGTAATGGCCGTACTTGCGGCGCATGTGCAGCACTTCGACCGCGCAGGCGGTGTGCGGGCAGATCTCGATCTGGTAGCGCTGGTCGAACTCGCCGATGGTCTGCCGGATGACCTCGTCGCTGACGCTGAAGGCGCGAATGTCGGAATCACGCAGGTCCTGGTCGCGGTAAAACCAGGCCAGGCGCTCAAAGTTGCTGGGGTCACCGACATCCATGGCGTTGGCCAGGGTCGCCAGGCCCGGCCGGCCGCGATAGTCCTTGCCGTCGAAATAGTCCGACAGGGTGCGATTGGCGTTGGTGGCCAGGACAACCTCGCCGATCGGCAGGCCGAGCCGGCGGGCCAGTACGCAGGCCAGCGCATTGCCGAGGTTGCCGGTCGGCACGATCACGTCGGCCGCCGTGCTGGTGCGGCGAAACAGCTGCACGCTGGCGTGCGCGTAGTAGGTGATCTGCGGCAGCAGGCGGCCGATGGAGATGCTGTTGGCCGAGGTCAGATGAAGCTGTGCTGCCAGTTCGGAATCGCCCAGGGCCTGTTTGGCCAGGCGCTGACAGTCATCGAAGTCGCCAGTGACCCGAAAAGTATGGATGTTGTCGCCGAACGCGCCCAACTGATGGGCCTGGCGAGCTGAGACCCGGCCCCCGGGGTAGAGAATGACGACCCGGAAACCGGGGCGTTGATGAAACGCGGCGGCAACGGCACCGCCGGTATCGCCCGAGGTCGCCACCACGATGGTCTGGATCGGTTCTTCGCGGCCGCGCAGGCGCGCCATGCAGGCAGCCAGGAAGCGCGCCGCGAAATCCTTGAACGCAGCGGTCGGGCCGTGAAACAGCTCCAGCATCCAGCTCCTGCCGCGTTCGAACTCGATCAGCGGCAGCGGCAGGTCGAGCGATTCGGCGGTGATGTCTGCGAGGGCATCGGCCAGGCTGCTGCCGGCCAGAAAAGGTTTGAGCACCCGGGCCGCGGTCTCGGCCAGGCTGGAACAATCGGCCAGGTCGGCAAAACGGATTTCGGGCAGTTGCTCGGGTACGTAAAGTCCGCCGTCCGGGGCCAGGCCGCGGCGCAGGGCGGTGGCCAGATCGACCGGTTCGGTCTGCCCGACCGTGCTCAGGTAGCGCATGTGGCCTCCGGGCCATCAATCAGGCAAGCGCCGGGCGCATCCAGGCCCGAAACGAGTGCGGTGGCGGGCAGTCCATGGGCTTGGAAAGCAGCGATCATGTCGCGTCCGGCCCGCTCGGCGACCGCAGGCGCCTCGAACCAGCCGAACACGCTCGGTCCGGCACCGGAAATCGACGCACCCAGCGCGCCATGGGCAAGTGCTGCCTGCTTGACCGCCTCGAAGCCCGGAATCAGACGCGCCCGGCGCGGCTCGATCAGTCCGTCGGCCAGGCCGGCGCGGATCAGATCCAGATCGCCGCGGTAGCAACCGGCCAGAAACAGCCCCAGGCGGGTCTGCTGGGCGACGATTTCCTCGATCCGGAACCCGCTCTGGAGTACTTCGCGGGCAGCGCGGGTCTCGACCACGTGGTCGGGATGGACCACCACGGCAACCAGCCCGGCGGGCAAGGGAATGCGAAACAGCCGGTCGGGTGAAGCCAGCACCAGCCCGCCCAGCAGCTGCGGGCCGACGTTGTCGCCGTGGGCCGAGCCCGAGGCCACCGCCTCACCGGCCAGGGCATGCGGGTACAGCGCAGTGGTCTCCAGCGGCCGGTCGAGCAGGGCATTGACCGCCACCAGCGCCGCGGTGGCCGAGGCGGCCGAACCGCCCAGCCCCGAGCCCAGCGGAATGCCCTTGTCGATGGTCAGGCGGACGCCAAAATCCGCCCTTTGGGCCGCCAGCAGCGATTGCACCGCGCGTCCGGCGGTATTGTGTTCGGCCTCCAGCGGCAGGTTCGTGACCGTCCCGCGGATGGCTTCAATGACGACCCCGGCCTGCCGGGTGCGGGTGGCGTGAACCGTATCACCGGCGCCCTGCACGGCAAAGCCGAGCAGATCGAAGCCGACCGCGGCGTTGCCGACGCTGGCCGGCGAGAAGGCGCTGGCCTGAGTGCGTTTGCTCACAGGCGCGCGCCCAGGTTGACGGCCACGCGCAGCAGATCGGCAAACACGCCACCGGCGGTCACGTCGGGCCCGGCCCCCGGCCCCTGGATGATCAGCGGGTTGTCGCGATAGCGCCGGGTCTTGAACGCGACCACGTTGTCGGTCAGGGCCAGGTTGGCGAAGGGATGGTCTCTGGGCAGCGACTTCAGCGCCACTTCGGCCCGGCCCTGGTCGTCCAGCGAGGCCACGTAACGCAAGACCTCGCCGTGCTCTTCGGCCTGTGCCAGGCGCGCGGCCATGGCCTGGTCATGGTCGACCAGGCCGGACAGAAAGTCGTCGACACTGGCCGCGGCCAGCTCCACCGGGGCCAGGCTTTCGACAGTGACATCCTCAAGGCCGATCTCCAGGCCCATCTCGCGGGCCAGGATGACCAGCTTGCGGGCCACGTCCATGCCCGAAAGATCATCCCTGGGGTCAGGCTCGGTAAAGCCGGCCGAGCGCGCCTCGCTGACCAGCTCGGCAAATGACATGCCGGGGCGGTAGCGGTTGAACAGGTAGGCCAGGGTGCCGGAAAAGATGCCGTCGATGCGGATGACGTGATCGCCGGTATCGATCAGGTCGCGCAGGGTCTGGATGACCGGCAGGCCGGCACCAACCGTGGCCTCGTAGCGCCAGCGCGCGCTGCCTTGCTCCAGTTGCCGGCGCAGGCCGCGGTAGCGCGCCAGATCGCCGCTGCCGGCGTGCTTGTTCGGGGTAATGACGTGAATGCCGCGCTGCAGCCAGCCGAGGTAGCGATCGGCAACCTGGTCGCTGGCGGTGCAGTCGATGATCACCGCATGCGGCAGATGATCGTCATCGATGAAGTCGGCCAGCCGGTCGAGGTCCAGTGCTTCTGCCTGGTCACCAAGTGGCGCGTCGCGATCGTCCGGTCGCAGGCCGGGCTCGCTTAAACGCATCCGGCTCGACGAGGCCACCGCGCGCAGGCGCAGGTCGAGGTTGGCCTCGCGCTTGAGCCGCTCGGCCGCCCCCAGGATCTGGTGAACCAGCGCCGATCCGACCTGGCCGGGGCCGATCAGGCCGACGGACAGGGTCTGGTCGGACAGGTAAAAGCCGGCATGGATGGCCTTCAGGGCCCGTTCGGCGTCGGCCTCGTCCACCGCCACCGAGATGTTGCGCTCGGAAGCGCCCTGGGCGATGGCGCGGACATTGATCCCGGCCCGGGCCAGGCTGGCAAACAGGCGCGCAGCAATGCCGGGGGTGCCGGTCATGCCTTCGCCGACGATGGCGAGAATGCGGATATCGGGGACTAAGGCGATGCGCTGGATCTGGTGATGGCGCAGTTCGCGCTCGAAGACTTCCTCGAGAATCGCGCGCGCCTGCTCACCGGCCACACCCGGCACGACCACGCAGATCGAGTGTTCCGATGAGCCCTGCGAGATCATCGAGACCGACACCTCGGCCCGGTTGAGCGCCCCGAAAATGCGCTCGGCGGTGCCGGGCACACCGATCATGCCGGCGCCTTCAATGTTGATCAGGGTCATCTGGCCGATCCCGGAAATCCCCTTGACCGGCGGTGCCGGGTGACCGGCCGAATCGATTCGCGTACCGCTGCAGTCCGGGTTGAAGGTATTGCGGATGAAGACCGGGATGTCGCGCTCCAGGGCCGGGCTCAAGGCCTGCGGATGGATCACCCGGGCGCCGAAATAGGCCAGCTCGAACGCTTCGCGATAAGACAGGTGATCAAGCAGTTCGGCCTGCGGCACGGCGGTGGGGTCGGCTGACATCAGGCCGTCGACATTGGTCCAGATGTGGATTTCCCCAGCGCCCAGCAGGCGGCCGAAAATGCTGCCTGAATAATCAGAGCCGTTGCGCCCCAGGGTGGAGATGCGGCCCTCGGTGGTCCGGCAGATAAAGCCGGTGATGACATAGCGTTTCGACGGACGCCCGGCCAGCACCTGATCCATCTGGCGCTGGCTGGCGGCCCAGTCCACCGCCACCATCAGAGCTGCCGGGCGGGTGCGCAGTACCTCTCTGGCATCTATGAATTCGGCCGGCTCGCCGGCCGCCTGCAGTCTGGCGCTGAGCAGTTCGGCCGACAACAACTCGCCGTGACCGGAAATCAGCTCCAGCGCTTCGGTCGGTGCCGAACCCATGAGGGCGAGACTGGAGAGCAGTTGTGACAGGGTCACGAAGCGTGCCTCCAGGGTCTTGCGGGTTCGTTCAAGCAGCCCGGCGTCGGCCGAGAGCAGCTCGTCGGCGGCGTCCAGATGCTGGCAGCGCAGATCGTCGAGTGCTTGTTCCCAGTCAGTCCGCCCGGCTGCCGCCGCGGCTGCTGCGGCCAGCAGGGCATTGGTCACGCCGGCCATGGCCGAGACCACAACGGCCTGGGCTTCATCCTCGCGCTCGACGAGCAGCCTGGCGACATGGTCAATGCAGCGGGCATCGGCGAGGCTGGTGCCGCCGAACTTGTGAACGATCCAGCGCATGAAAGCGGGCCCCCTGGGCAGTCAAAAACCTGAAGTGTAGCGCCGGACCGGCCCTGGTGGCGGGCGGCAGTCTGCGTTGACGCCGGCAACGCTACAATAAAGGGTTATACCAACAACAACAAGACCATGGAAGACAAGAAAAGCATCGTTTGCAACTGGCTGCCCCGTTACACCGGCACCGCGGTCGAGGATTTCGGCAAATACGTCCTGCTGACCAATTTCGACAACTATGTCGAAAAATTCGCCAGCGTCATGGGGGTCGAGGTGCGCGGCCGCGACAAGGCCATGCGCAACGCGACCTGCGCCAACATCTCGATGATCAATTTCGGCATGGGCAGTGCCAATGCCGCGACCATCATGGACTTGCTCTCTGCGGTCAAGCCCAAGGCGGTGCTGTTTCTGGGCAAATGCGGCGGACTGAAGAAGAAGAACGCGCTCGGCGACCTGATCCTGCCGATTGCCGCCATTCGCGGCGAGGGGACGTCGACCGACTACTTCCCGCCTGAAGTGCCCTCGCTGCCGGCCTTCAAGCTCCAGCGCGCGGTCTCATCCACCATTCGCGATCACGACAAGGACTACTGGACCGGCACCGTATACACCACCAACCGCCGGGTCTGGGAGCATGACCGGGCGTTCAAGAAGTACCTGCGCCGAACCCGCTGCATGGCCATCGACATGGAAACGGCGACCATCTTCACGGTCGGCTTTGCCAATTCGATCCCGGTGGGCGCATTGTTGCTGGTGTCCGACCAGCCGATGATCCCCGACGGGGTCAAGACCGATGCCTCGGATCGCATCATCACCGAGCGCTTCGTCGACAGCCAGATCGCCATCGGCATTGACTCGCTCAAGGAAATCGCCAACGAAGGCCGCTCGGTCAAGCATTTGCGCTTTGACTAAAAACGGCTCGATCATCTCTCTCTTCCAACCCTTGACTTCAAACCTTGCATTCATTGACCCAACATGAAAATCACCATCTTGCTGCTAATCGCCATGACACTGGCCTGGCCGGGAGCGGCCATGCGCGCTGAAACCGACAACGCCAAGGACCCGTACCTCTGGCTGGAGGACATCGAAAGCGAACAGGCACTCGACTGGGCGCGGGCCCAGAACGAGCGCTCGGAGGAATTCCTCAAGGCCCATCCGCTGTTCGAAGCCATCCATGCGCGCAACCTGGAAATCCTCACCGCCGAAGACCGGATCGCCTATCCCTCGCTGATGGGTGGGCGGATCTACAACTTCTGGCGCGATGCCGAACATGTGCGCGGCGTCTGGCGGGTGACATCGCCGGCTGATTACCGTAATGAACAACCCGACTGGGACACCCTCATCGATGTCGACGCGCTGGCTGCGGCCGAAGACGAGAACTGGGTCTGGGGTGGCGCCAGCTGCCGTTACCCGGACTATGACCGCTGCATCATCGGCCTGTCCATCGGTGGTGCCGACGCCGCTGTCAGGCGCGAGTTTGACCTGGAAACCCGTCAATTCGTCGAGGACGGCTTTGTCCTGCCCGAATCGAAGAGCTACATCAGCTGGCGCGACCGCGACAGCGTGTTCTTCGGCCCGGCCTTCGAGCCCGAGCAGATGACCACCTCGGAGTATCCGCGCCAGGTCTACATCTGGCAGCGGGGGACTCCGCGCGAACAGGCCGAGCTGGTGTTCGAGGGTCAGCGCGACGATGTCCTGGTCTCGGGCAGCCGGTACTGGGACGGCGATACGCCATGGGACATGATCGTCGTCCTGCCGACCTTCTTTACCCGCGAGTATCACATCCTGCGCGATGGCCAGACCACGCGCATCGATGTGCCCGATGACGCCAATGTGGCCGGCATTATCGACGGCCAGTTGCTGGTCGAGCTGAAGTCCGACTGGTCGGTGGGCGGTTCCGAGTTTGCCCAGGGCGCACTGCTGGCGGCCGACATGGCATCGGTGCTGGCCGGCGATCCGGATTTCGAGCTGCTGTTCCAGCCCAACGAGCGCCAGGCCGTCAACGGCGTCTCGACGACTGAAAACACGGTCATCGTCTCGATCCTTGACAACGTCACCGGGCAGTTGCTGCGCTTTACCCACGGTGAGGCCGGCTGGACGCGACAGGCGCTGGACGTGCCGGATCTGGGCACGATCAGCGTGGTCAGCACGGATGACCGCTCCGACAGTTTCTACTTCAACTACACCGGTTTCCTGACCCCCTCGCGCCTGTACGAGGCCGATGCCGCGACTGATTCCCGCCGCCAGATCCGCTCCGAGCCGGCCCGCTTCGATACCGAGGGCATGGCTGTCGAGCAGTTCTTTGCCACCTCGGCCGATGGCGAGCGCATCCCGTATTTCGTGGTCAAGCCGGCCGGCTTCGAGGCCAACGGCGCCAACCCGACCCTGATCGGCGCCTACGGGGGTTTCGAGGTCGCGCGCACGCCGTTTTATTCCGGCACCATCGGCTCGGCCTGGCTGGAGCGCGGCGGGGTTTACGTGCTGGCCAACATCCGCGGCGGCGGCGAGTTCGGCCCGCGCTGGCACCAGGCGGGCTTGCGCGAAAACCGCCAGCGGGTGTTCGATGATCTGATCGCGGTGTCTGAAGACCTGATCGAGCGCGGCATTACCTCGCCGGAGCACTTGGGGATACAGGGCGGCTCGAATGGCGGCCTGCTGACCGGTGCTGTGATGGTGCAGCGCCCGGATCTTTACAACGCGGTGATCATCCAGGTGCCGCTGCTGGACATGCAGCGCTATCACAAGCTGCTGGCCGGGGCCAGCTGGATGGCCGAGTACGGCAACCCGGATAATCCGGACGACTGGGCGTTCATGCGCCGCTATTCGCCCTACCAGAACCTGACCGCCGAGGCTGACTATCCGAAGGCCTTCGTCACCACCTCAACCCGCGATGACCGCGTGCATCCCGGGCATGCGCGCAAGTTTGTCGCCCGCATGGTCGAGCAGGAGCACGACGTGCTTTACTACGAGAACATCGAGGGCGGACACGGTGGGGCGGCCAACCTCAAGCAGAGCGCCTACATCAGCGCGCTGATCTATGCCTACCTGCACGATCGGTTGAATCCGGGAAGTCGCGACTGAAGCGGGTTGTCGAGGGCTTGGTGGTCGGACGGTTCCGGTCCGGCTGGCTGGTCGGTCACCGCTCGCGGTGACCGATCCCTTCCAGTGCTCGGCCCAAGCGGGGGCTGCAGAACTCGCTCCGGCCCTGACGGGCCTGCGCTCAAACATGCTGCAGCCCTTTTTCCGCTTGGTCCTGCGCGCTTCAGCCAGCCAGACGGACCGGAACCGTCCGACCGCCAAGCCTTGTTGGTGTCGCGATGCTATGAGGCCGGGGACCAGCGGGCGTGTCCACTGAAGGCCTC
>JBKHEF010000022.1:0-39087 GCA_046540955.1 Wenzhouxiangella sp.
CAGGACTGACAGGCCATCGTTGAGTGACAGTTCCAGTCCGGGTCGTTTGAGCCCGCTGACTGCCCCACCAATCGTGTAGGGCGCGGTGGCGACCGTGACCTCCGTGACGTAAACAGCAAAAAGCCCTGAGCCGTTACTCACCACCAGCGCGAACTGGAGTTCGTCCGGCGCGGCAGGCGCGACAAAGCTCGGCTGGACGGCGGTCGAGTCGTCCAGCGTCACCGTCTCGCCGGCAGTCTGCGTCCAGAAGTAGCTGAGCACGGCCGCCGGATCCTCGTCGAACGACGCCGAGGCGTCGAGCGTTGTGGGTATGGAGAGACCCACGGCCTGGTCGGGACCGGCGTCGGCAATCGGCGGGTTCTTCTCGAAGGTGGCGGTCACGCTCACCACCGCTGAATTGAGGACGACGGTGATCGGATTGGTCTCCCCGATCGCTGCGCCGCTCCAGGCGCCGAAGGTCCAGCCGGATGCCGCAGTCGCGGTCAGCGCCACCGACGCGCCCAGTTCATAGGCGTCCTGATCGGGATCGGCCTTCACGTTGCCGCTCCCGACCACGCTGACGTCGAGGGATGCAATCGGCGATTCGAAGGGTCCGAGGTCGATCGCCGTTCCGAACAGCCGGGCATTGCCGTCCAGGTCGGTGGCGCTCTCCAGACCGGGATAGAGCGCATTGTCTCCGGCGTCGATGGCCGGCGAGCCCGGGCGCAGTCGGCTGTCGCCCACTTCGGTCGGTGCCGCGGTGGGATCGGGCGGATCGACCAGCAGGGGATCGGTGTCGGCGAGATTGCCTCCGCCGTCGATGCCGCAGCTCACATCCCGGCTGCCGCCGGGGTTGCAGCCCTGCACCAGACTCGATCGGATGGTCGGCTCCGTCGTTCCCGTCGACGCAAGCGATGCCGACGGCGCACCGATGCCGCTGGCGTTCTGGTTGTTCCAGAACAACGCGTTGTCGATAACGAATGCGCCCGACACGTCCCCGACAAACGCGCTTCCAGGGTCTAAGTCACCTGAGCTTCCCGCGAGGTTGCCGGTGAACGAAAGGTTGGTCAGAGTCACGTTGCCCGTGCTGGTGATACCCAATGCGGTGCCATCGCCGACTGCAGAACTTGATCTGCGGTTGCCCTGGAAGAGCGCATTGCGCAATTCCGCGCCGTCGGCACTGATAACGGCGGCCGGCCCAATCGCGCTGTCATTGCCGATGAACCGGACGTTGACGAGCTGCTGGCTGCGCCCGGAGCTGCTGTCACTAAGCCCCGCGGCGAACCCCCCCCGATTGTTGATGAAGTCGACGTCGTTAAGCACCAGCGGCGCATCGGAATTCGACAGTCCGCCGCTGCCGGAATCGGCGAACGCCAGCTGAGGATCCGCGACATTGCCTTCGAAAACGACATCAGTCAGCGTCAGGCTGCCACCGACGTTTCTCATCCCGCCGCCAGTACCAGAAGTGTTTTCGATAAAGCGGACGCCGACGAGGTGCAGGCTGGCGTTGTTTGCGAATAGACCGCCCCCGCTCGATCCTGCTTCTTCCTGCGTCGTCTGATTTCCTAAAAACACCAGATTGCTCAGCGTCGGGCCGCCGCCATCGATGTAGAGGCCGCCCCCGGCGCTGACAGCCGCGCCATACTGGATGGTGAATCCGTCGAGCACGGTGTCGGCCCCGGCGCCGATGGCGCGGACCAAGCCCTGGCTGTTGCCCGCGATCGTACCGTCCTCGTCGATGTCGCCGTCGAGAATCGTCGGGTTGGCCACCCAATCGCGCTCATCGCGCTGGGTCTCGCCGCTCGCGAAGCCGCCGTAGACGCCGACGCCATCTTTCAGAACAAAGCTGATGGTCGCGTCAGTGCCGGGAGTGGGCCGGTAGAGCCCTTCGGCCACCCAGATTTCGTCGCCGGAAACCGCCACCGCCAGCGCGTCCTGCAGGTCTGTGTAGGCGTCGGCCCAGCTGCTGCCGTTGTTGGCACCAGTGGCGTCGATATCGACATAGTGGATGGCGGCGTGGCTGGTGGCGGATGCCAGGCACAGCACTGCGGCGAGCAGCGAGGTGGTAAGAATCGATCGAGACAAGGCTTTCAAGACGGTACTCCCTCGCAAATACCGCCGTACGATCGTCGAGCAGTATCGCGAGCGGGTTGGGCAACGCGCGGCCGAGTGCCGCGCCCAATGGGGAGATTAAGCGATCAGGGCGGCGTGCCGCAAATGCGGGTCGGCTGGGCGGGTCCGGGATTCTTGTGCGAACCGTGTGCCTCATGGTCAAAAATGTTACCCGTCAGCGCCTGATGAACAGAACGGGGTAATTGCTTAAGGAAGTATTTCTGGGGCTCATCATGACTCTTGAAGGAGAAGCTGATGAGAAAGAAGAAATCCCGGCTGACCGACGAAACTGACCGTGTGGTCAAGGACACGAGCCGCCACCCTAGGACCAACCCCGACCTCCCGACACATAGTCTATGGGTCACGCCCCCAAATAACCCATAGGAGTCAATAAGATGGTGGGCCCTGCAGGACTTGAACCTGCGACCTACCGATTATGAGTCGGCTGCTCTAACCAACTGAGCTAAGGGCCCGGGGGTTCAGGATTCGTCGACCGGTGGCGGTGGACTGGCCGCTTTTTCGGCCACGGGCTTGGGGGTCAGCCCCTTGGCTTCCAGCTCCTCTTTCTTGCGCTGCTGAATGTAGCTGAGGTTCTTCTTGTACATGTCGGCGACCCGATCGACGCCGCCGGGGGCCAGGAAGCCCTCGTTGCCGGCCGCGGTGAAGGTGGCATAGACCCCGGAGGCGGCCATCAGCGCGGCCGAGACCAGCTTCATGTCAAACCCCTTGTCGTTGACCATGCTGTTGGCCATCTGGATGAACTCGGACATGGCCTGGTTGTGGGCGTCGATCTGTTTCTGCTTTTCGGACATGCGGCAATCCTCAAAACCTGCTCGCGAATGGTGGCGCAAGAATACCATGGCCCGCAGCCGGTTCGGCCCGCCCGGCGGCGATGGCCGGTTGACTTTCTCCGGCCAAGCGGGCACTTTTATCCGCTGGCTTTTATGTTTCCCAAGGAAATCCCCCGTCGGTATGTCGCTGCTGCCCAGATCGGTCGTGTATGCATCGGGGTGGTTGCTGGCTTTGCTCGGTGTGTTGGCCGCCGATCGGCTGGTTGCGGCCGACGAGATCCGCTTTGACCGCCTGACCATGACCGAGGGGCTGTCGCAGTCCTCGGTGTCGGGCATTGCCCAGTGTGACGATGGCTATCTCTGGTTCGGTACCCAGTACGGGCTGGACCGGTTCGATGGCTACAGCGTACGTGCCTTCCGGCACGATCCGGAAGACCCGTCCAGCCTCAGCAGCAGCAATATCCAGGATGTGAAACTGGCGCGAGACGGCCATTTGTGGGTCACCACGCACCGTGGCCTGAACCGCTTGGATACCCGCACCGGCAAGGCCGAACGATTTGTCATGGCCGGGGCCGATCCGCAGGAGAGTGTGGGCGATATCGTCGTCGAGCATCCCGACGGCCGCCTGTTCATGTCTTCCGGTGGGCGGGTGCGGGTCTGGCGTCCCGACACCGGGCAGGTCCACCGCATTCCCTTTGCCATGCCGGTCGAGCGTGAGCAGATGTCTGACCGCTCGGCCGCGCTGGATGCCCAGGGGCGCTACTGGGTTTTCAATGCCCTGGGGCTCTGGCGCTTCAATGAAGAGGCCGGCCGCATGGACCTGGTCATGCCCCTGGAACAAAATCCTGATTTCCGCATGTTTCATGCCATGGACGTCACCGCCGACGGCGCGCTGGCGCTGGCCGCCGACCATGTCTTTCTGCTGGTCGATCCCGACAGTCTGGAGGTTCTGGAACGCCTGACACTGGAGGATGTCGGCGGTGTCGATGCGCGCTTCAACGGCGTGATGACGACTGACGATGGGCGGGTCTGGCTGCCGACCCCGACCCGCCTGCTGCGCTACCAGCCAGAAGATCAATCGCTGGCCGTTCTGTACGACCAGGGCCGGCTTGATCCCACGGAAAACGCCCGCCAGCGACTGACGCTGAACCAGCACCCCAACGGCGATCTCTGGTTTGCCAGCCAGTACGGCCTGGCTCACATGGATGCCGAAACCGGGGCGATCCAGGTCTTCGGGCACGATCCGGGCAACCCGTTCAGCATGCCGCAGACGCTGCCGCAGGTCCCGATCACCCTGTTCATTGACCGCCAGGGTCTGGTCTGGGTCGGGACCAACCTGGGGGGCGTGGGCTGGCATGCGCCAGAGAATGCCCGGTTCCGCCACATCTGGGACACCAGCCGGCCCAGCCTGAGCGCCATTCCATTTGCCGGTCAGAACGTGGTCCGCGGAATCGTCGAAACCGAATCTGACGGGAACCTGGATCTCTGGCTGGCGCTCGACCGCGCCGGTGTGCGTCGCCTGCGCCTGGGTGCAGACGGCAGTTTCGAGTGGTATCGCAGTTATTACAGCGATGCCGATCAACCATTCCAACTGCCGGAAAACACGGTTCGTTCGCTGGCCTCCGATCCTGCCAGGGGTCTGGTCTGGGTGCTGGGCAACAATTACCTGTTGAGCGTTGATGTACGTTCCGACGAGATCACCGCTCGCTTTGCCCTGAATGACCTCCTAGACATGCCCGCCTATGGGCTGGCTCTGGAGCTGGCACGCGATGGTCGCACGCTCTGGCTGGGCACGGCCCAGGGGGTCTGGCCGGTAGACATTATCGAAACGGCAGATCTGGAGTTGCGGGCCGGCGCGCGCCGATTGCCGGATATCGGCGCCAGCGACATGCTCGAGACGGATGATGGCGAGTGGGTCGTGGTGGGCGCTCAGGGCTTCGGAAAAATCGTGCCTGGACAGGTGGACCAGGATCTTTTTCTGAGCACCGATGCACTCCACCCGATGCGAGACACGACACTGCATGCCGTTGCCCCGCACCATGAGCAGGGTTGGTGGATCGGGGGCCGTGAGGTGGGTCTGGGTCACGTGCGCCTGACCGGAGCCGCCGATAATGTCGAGGTTGAGTGGCTGGACCGCAGCGACGGTCTGGTCGATGACACCATCTACGCCTTCCTGCCCGAGCCGAGCGGTGCCCTGTGGATGAGCAGCAACAACGGCTTGATGCGCTGGGATCCAGACAGTGGACAGGTGCGCCATTTCACGCCGCTGGATGGTCTGCAGGCACTGGAGTTCAACCGCGCCGTGGCCCATATCGGCCTGCGCGGGGATTTTTATTTCGGCGGCATCAATGGAGTCAACCGGTTCCGCCCGGAGCGCTTTGATTCGCTGCAGCCGGCCCCGCGTGTCCATCTGCAGGAGGTGCGGGTCAATGGTCAGGTCGTGGGTGGTGCCGGTGAATGGACACCAGAGCTGTCCCTGCGTCACGACGAGAACGATCTCGAGATCAACTTCGTCGGCCTGCAGTTCTCCGACCCCCAGCGGGTTCGCTATGCGTTCAGACTCGATGGCGTCGACAGTGACTGGATCGACGGGGGCAGTCGGCGCCAGGTGCGTTACGCCAGCTTAGCCCCTGGCAATTACCGCTTCCGTCTGCGAGCAGCCAATAATGACGGGGTCTGGTCCGACGAGCAGGTCTTGCTGACGGCTTCGGTGGCGCCGCCGCCGTGGGCGACTCCATGGGCGCTGACCGGTTATGGCCTGTTGTTGATGGTGCTGGCCGGGACAATCTACGTTGAGGTCGCGCGCAGGCGGCGGGCGCTGGAAGCCGAGGTGGCTTCGCGAACAGCTGCCTTGACCGAACAGCAGGGCCTGATCCAGCGCCAGGCACGCGAGCTGGAGCAGGCGCTGGAGGCGCGCACGGTCCTGTTTGCCAATGTCTCGCACGAGTTCCGGACCCCGCTGACCCTGATCAAGGCCAGCCTCGATCGGATCGAGCGCGAAGGCCCCAGCGCGGAAACCCTGGCCACCGGACGTCGCTACCTGCGCCGCTTGCTGCGCCTGGTCGATCAGCTGCTGGATTTTTCCCGCCTGAGTTACGAACAGTGCGAGACGCCCCGCCAGGCCTGGCCGATCGGGCGCATGGTCCGCCTGACCGTCGATGCCTTCGGCCAGGTGGCGATGGAGCGCGGGGTTGAATTGCTGGCCGATGTCGAGCCGGGCTGGCGGACGCGCTGCGACCAGGAGCAGATCGAGAAGATCCTGCTCAACCTGTTGACCAATGCGCTCAAGTTCACGCCGCCCGGTGGCCAGGTACGGGTAGAACTCAAGGGTCGTGCCGATGGCGTCGAACTGGTGGTGGCCGATTCCGGGCCGGGCATACCGGCCGGCGAGCTGGAGACCATCTTCGAGCGCTTCTACCGGGTGCCGGCCTCGGAAAGCGGGGCCGTCGATGGCGCCGGAATCGGGCTGGCCCTGGTCAAGGAAGCGGTGCGGGCCAATGGTGGCCAGGTCAGTGTTGACAGCGTGCCGGGTCAGGGCAGCCGGTTTACGGTCAGCCTGCCGGCCTGGCACGATGCCCATGCAGCCGGCCCCGTGGTGTTGCTGGCCCAGGGTGAAACAAGCCGCGAAATCGAATCGCTGATGCCGGTCAAGACGATCTCGACAGTCGAGGCAGAGTCCACCGACAACGCTGGCCTGCCCCGGGTGCTGATCGTCGAGGACAATGGCGATATGCGCAGCTACCTGGCCGACTTGCTGGGCGCCGACTGGCGCGTCGAGCAGGCTGCCGATGGGCTGGCGGGTCTGGAGGCTGCCCGGTCGTTCCAGCCCGATGTCATCGTCAGCGACATCATGATGCCGGGCCTGGATGGTTTTGAACTGCTCGCCCGGCTGCGCCAGGACCTGTTGACCAGTCATATCCCGATCATGCTGCTGACCGCCCGCCGCGACCGGGATACCCGGGTGCGGAGCTTTGCGCTGTCGGCGGATGATTTTCTCGCCAAACCATTCGATGCGGCCGAACTCAGCGCCCGTCTTGGCGCCATGCTGGCCAGGCGTCAACGCCTGCGCGAGGCGTTAAGGGCGGAACTGGCCGGCGAGGCAAGTTCGCTTGAGGAGGCCGCGACCGTGGCCGAAGACGACATCACTCCGCGCGACCGCGAGTTGCTCGACCGCCTGCAGTCCTGGCTTGAGCGTCACTATGATGATCCGGACATCAAGAGTGGTGATCTGGCCGCGGCCGCGCTGGTCGACCTGCGTACCCTGCAGCGCAAACTCAAGTCCCTGCTTGACCGCACCCCGGCCGGCTATCTGCAGGAGTTTCGGCTGCACAAGGCCAGGATCCTGCTGCGCGAGAACGGCCGGGCGATCAAGGACGTCGCTGCCAGTTGCGGATTCTCCAGTGCCCAGGCCTTCACCAAGGTGTTTGGCCAGGTCGAGGGCATGCCACCCAGCCAGTGGCGGCGGGCCCAGAAAAACGCCTCAAATGCGCCCTGAGGTGCCTTGCCCAGGCGGGTTTGTCGCTTTTGGACAAGCATTTGTCGCCCAGCGATAACACCGAAAATTTGCCATCCCTAGACTGGTCACGTCTCGGCAGCTGAGGTTCGACCGCCCGCTTTCGGGGGTTTGCCGGGCGGGTCGAATCCAGCATGGGGGAGACAACAACGAGGGCAAGGGCCGGTTTCCTGTAAGCAGGTACCGGCCCTTTTTTTATACACGCAAGGTCGTATACTCCGGGCATGAGCGCTGACAATCGCGACAGCCTGACCGATCCGCACACGGTGTTGCTCTCGCCGGGCGACGAGACTGCATCGTCCGACAGCCCCGTGCTGGTCGTCATCCGCGGCGAACGGCTGGGTGCGCGCCTGGACCTGGCCGCCGCGCCGCTGGTCATCGGGCGCAGCAGCGAATGCGACTTTCGCATTGCTGCGCGCAGCGTCTCGCGCACCCACTGTCGCTTTTTCCAGGACGGGCAGGCTTTCTGGGTCGAGGATCTGGGTTCAACCAACCAGACCTTTGTCAATGACGAGGTGATTGCCTGTCGCCGGCTGCGCGACGGCGATCAGGTCCGCGTCGGCAAGACCGTGCTGAAGTTTCTCGATGCCGGCAACCCGGAAGCGCACTACCTGGCCGAGCTCCACGAAACCTCGATTCGCGACAGCCTGACCGGTCTGCATAACCGTGCCCATGCCATGCAGGTGCTGGAAGAGGAATTCCGGCGCGCCCAGCGGGTCGCCGATGCCGGGCTGGTTCTGGCCATCATCGATATCGACTGGTTCAAGCAGATCAACGATGAAATCGGTCACCTGGCCGGCGATGCGGTGCTGGTTCACCTGGCCCGGGTGTTGAGCAATGCCCTGCGCGCCGGCGATACGCTGGCCAGGATCGGCGGTGAAGAATTCGCCCTGATCATGCCCGACACCTCGCTGGCTGAAGCGCACCAGGCCTGCGACCGGCTGCGCCAGCGGGTGGCCGAGGAGTCGTTCCTGACCGACTGCGGACAGCGCCTGGAGGTCACGATCAGCATCGGGCTGGCCGAGGCGACGGCGTCCATGGCTGAGTTTCGCGAGTTGCTCGGGCAGGCTGACAGCCACCTTTACGACGCCAAGACGGCCGGGCGTAACAGCGTGCGTTCGCACGCCGCCTGAAGGCCAGGATCAGGAACGACGGCGGATGCCGATCCGCTCGACCGGGATGCTGACTTCCTCGCCGTGGCTGCCGCGGAAGGGCTGACCCGGCGGTGGGGCCCAGGCCGAGGCCGATACGATTTCCCAGCTGACTGCCTGCGGGCCTGGCGGTGAGGCGATTCGGTCGGTTTCTGCCAAAAGACCGCTACCGTAAAGTTCTGCGGCCAGGTTTTCCGCCGAGGAATGGGTCGTGGTCAACCAGTCGGTATCGAGCACCGGCTCGGAGAAGCCGGCCGCGATCAGCGCGCTGCCCAGCGCCTGGACGTCAGGCAGATGCCGCACGGTCAGGGATTTTCTCAACCCACAGCTGCCGAGCGTATCGGGCCCGAACAGGCTGACCAGCAGCAGGCCATCGGGACGCAGCACGCGCCGCAGGCCGGCCAGCACCACGTCGAGATCTTCGGTCCAGTTCAGCACCAGGTTGGCAAAAACCAGGTCAATGCTGGCGCTGGCCAGCGGCAGGGCCCGGGCATCGCCACGGACCAGTTCAAAGCGCGGCCGCCACCAGCCGCGCCGGCGGCGCGCCTGCCGGAGCATCCGCGCACTGGCGTCCATGGCGATGATTCGGGCGCTGCCGAAGCGTTCGCGCAAGCACCGGGACTGCCTGCCGGTGGCACAGCCCAGATCGAGGATGGATGCCGGCTCGAAGCGCAGCCCGTCAAGCCGCTCGAGCAAACGCCCGCCGGCCTCGGCGGCCACTGCGGCGTGGTCGTCGTAGCGCTTGGCCAGCGGATCGAACCGATTGGGAAACATCGACAGCCATGGAAAGCAAACCTCCATTGTAGAAGAGGCTGCATCGATTCGATCGCTGCGCGCTATCCTGTGGCCCGGCGGACACTTTAAGCGGCACGCATGGGTCTGGATGGCCTGCGAAGAATCGTCTTTCCTCCGGTCTGCCTGGTCTGCGGCCAGGACGGTCAGCCTGCCATCGACTGCTGCAGCGGTTGCGAGGCCGAACTGCCGGTCCCGGCCGGGCAGTGCGCCTGCTGCGGTCTGGAACTGGATCGGGATGTCGCGCTGTGCGGGCGCTGTGCCATGGCCACGCCGGCGTTCACCGCCACCTGGCCGGGATTTGTCTACCGCGACGAGATCGAGCGCCTGGTGCGTCGGTTCAAGTTCCATGCCGACCTGGCCGCCGGTCGTCTGCTGGCCGATCTGCTGGCCCGTCGCCTTGCCGCGGCCGGGGCACCGAGACCGGATCTGGTCATTCCCGTGCCCTTGCACCGGCGCCGCCTGCTGGCCCGGGGATACAACCAGTCGGCCCTGCTGTGCCGGGATCTGGCGGCCAGGATTCCCGGCCTGTCCTGGCTGGATGCGCTTGAGCGTGTGCGCCATACCGCCCGCCAGGCCGAGTTGCCGGCCGAGCGCCGGGGCGGCAACGTGCGTGATGCTTTCCGGGTTGCCCGGCTGCCCGGTCCGCCGCGCTTCGTCGCCCTCGTCGACGACGTCATGACGACCGGCGCCACCCTTGATGAATGCGCCCGCGTTCTGCGCCTGGCGGGCGTCGAAAGGGTGGACATCTGGGTGGCGGCGCGGGCCTGAGCCGGGGCCAACGGTTACAGGGCAAACGAGACTGCAGCACCGACGAAGATCGTCAGCCCGACCCAGTGATTGCTGAGAAAGGCCTGGAAGCAGGCGGCCGGATCGCGCTCGCGAATCCGCCACAGCTGGATCTGGAACTGCATGAAGACCAGGGCCACGGCGGTAAACCAGGCCGGTGTGGGCACAAACTGAAGCCCGATCAGGACCAGCAGCGCAACCACCAGCCCCATCAGGCCGGCCAGGATGGGCACATCAAAGCGGCCGAAGGCGATCGCGGTTGACTTGACCCCGGCCTTGAGATCGTCTGCCCGATCGGCCATGGCGTACTCGGTGTCATAGATCACCGTCCAGATCAGGTTGACCGCAAACAGCCACCAGGCCAGCGCCGGGACGGTGCCGGTCTCGGCGGCAAAGGCCATCAGGATCGCCCAGCTGAAGGCCGTGCCCAGGCCGATTTGCGGAAAGTGGGTGAAGCGCTTGAGGAAGGGATAGGTCCCGGCCAGCAGGGCACCGCCGATGGCCAGCAGCACGGTCAGCCGGTTGGTCATCAGCACCAGGCCCAGAGCAATCAGCATCAGCAGCCCGAACAGGGCCAGGGCCTGGCGAGCAGTGATTTCGCCGCATGCGAGCGGCCGGCTGGCGGTGCGTTGTACCTTCGGGTCCAGATCCCGGTCGGCAAAGTCATTGATCACACAGCCGGCCGCGCGCATGACGATCACGCCGGCCGAAAAGATGAGCAGATTCTTCGCCTGGGGCAGCCCTCCGGCGGCAAACCACAGTCCCCACCAGGTCGGCCACAGCAGCAGCGCCATGCCGATCGGGCGGTCGAAACGCATCAGCCGCAGCCAGGGACCCAGCGGGCCGGAAAAGATGCGTGCAGACAGGCGGAATTCCATCAGCTGGCCGCATCCGGTTCGGTGAAGCACGGAATGGCGCGATGCTGGGCATCGGGCGAGGCTTCAATGATGAATCGCCACGGCGTTTCCACCCCGGGTTCGGCCTGGTAATCGACCCAGAACTGCGGCGTGGACTCGCGCCGGACTTCAAGCTGGGCGTTGAACCCGGCGTTGCGCACCTGGCGCTGGCGCGCGCGGGCGTTGTCGACCTGCTCAAACAGTCCGACCGAGACCACGTTTTCCATCGCCCCGCGGGTGACCACAAAAAAATCATCCAGCCCCTGTTCGGTCAGTTGGCGAGTCAGATCCAGCGCCTGGCCGCGCGACCCGGCTGGCAGATAAACCCACCAGCCGCGGTCTCGCTCCGACACCGTCTGGCGCGCACGGACCTGCCGGGCCACCGGGCGCAGTCGGTCTTCGGCTCTTTGCTGGGCCAGCAGCGAGGGCAGCGGCCCGATGCTGAAGCATTGATCAGCCGGCGGCGGGCTGCGTCCGGATGGGGTTTCGTGGACCAGAACCAGGCGTGGCCACTCATCGGGCAGGGTTGGCAAGGTCGAGGCTGGCGGTTCGGGTTGTCCATCGCCGCGCAGGTAGACCACCAGGGCCACGGTGTTGGCGATCAGCAGCACCGCGACCAGCCAGCGCCAGACAGCGAGGTTCATGATGCTGCCCCCGGCAGGCCGGGCAGGCACCTGTCATCCGTGCAGCGATGGGCCGGGCGAGCATGCAGATTCATTGCGGCAAGGATAACCTGTGCAAGGTGGGCTGTTTTCGAGCGGGCAACGGATCAGGCGGTGCGGAGCGTGACCTCGGCACCGTGCAACCGATGCAGCCGGTCGGGCGTGCGAACCAGCAGCTGGCCTGATTCATCCACGCCCAGGGCTTGGCCGCGAATCACCGGTTGGCCATGGCTGTGTGCTTCGATGGCACGCCCGGTAAGCACGTCGTGACTGGTCCAGCGGTCTTTCATGGCGCCGAAGCCGCTGAGCTCGAACTGGTCAAGATCATCGATCAGTTGTTCGATCAGATGGCCTGCCAGCCGGTTGCGGTCAACCGGCTGGCCTGATGCTGCGGCCAGGTCGGTCCATGGCTGGTCCGGGCCGGTCTGGCCGCGGAAGTCGACATTGATGCCGATCCCGATGATCGCTGAGCTTGTTTGGCGGTTGCCGGCCAGGTCAATCAGGCAGCCGCCCAGCTTGCGACCCTCAATCTGCAGATCATTGGGCCATTTCAGCCCGGGCCGGAGACCACAGCAACGCTCGATGGCCGCTGCAGCGGACAGGCCGGCGACCAGGCTCAAGGCCTCCAGACGCCGGAGAGGCCCGGCAAAGCTGCGCTGCATAGACAGGTACAGTCCGCAGCCTTGAGGTGAGATCCACTGACGCCCGCGTCGCCCGCGCCCGGCCGACTGGGCTTCGGCAAGCAGCACATCGATCTTCTCGCCGGCAGCATGGAGGCGGGCCAGATGTGCGTTGGTGGAGTCAACCTCGCGCTCGATTCTAAGCGTTGGCGCTGGCTGCCGAGTGCTCTCCAGCTGGGCCAGAATCTGTCTGCGATCGAGCGCTCCCGGCAGCGGCGCCGGAATGGCATGTTCGGTGTTCATTTCAGCCCGGTCGCTCAGCGTCGGCGCCTGAGCAGCCGGGCCTGCTCGAAGCGATTTTCCGACCCGCTGCGCAGGCGGGCAAGATTGCTGCGATGGGTCAACACCAGGGTCACGGCCAGGGCGATGGCCAAGGTACCCAGCGGCATCGGCAGAGGATCCGGTCCCAGCAGCCACATCGCCGGGACCAGCGACAGCCCGGCCAGGATGGTGGCCAGACCGACATAGCCGGTGCCGATGATGGTGATGACCCAGACCAGCAGCAGCGGCAGGATGCACCAGGGTGCGATCACCGCGATGGCACCCACGGCGGTGCCGGCACCCTTGCCGCCGCGAAAACCGAAATACAGTGGCCAGACATGACCGATCACGGCGAAGTAGCCGGCCACGGCCGCCAGCAGCAGGGGGGATGGTCCGGACGTGACCAGTCCGCCGACCAGCCAGGGGGCCAGCAGTGCCGCCAGCGCTCCCTTGCCCAGGTCGATGGCCACCACCGCCAGGGCAAAGCGCCAGCCCATTGTGCGCAAGGCATTGGTGCCGCCGGCATTGCCCGAGCCCAGCGCCCGGATGTCGACCCGGCGCAGGCGCCCCAGCAGCAGGCTGCCCGACAGCGAACCCAGCAGGTAGCCGAGCAGGGCGGCCATGGCCAGGGCGAAGGCGATCATGGTTGTCGTTCTTCCGGCGGCTCCCAGGGATGGATGCCGCACAGCAGGGCGCCCGGCCCGGCATGGCAGCCGATCGCCGGGCTGGCGTCTTCCAGCCAGCAGGCGTCAACCTGCGGGTGACCGGTCAGCAGGCGATCACGCAGCGCGCGCGCGTCGTCGGGCGCATCGGTATGGCTGATGACGACCCGGTAGACGCGTTGCGGATCCATCTTCTTCAACACGAACCGGGCAAAGCGTGCAACCGCATTGCGACGACCGGGCAGGACACCGCGCGGCCCGAGCTTGCCCTCGGCGGTGTTGGCCAGCACCAGGTTCAGGTGCAGCCGGCGCGAGACCGTTTCCATCCACGGCTTGATCCGCCCGCCGCGTACGCCCCAGGACAGGTCGCGCACCAGGCACAGGGTCTGGAACTCCGCCCGGGTGCGGGCCAGGTGCTCGATGATGGCCGCACGCGACCAGCCGCGCGCTGCAGCCTCGGCCGCCCACAGCACCATCAGGCCCTCACCCGTGCCGCCGTTGAGCGTATCGAAGACGTGCACCGCATCATTTTCAAAGCGCGCCGCGGCGGTCTGGGCGGCCTGGCAGGTACCGCTGACCGCGCTCGAGATCTGCAGTGCCAGCACTTCCAGTCCGTGCGAGGTCAGCAGCTCGAACTGGCGCCGGAAATCGCCAGGCGGCGGTTGCGAGGTCTGCGGCGGCGTGGTGCTTTGGCGCAGGCGCTGGTAGAAGTCGGTCGGCGTGATGGTGAGCTTGTCGAGAAACTCCTCCTCACCGAAATTCAGCCTGACCGGGACGACGTGGATGCCCAGCCGTTCGACCTCCTCGACCGGCAGGTCGGCGGCCGAATCGGTCACGATGGCGATCTTCCCGTGCTGGTTCATCAGCCCGTGCTGGCGGGACATGTCGTCGGCTTTCTGCTGGCGAATCTCGCCGTGCTCGCTGCACACCCGGAACACCTCGCCGGGTGCATCGGTGTGGATATGCACCCGGGCCCGCCGGGCACCGCCGGCGACCACCAGTGAGCTGGCATCGAGTGTTTCGAGTTGTTGCCGCAGGGCGACCACGTCCAGATCCTCCCCGGTGATCAGGCACTCGGTACAGAAGCGGTGGATCTCCGGTGCCTCGCCGTGCAACTGCATGGCCTGGCCGGCCGTGATCGCCGCCTGGCCGAGATCTGGGCCCGGCACCTTGCCGCTGCGGACATAGCGCCAGATGCCTTCGAGCAGGTCGACGAACCCCTGGGCACCGGCATCGACCACCCCGGCTTCGCGCAGCACGGCGAGCTTTTCCGGCGTTGCGGCCAGCGATTGCCGGGCCCGCCGCAGGCCGCGTTGAAACAGCGCCCGGAGATCGTCGACACCGTCGCGGGTGAGTGCGACCAATTCCTCGGCAAAATCTTCCAGCACGGTTGGCAGGGTGCCGGGTACCGGGTTGGACATCGCGCCCCAGGCCGAGCGCGCGGCCGACTGAGAGGCCCGGGCCAGGGTCGCGGCATCCAGCACGGTCTGGTCCCGCGCCGAGTCACTCAAACCCTGAAAGTACTGCGCCATGATCGCGCCGGAGTTGCCGCGCGCCCCATCCAGTGCGGCCTCGGCGATCTGCTCGAGCAATTCGGACAAGGTGCGTCGCCGCGGTTGCTCCAGGACGGTTCGCACGCTGGCCAGGGTAAAGGCAAGATTCGTTCCGGTATCGCCGTCGGGCACCGGGAAAACATTGATCTTGTTGATGTAGTCGCGCCGCCTGAGAACATTGGCAATGCCGGCCAGCAGCGCTTCCTGGAATCGGCCGGCGTCGATGTGGGTGATCGCCAGCGTGCCGCTAGCCATCCATCAGGTCCCGAACCTGCGATGCGGTGAACGGCCAGGACAGCTTTTCACCGGTTGACTCGCGCATCAGGACCGGGATCTGGTCGCCGTAGCGTTCGGTCAGTTCCTCATCGTCATCGATGTAGATCTTGCGGACTTGCTCGCCAAAGCCGGCCTCGGCCAGCAGATGCTCGGCCTTGGTGCACAGCTCGCAGTCGCTGCCGGTATACAGGATCAGGGTCATTGCGTCGGTCGATTCCTTGCAGAAGCGGAAGTGTAGCGCCCGGTCGCGGCGGCGATCAAGGCGCGCTGCGCTGGTGCACGATCTGGCCGTCTTTCATGATAAGGACGAAGTTCTGCGCCGGGTCGCCCAGCAGGGCGAGATTGTCGAGCGGGTTGCCGTCGACCAGCAGCAGATCGGCCAGGGCCTCGGGTTCGACCACGCCCAGCTGGCCGGGATAGGGGTTGCGCGGGCCGGACAGGGCCAGCAACCGGGCGTTGTCGTGGGTGACCATCTTCAGGATTTCAGCCGGCGTGAACCATTCCTCAAGCAGCAGCAGATTGGTGTTTTGCTGGCGATTGAGTGCCGGTTCGAACAGGAAGTCCGTGCCCCAGGCCAGCTTGACGCCCAGGTCGCGGGCCATCGGCCACAGCCGGGCCTGGCCTTCGAGCACGGGTGCCCGCTTGGCCACGCGCTGGGCATCCATGTCGGGCGTGCTGGCGCGCAGCACCTGGGTTGATAGCCAGATCCCGCGTTCAGCCATCAGGGCCAGGGTTTCCTCGTCGAGCATCTGGCCGTGCTCGACCACCCTGACGCCGGCCTCGATCGCCCGGCCGATGGCGCGCGGGGTGTAGGCATGAACCGCGACATAGGTGCCCCAGTCTTCGGTCGCCTCGACCGCAGCGCGCATTTCGTCGAAGGTGTACTGGGTCACATCGACCGGGTCGTAGGCCGATGAGGTCCCGCCGCCGGCCATCAGCTTGATCTGGCTGGCGCCGAAGCGCAGGTTCTCGCGCACCGCGGTCAGGACCTCGCCGCGCCCGTCGGCGATAAAGGTTGCCCCCATCTGCTCGGCCCGCGATGGTTCGCCAAAGAATCGCCTGGAGCGCTCGTGCGGCAGGCGGAAATCACCGTGGCCGGCGGTCTGGCTGATGGTCGCGCCCGAGGGCCATACCCTTGGTCCGCGGTAGCGTCCCGAATCAATCCCCCGCTTGAGCCCGAAGACCGGCCCGCCCATGTCGCGCACCGAGGTGAATCCGCGCAACAGCATGGCCTCGGCCTGCTCGGCCGCGGCCGCTTCAGCCAGTTCAGGGGTCAGGTCCGGCGAGAGCAGCCGGGGCATGGACAGGGCGCTGAAGGTCAGGTGGACGTGGACATCGATCAGGCCCGGCATCAGGGTGCGGCCCTGGCCTTCGATCACCCGGGCGTTGGCCGGAACGTCCAGTTCGCTGCCGATGGCGGCGATGCGGTTGTCTTGCACCAGCACGCTCAAAGGTTCGGTCAGCGCGCTTGAAGTGCCGTCGAACACCCGGACATCTTGAAACAGCACCGAACCGGCCGCATCAGCGGCCGCTGCTGTGGGCAGCAGCCCGGCGAAAACGAGGAGGAAAATCAGAGTGGACAAGCGCAGAGACATGGCATCTGGACTGGCAGGCGTGGAGGTCGACGAATTATTTCACTGGCCCGGCCACTCGTCCAGTCGGGCGCGGATTTGGCTACACTGCCCGGTATGGCTGTCAGCATTTTTGACCTGTTCAAGATCGGCATAGGGCCGTCGAGTTCGCACACCGTCGGGCCGATGCGCGCGGCCGGGATTTTTGTCCGACGGCTCGAGGAGTCCGGCGTGCTCGAGCGCGTGGGCCGCGTTCGGGTGGAACTGTTCGGCTCACTCGGCCATACCGGCCGCGGCCACGGCACCGACCGGGCCGTGCTGATGGGCCTGGAAGGGGAGGCGCCGGATCAGGTCGATCCGGATGCCATCGGCCCGCGCGTGGCCGCGATCGGCCAGTCCGGACGCTTGCGCCTGGGCGGTCGCCACGAGGCGCAGATCGATCCGCGCGCCGACCTGGTTTTCCACAAGCGCCAGACCCTGCCGCATCACCCCAACGGCATCCGCTTTCTCGCGTTGGATGGCGAAGGCACCGAGTTGCTGCGGCGCGACTACTACTCGGTTGGTGGCGGTTTCGTGGTCAATGCCGACGAGGCGGCCTCGGATCGCATTGTGGCCGACACTACGAAGCTTCGCTATCCCTACACCAGCGGCGACGAGCTGCTGGCGATCTGCGATGAAGAGGGCCTGCGGATCAGCGATGTGATGCTGGCCAACGAGCAGGCCTGGCGGTCGGAAGACGACATCCGCCAGGGGTTGCTCGCCATCTGGCAGGCCATGCAGGACTGCGTCGAGCGCGGCCTGGAGCAGACCGGTTACCTGCCCGGCGGTCTGAAAGTGGCCCGGCGCGCGCCGACCCTGTTTCGCAAGCTCAAGCACCGCGCCAGAGAGGACAACCTCGACCAACTGGACTGGATCAACCTCTACGCCCTGGCCGTGAATGAGGAAAACGCCGCCGGCGGGCGGGTGGTGACCGCGCCCACCAACGGCGCGGCCGGCATTATCCCGGCGGTGCTGCACTACTATCGTCGCTTCGTCGCTGGCGCCGACGAGGACGGGATCATCGAGTTTCTGCTGACCGCCGGCGCGATCGGCATCCTGTACAAGGAAAACGCCTCGATTTCCGGCGCCGAGGTCGGCTGCCAGGGTGAGGTCGGCGTGGCCTGCTCGATGGCGGCCGGGGGCTTGACCGCAGCGCTCGGCGGAACCATGGGCCAGGTCGAAAACGCCGCCGAGATCGGCATGGAGCACAACCTGGGCCTGACCTGCGATCCGGTCGGCGGCCTGGTCCAGATTCCCTGCATCGAGCGCAACGCCATGGGCGCGGTCAAGGCGGTCAACGCCACCCGCATGGCCATGGCCGGCGACGGCAAGCACCGCGTTTCCCTCGACAAGGTCATCAAGACCATGCGCGACACCGGCCGCGACATGAAGACCAAGTACAAGGAAACCTCGCGCGGCGGGCTGGCGGTGAACGTGATCGAATGTTGATTTTTTGCAAGGGTTCGGGGTTCGGGGTTCAGGTTTCAGTCGGGCTTGCGGTATTGATGTTGCTTGCGATGATCTTCGGGGCAGCCGGGAGCGCCCTGGGCCAGACGATCTACAGCTGGACCGACGAGGAAGGCATTAAGCATTTCACCGATCGTGAGCCCCAGACCGACCGCGAAGTCACCGTCCAGAAGGCCATCGCCGAGCCGGAATCGCCGCTGGCGATCCGGCGCAGCGGGCCGGACGATGACCCGGTCTGGTGGTTTCGCAATCGCCTGGCCGGGCCGCTGGCCGTGCGCCTCAGCCTGGCCGAGTCCGACAACGTGGTCTCCGAGCCCGAACTGCCGCGGGTGTTCATTCTGCCGGACCAGGCCGAGCGTGAATTGGCGACCCTCGGCCCGCTGGATCCGCGTCGCTCCTGGCGCTACCGCTTCCAGACCGAAGCCGTGGTTGGTTCGCCAGACGCGGTCCACCGGCCGCCCGGGCCCTACCGGCCGCCGTTTGCCCCGGGGCAGTCGTTCACCATCGGCCAGGCCTTCGGCGGGACCTTCAGTCACACCGATCCGCAGTCCTTTCATGCCGTGGATATCGCCATGCCGGTCGGCACGGCGATCCACGCCGCGCGCGCCGGCGTGGTCATGGACAGCGCGCGCTATTTCCACCGCGCCGGCACCGATCGCGACCGCGATGGCCCGCGCGCCAACTTCGTCCGCATCCTGCACGACGATGGCACCATGGCCGTCTACGCCCACCTGGACTACGAGGGCGTGCGCGTCCACCCCGGAGAGCAGGTGGCCAGAGGCCAGTACATCGGCCGCTCCGGCAATACCGGGTTTTCCTCAGGGCCGCACCTGCACTTTGTCATCCAGAAAAACCGCGACATGCAGCTGGTCTCGGTGCCGTTCGAGTTCGAGGAGCCGGGCGGGAGCGCGGTGAGGCCGCGTGAGCGGCTGCGGCTGAGTGCACCTGATGCACAGACGCCCGGATCACCACCTTGAAGATGCGCTGAACGCTGCGACCGTGTTGACCCATGATCTGATCGTGGCGTCAGTTTGGTCAATCCGTTTATGTAGATGTGCGGAAACGCACGTGAATCGCCCCGATCAAGTGATATCATAAGATAACAAAAGTGATATCAACCAAGGTTCCACAATGACCCGGACAATTGTCAACATCTCGCCCGAGGACAAGCGTTGGCTTGATCAGGAGGCCAGGTCTCGGCGTGTGTCGATGACCAGCCTGGTCAGCGAGGCCGTTCACGAGTATCGCCTGCGTCAGCAGTGTCTGAATCAGCCGGATCTAAACGCCATTCTCGCCGACACGGCTGGTATCTGGACCGGGGGGGACGGCTTGAACTGGCAGCAGAGCCTGCGCGAAGAGTGGAATGACCGGTCTTGAAGTATCTGCTTGACTCGGTCATCGTCATTGATCATCTCAACGGCATTGCTGAAGCGACCGGGTTCTTGCGTGCGAATGCTCACTTGAGTGCCGTTTCCGTCATCACTCGGGCAGAAGTACTGGTCGGAGTCTTGGAAACCCAGGAACAACCGGTCACTCGCCTGCTCAACCAGTTCCGCACCCTGCCGATGACGGTGCAGGTGGCCGACCGGGCCGCCGTCCTGCGCCGCTCGGAACGCTGGAAACTGCCCGACGCGATCCAGGCAGCGATTGCGATGGAGTCCGGGCTTGTGCTGGTGACCCGCAACACCCGCGATTTTCAAACCGGCAGCCTGCCCGAGGTGCTGATTCCCTATCATCTGTAGCTTGCCGGCCTTGAAAAGCGGTTTGCCGCTGCCAGAGCTTATAATGTCAGGTTAGCTCAAAAAGTTGTTGATATGCCCCGCCTGCCTGAAGAAATCGCCCGCCGCCGCACGTTTGCAATCATCTCTCACCCGGATGCCGGCAAGACCACGCTGACCGAGAAGTTCCTGCTGTTCGGCGGGGCGATCCAGCTGGCCGGGTCGGTCAAGTCGCGCAAGGCCTCGCGCCACGCCACCTCGGACTGGATGGAGATGGAAAAAGAGCGCGGGATTTCGATCACCTCGTCTGTGATGCAGTTTCCCTACCACGACGCCATCGTCAACCTGCTCGACACGCCCGGCCACGCTGACTTCTCCGAAGACACCTACCGGGTGTTGACCGCGGTGGATTCGGCCCTGATGGTGATCGACTGCGCCAAGGGCGTGGAGGAGCGCACGATCAAGCTGATGGAAGTCTGCCGCCTGCGCACCACGCCGATCTTCACCTTCATCAACAAGCTCGACCGCGAGGGAAGAGAGCCGATCGAGCTGCTTGACGAAGTCGAGGACGTACTCGGCATCGAGTGCGCGCCGGTGACCTGGCCGATCGGCATGGGCCGGCGGCTGAAGGGGATTTACCACCTGCTGAAAGACGAGATCCAGCTATTCGAGCCCGGCAAGAACTACATGCGCCAGGAAGCGCGCATCATCTCCGGGCTGCACAGCGCGGAAGCCGACGAGGTGCTTGGCCCGATGGCGGCCGAGCTCAGGGACGAGATCGAGCTGGTCAAGGGTGCCAGCCATGATTTTGATCTGGCCCGCTATCTCGCCGGCGAGCAGACCCCGGTGTTCTTTGGCTCGGCGCTGAACAATTTCGGCATTACACCGCTGCTCGATGAGTTCGTCGAGCATGCCCCGACACCGCAGCCGCGCGCGACCCTGGGTCGGACAGTACAACCCGCGGAAGAAAGGCTCACCGGTTTCGTGTTCAAGGTCCAGGCCAACATGGATCCGGCCCACCGCGACCGCATGGCCTTCATGCGGGTCTGTTCCGGCGTGTTCGAAAAGGGCATGAAGCTGCACCATGTTCGCCTGGGCAAGGAGCAGCGTACCCATGGCGCGCTGACCTTCATGGCTGACGAGCGGGCCGCGGCCGAGTACGCCTACCCCGGCGATATCGTCGGCCTGCACAACCACGGCACCATCGGCATCGGCGACACCTTCACCGAGGGTGAAAACCTGCAGTTTGCCGGCATCCCGAGTTTTGCGCCCGAGCTGTTCCGGCGCGTGCAATTGCGCGATCCGCTCAAACTCAAAGCCCTGACCAAGGGCCTGACCCAGCTCTCGGAAGAGGGTGCCACCCAGTTCTTCAAGCCGCTGATCGGCAACGACCTGGTCCTGGGCGCTGTCGGGATGCTGCAGTTCGATGTGGTCGCCTACCGGCTGAAGGCCGAGTACAACGTCGAGGCGCGCTTCGAGGCGGTCAACGTCGCCACCTGCCGCTGGGTGAGCTGCGACGATGAGAAAGCGCTGGAAAAGTTTCGCAACAAGAACGAGCAGCACCTGGCCGAAGACGGCGGCGGCCAGCTGGTCTACCTGGCCCCGACCCGGGTCAACCTGCAGCTGGCCCAGGAACGCCATCCCGAGATCACCTTCCGCGCCACGCGCGAGGTCAGCGTTTACGTCGAGGTCGATCAGGCGGCTTAAGGAATATTGACTGCCGAGATCGATTTGAGCCCGAATCCGGCGTCGCTGCGACTGACAGCCGATCTCCAAAAGCTTCTTTAAGATCCAGACCGCAATTTACTTTAGTCATCGCGTCCCCGAGTTTAGTATGGTCCTCCCGATTCACAAAGGACGATTCATGGTCAGACTCTCCATTTTCATCATCGGCTTGATGATCGCCAGCATTCCAGTGTCAGCAAAAACCGATGCTGCACTGGATCCCGAAAGCCTGGCTGTTGCCCGCGCACTGTCTGAGCAGGCGCTGGATAGCGATCTGGCCTACCGGATTACCGAATCGCTGAGCACCGAAATCGGGCCACGCTTTGCCGGCACAGCGCAGGAAGCCCGGGCACGCGACTGGGCGGTGGCCAGGCTCACCGATCTGGGCTTTGAGAATGTCCGCATTGAAGAATACGAAATGGACTTCTGGACGCGCGGGCGGCGCAGCCAGGAGACGGTGGAAATTGTTTCACCGTATCCCCAGGAGCTTTATGCCACGGCTTTGGGCGGCTCGGCAGCCACGCCGGAAGGCGGGCTTGAAGCACAAATCGTGTTTTTCGACAGCTTCGACGATCTGGTTGCTTTTGACGATGCCCCGGAATCGCTGGCAGGAAAGATTGTCTACGTGAACGATCGCATGGTCGCCACACGCACCGGGGCCGGATACGGGCCGGCCAATCGCAAGCGCACCCAGGCCTGGATTCAGGCTGAAGACCGCGGTGCGGTCGGGGTCCTGATCCGCTCGGTCGGCACCAGCAACAACCGGTTTCCCCACACCGGCATGATGAGCCGAGCGGAGGGACGGACGGCAACAATCCCCGCGATGGCACTGGCCGCGCCCGACGCCGACCAGATCGAGCGCATCCATCGACGCGGCGGGACCATCAGCGTGCGCTTGAACAGCGAAGCCGGCTGGCGGGGTAGAGCGACCAGCGGCAACGTCATTGCAGAAGTGCTGGGATCAGAAGCGCCCGAAGAAATCGTCGTCATCGGCGCCCATCTGGACAGCTGGGACAATAGCCCGGGCGCGCTGGATGACGGAGCCGGCGTGGGTATCACCACCGCTGCAGCCAAGCTGATTCTGGACAGCGGAAAACGGCCGCGCCGAACCATTCGCATCGTCCTGTTTGGTGCTGAGGAGGTCGGTCTGCTGGGCGCGCGCGCCTACGCCGAAGCCCGTGCCGCAGACGGCACGCTGGCCAATCACGTGATCGGGTCAGAGAGTGATCTTGGTGCGCGCGAGGTCTGGCAGTTGACCGCGAATGTTGCCGAACACGCCTATCCGTTTTTCGATGCCATGCAGCGCGAGATGCAGCATCTGGGCGTTCTCAGAGGCCCGAACTCAGGCGGTGGTGGGCCGGACATGATCCCGCTGCAGCGCCTGGGCATGCCGGTTGCACGACTGAACCAGAACGGCGAAGACATGTTTGAGTTTCACCACACCCCCAACGACACCTTCGACAAGATCGTGCCGGCCGAAATGGCGCAGAATGTCGCCGCCTGGGTGATGTTTACCTGGCTGGTGGCAGACACCGATCTCAGCTTCCGGGAACCAGACAGCCCAGTCCGGGTTGACTGAACACTCAGGGGCTCAGCCGGTCGCGCAGTTGGGCCACGCGGCTGGCGTTGGCCCCCAGATCAGAGCGTCCCACGCGCGAAGCTGAACGCACGTGCACATGCTCGTCACCGCGCCGAAATTCAATATCGTCGACAAATCGGAAAATCCTGGAAGTGAACTCGGCGGCGATGTAATCGGCGTCCTGGGCGGTGATGTTTCCGCCCATGTCCTCGATGACCGAAGGAATCCGCCCCCAGATGGTCAGCGGAAAAGGCTCAACCAGTTTGTCTTCTGGCGTACCGACTTCACTTGACACACAGTTGGGCGATGCAGGACACGGGGCCAGCTTTCCCTCTTTCAGACCAGGTGCCGTGCCACCAGCCGATTTCTGGCCCAGATAGAGCAAACCACCCACGACAAGAACGGGAAGGACCAGAACGGCAACGATAAAGATCTTCATCTCACACCATCCCTGAATCCATCACTGATGTCTGCGAACCTTTTTTGCCATCGTGCCATCCCTCACTATCCGCAATGGCCTGTTCGGCTGAGTCACTCCTTGCATGAGCCGGGTGTTCATTAGAACCGAATTCAACCGAGACCTGACTCCTCCGGTTTAACGAAGTGGGCTGGATGACGGGTCACAATGAGGGGCAGGTAAAACCACTGCTCAGCGAATCGGTATTGTCCACGGATTGAATGACATCACCGCCATAGCCGTCGTTGACGATAATCGTGCCCACATAGTTGCCCGAGCCGCCGGCACTGCTGCCCCAGTCTCGCCCGAAGGCTATGCGATGGGTGCCGTCATCATTGATCACAAGTGGTGGGGGAAATTCGCTCACATCCTGGCCTCCGCAGGAATAATCCCGCGTGTCACCGGTGAGCAGGTTGGTTCCTGACAGCGGTGTGTCCGGCGCGAAGGCAGCCAATCGCGCAACTGAGTTGCCGGTGATACCAGTGGCTTCAAGCGTCAGCGTTGAGCCGGCCTGAAGCGGGATATCGTAGACGTCCTGGCAGTTTTCGCTCAGTGTGCACGACCATGAGGACATGGCCTGATAGACCCAGCCGCAGCGGCCACCTGATGCAAGAGAATCGACGTCGTCAAGGACCTGTTCTGGCGGATCAAAAAGAGCGTCGTCGGCGGAAACTGTCAAGACGTAGGTGCCGTCCGAGCCGGCGCTTGATCCCCAGTCCCTGGTCACTGCGAGCGTGTGGCTACCGGTTGTATCAATCGGGTAAGGGGACGGTATATCCGCTTCGTCCTGCCCCACGCATTCGCGGTCCTCATCGGTATTGGTTAGTAAATTGATGCCTCCCAGGCTGACGCCTGGTTCATGCAGGGCTAGCCTGGGTACCGAATTGCCGGTCAGATTTGTTAAGGCAAGCTGCAGCGGTGTGTCCTCTTCTAGCTCGACGGTAAATGTATCCTGGCAGTCTTCACTGAACAAGCAATTCCAGCTTCCACGAATTTTGTGTTCGCAGCGGAAGCCACTGGCCTGGCTTTCAATATCGTTGTCAGCTTGTTCCAGTTCGCTTGAGAAAGCGAGTGAGGAAGTCACAGCCAGCGAATAGGTACCCGAACTGCCGGCGCTCAAGCCCCAGTCTCGCCCGACCACGATCTGCCATGTGCCAGACTGATGAGCAACGAAGCTTGCCTGTTCGTCGCCGTTTTGCCCCGCGCAGGACAGATCTCTGTCGGTACCCAAGATGACGTTGCTGCTGTTAAGCGCGCTTCCGGGCCTCAGCGCGGCGATACGTGCTACGGAGTTTCCGGTCACGCTGGATACTTCAATACTAATACTTGCTCCAGCCGTCAGATCGATTTCGTAGACATCCTGGCAGTCAAAGCCGGATGGGCAGTCCCAGTCACTGCTGATGCTCAAAGTTTCCTTGAAAAAACGATCCCGAAAAACGTTGTCATTCAGCAGATCTGCCCCAGCGGTTGTACTGATGAAGACAGCCAGAAAGGCTAAGGCCATTGTCGTGGTTCGTGCTGTAGCGTGAAGCATTCCCTTCCTCCCATGAAGGTGATCCGTAAGGGCCGGTTTCCAGGCCTTTTCGGGGCTTACGGAAAACCGAAAGCTCCTAGGCGCTGAATCAATCATGCGACCCCGATGGAAATGTGATATTCATCACTTTTTTAAAGTTGGCCTTAGTATATGCGTTTTATTGACTGGATTCCAAGCGTATAAAGCTCCGCATTTCCTGGTTTTCACCGGTATCCGAGACGCCCACAGACACCCCGCCGAGTGAGTCATTCGACCTCATGGGACTGGCATCGTGCCGAAGGCGGTGGCCAGCTGGTCCACCTGGCCCCGACCCGGATCAACCTGAAGCTGGTCCAGGAACGCCATCCCGAAATCACCTTCCGCGCCACGCGCGAGGTCAGTGTGTACGTCGAGGTCGATCAGGCCGCTTGAGGGAAGTCCATCGCGATCCTCATGGCTTGATATCCTCATGGCTTGATCGATCGGGACGATTCTACGATCAGAATCTGGAGCGTTACGGGCGGCCATCGAAGGTCAAAGGCTTGTGTCTGTCACGTTGGGCAACAAGGCTGCCATGGCATGAAGGCGTCAGCCGGATGGAATTCGGTCGTCGCGGGCCGTAACCGGGCTCAAACGCTGCATGGGCCCGGTTCTGGCTATTTCCGGAAGTTCGAGAATAGAGTGCTTATACTGCCGGAAGGCTTGATCGTCAGGACGCTCGAAGACCGGAGATGGAAAACGAAGTTCCGCTCGCGGATATGGTGATTCGGCTGGTGGCCGCGGCAGTGCTGGGCGCGACGATCGGCATCGAACGGGAGCTTCGCAAGCGCCCGGCCGGTCTGCGCACCCACATGCTGGTGTCGCTGGGGGCGGCTACCTTCCTGCTGGTCGGTTACGAGATCCTTTTTGCTACAGCCACCGGCGATCCTTCGGCGCAGATCGATCCGACCCGCATCGTCGAGGGTGTGGTCACCGGTATTGGATTCCTTGGCGCCGGCTCTATCATCCAGTCGCGTGGTTCGGTGCAGGGCATCACCACCGGCGCAGCGATCTGGATCGCCGGCGCGATCGGTGTGGCCTGCGGGGTCGGTAATTTCATCCTTGCGGGTCTGGTCACCGCGATTTCTCTGGTGATCATCGTTGGGCTGGGCTTCTTGGAACACGAAGTCATCCACGACGACGACTGACCTCGGCCCGGCCCGCCGGCTCCGGCGTCAGAGCGCGGCAAGCACCCGGGCGGGTTGCGTGAGCTCGGCTCCAGCGAGCCGCTGTCCGCCGTGGGCGCGCCGGGGTTTCTTGCTGGCTCAAGGGGCATGGCAGGAGGGCTTCAGACCAGTTGGGGCACAATGTCGGAGTGATGTCCAACCCGTTCTCCATCCATCCTGTGGCGCTGTCCCGATGACGACCCGTCCGCCGCCGCAGCGCCTGTTCCCCGATCGTACCCGCCGCCGCCAGCTGTTGGCCATCGCCTTGCCGGTGATCGGCGGGATGACCTCGCAGAACATCCTCAACCTGGTCGATATCGCCATGGTCGGGCGGCTGGGCGACACGGCCCTGGCCGCGACCGGTTTGGGCAGCTTCGCCAACTGGCTGTCGATGGCGTTCATCCTGGGCCTGTCGACCGGCGTGCAGGCGATCGCGGCCCGGCGGATGGGGCAGGGGGCGAGCGGGGAGCTGGCCTTGCCGCTCAACGGCGGTTTGCTTCTGGCGCTGCTGCTGGGCACACCGCTGGCCGCGGTACTCATTCTGCTGGCACCGGACATCATGGCTTTACTCAACCCGGACCCGGACGTGGTTGCCGAGGCCGGGCCCTATTTACAGATCCGTCTGCTTGCGCTGGTGGCGGTGGGGATGAATTTCTCCTTCCGCGGCTACTGGTCGGCGGTCCACCTGACCCGACTGTACCTGGTCACGCTGTTGATCATGCACGCGGTCAATGTGCTCCTGAACTGGGTTTTCATCTTCGGCAATCTCGGCGCGCCGGCGCTGGGGGTCTACGGCGCGGGCCTGGCGACCACCTTGTCCATCTACCTGGGTTTGATGATCTACGCGTATTTCGGCCTGAAATACGCCCGCAGCGAGGGATTTCTGCGCGCGGTCCCGAGCCTGGCCATGCTCAAAAGCCAGCTCAAGGTCTCTGTGCCTGCCGGCCTGCAGCAGTTCTTCTTTGCCGCCGGCATGCTGACCCTGCTGATCATCATCGGCCGTATCGGTACCCGTGAGCTGGCCGCGGTCAACGTGCTGATGACCTTAGGGCTGGTGATCATCCTGCCGGCGATCGGCTTTGGCCTGGCCACGGCCACGCTGGTTGGCAATGCGCTGGGGCGCGAGAATCCTGCCGATGCCAAGCTGTGGGGCTGGAACGCGGCCATGTTCACCGGGCTGCTGGGGCTGGCTGTGGGTGTGGCAGTCCTGCTGTTCGGTCGACCTCTGCTGGGCATCTTTCTGGTTGATCCGCAGACCGTTGCCCTGGCCTGGCCGGCCCTGATGATCTCGGCGGTCATCATCGGCATTGACGCCGCCGGCATGGTGCTGATCAATGCGCTGCTCGGCGCCGGTGATACTGGCCGGGTGATGCGCATTTCCGTCATCGCCCAGTGGGGCATCTTCCTCCCCCTGGCGGCCCTGGTCGGGCCCATTCTGGGCGGCGGTCTGCTGGCCGTATGGGCTTTGCAGGCGGTCTACCGCTGCGGCCAGGCGGCCTGGTTTGCACGCGTCTGGCAGCAGGGGCGATGGCAGTCGATCAGGCTTTGATGGTTGGTCTGGGCGGGCTGATTGCTGTTGCGATCGCGGCATGGAAACAGCGTGTAATGCGCTTACCGGCAGGGCATCTCCGAAGCCCGGGTCGCCGACACAAAGATTTGACCTTCTCCCCATAGTCGACTACTCTCGAAGGTGCCCCTGCTGCGCGTGATGCACGATGTCCTGCCTGGTGTCGGGACGCATCCGGGCCCATTGGGAGACGGCCGTGTGCAGCTCCATTACCACTCTGCTGGCTCTCCGTTCGAGTTCCTGCCGAACCCCTTCCCACCAGCGCGCGCCCGTATCCAGCCGGGACGCATCGACCGTCACGCCGCAGCCACCGCAATGCTGCAGCAACAGCAGGACAATCGACGATGACTTGTCGTACCCTCCGATCAATCGGCCGCCTCCAGCGGTCAGCTTGCACTTTCTTTTTGGCCGTTCTGCTTTGCACCGCCGGCCCGGCAATGGGCGATGACGGCCCGCTGCTGTCGGTACTCGAGCTACCGCCGATTGCCGGTATCGAGCAGGACCGGATTGCGGTCAAGTGGTCGGGCACTTTGCCCGCCCGCCTGCAGCCGGGTTACGAGGATGGCCGGGGCCGATTTTTCGCCCAGGGCAATGCGCTGGATCTGGACGGATCGATGAATCTGCTGCCGCTGCCACCGGCGCCCGACGGAGCCCGGATCTGGCAGGTCAAGGACTCCGATGGCCAGCTGCTGACTACGCAGCGAGCCGAGCAGGCTGGAGGCTGGCAGCCCGGATATTTTATTTCTCCTGGAGTCGAGGAGCCGGTTCGCGCCGCAGTCGAGTTCCAGGGAGATCTCATCATCGCGGGCGACTTTCTCACGGCCGGCGACCAGGTGGTAAACCGGGTGGCGCGCTGGGACGGGACACAATGGTCGGGGCTGGACGGCGCCGAGCTTACCGGAGTAAACGGCCGGGTGGAGGCCCTGGTCGTCTACGGCGACGCGCTGATCGTCGGCGGCGGCTTTACCGTAGCCGGAGGGCTGGATGTCAATGGGGTCGCACGCTGGGATGGTGCGGCCTGGTCGGCGCTGAGCGGGCCTTCGCGCATCGGAGTCAATGCCCAGGTCTTTGCCTTGGCTGTTTACGACGGCGCGCTGTTCGCGGGCGGCAATTTCACCTTTGCCGGCGGCGTGTCCGTCAACCGGGTCGCGCGTTGGGACGGCGCGGCCTGGTCGGCCCTGGACACGGGCGTCAACGGCAATGTCAACGCCCTGACCGTGCATGATCAGGGATTGATCGCCGGCGGCGCTTTCACTCAGGCAAGCGGGCTGCTGGTCAATCGCATTGCGCGCTGGGACGGTACGGCCTGGTCGGCGCTGAGCGGGCCCTCGGGCACCGGCGTGGACAGCACGGTCAACGCCCTGACCGTGTACGACGAATCGCTGATCGCGGGCGGTAATTTTCCCCAGGCAGGCGGGGTCGTGGTCAACCAGCTAGCGCGCTGGGACGGCGCGGCTTGGTCCGCCCTGGGCGCCGGGGTCGACGACACGGTCCGCAGCTTGACAGTCCACGACGGCGCGCTGATCGTAGGCGGCGATTTCCGTCAGGCCGGTGGTGAGGATGTCGACTACCTTGCCCGCTGGGATGGCACGCAATTCTCTGCCCTTGGCGGCCCGTCCGGTATCGGAACGACCGGCACGGTCTGGGCTCTGACCGCCTACGACGGCAATTTGATCGCGGCCGGCGATTTCGGCCAGGCCGGCGGGGTGGCGGTCAACCAGGTGGCGCGCTGGGACGGGACGAGCTGGGCGGGGTTGGGCATCACCCCGAGCGCCGGTGTCAACGGCCTGGTCGAGGCGCTGATGGTGCATGACGGCGCGCTGATTGCAGGCGGAACTTTCATCGAGGCCGGCGGGGTGGTCGTCAATCGCATTGCGCGCTGGGACGGCACCGTGTGGTCGGGGCTGAGCGGGCCGTCAGGGACGGGAATCGACGGACGGGTCGAGGCCCTGGCGGTCTACGATGGCGCCCTGATCGTGGGCGGCAGTTTCAGCGAGGCCGGCGGAATACGAGCCAACCGCATCGCGCGCTGGGACGGCACGGAATGGTCGGCACTGGCCGGACCTTTCGGGACAGGGATGGACAACAACGTTCTGGCCCTGACGGTCTTCGACGGCGCACTGTTCGCGGGGGGCGATTTCCTTAAGGCCGGTGGTGAGGACGTCGACTACGTCGCGCGCTGGGACGGCGCGGGCTGGTCGGCGCTGCGCTCACCGGCAGGAGCAATCGGGACTTCGGCGTGGGTCGCAGCCCTGACCGTTCATGACGGTGACCTGATTGCCGCGGGCGGTTTCCTGGATGCCGGCGGCGTGCGGGTCAACCGGGTCGCGCGCTGGGACGGCACGGACTGGTCGGCGCTGAACGGACCTTCCGGCACCGGGGTGACTGCCGGGGTTGTAGTACTCGCCGTCTACGACGATGCGCTGATCGTGGGCGGCACTTTCGGCGAGGCCGGCGGCGTGCGTGTGAACGGAGTTGCGCGCTGGGATGGCGTGGAATGGTCAGCGTTGACCGGAGCCTCGGGCCCGGGAGTCTCCGGCGGCCCAGTCAGAGCGCTTGTCTCCTACGAAGGCGCACTGATCGTGGGCGGCGACTTTAGCGAGGCTGGCGGGATCACTGCAAATCGTGTAGCGCGCTGGGACGGCACGGACTGGTCGTCCCTGACCGGGCCTTCGGGCACGGGGATGAACATCTACGTCGATGCCTTGATCGAGCACAATGGCGACCTGATCGCCGGCGGGGCTTTCACTATTGCCGGCGGCCTGGCTAGCTCCCGCATCGCCGCGTACCGCCCTGGGGAAGTGGTGCAACCAGACATGATTTTTCAGGATGCTTTCGAGCGGCAGGATTGACTTTGCGCATCCATCGGCCTTGAGGGCGCGGCCTGCCCGCCAGATGAGTGCCCGGTCGCTGGAGGTCCCAACATTCAGGCTGTGGTGCTGCTGGAGGGCGGAATTCCTTCGGAGGGCATCCTTGCTTTCGGCCAAAGCATAGTCGTTGCTGGCCGTGAGCGTGATTTGGTGAGCTCAATTTGACCGCCAGTCCGCGGGGCGTCTCTTGGTATTCGTCCATGGCCGCCAGCCGGTGGGTGTCCTTGAACCGTGTAACGGCAGGCAAAGCCCCTCAATCCGACCGGACCGGCATGGCCTGAGCTTGTGACCAGGGGCCAGCTGTTGCACCGGGCCCCTGTCATTGATCAAGCCGGTTCAGAACCGGATCGCGTCGCGCGTGCGTTCGCGGCGGGTATCGTCGCGCTGCTGGTACTTGGCCCGGCAGGATGAGGTCTGGAGCACCATCTCGCACTCCAGGTAGTCGGTGATCTCGATCAGGGCGGCGCGAATGGCTTCGCCGGCCGGGGTGTTTTCTTCGTTGGCGAGGTTGCCGCCGAGGCGCCCGACGCTGCCTCGCAGGTTGATCGCACTGTCCTTGGTTCGACCCTCGACGGTGCGCACGTGGGCAATTTCGCCGGTGGTGGCATCGATGACCTGAATATCAACGGCAATGTAAGCTTCGGTGCTGCCGCCGCCGATGCCGATGCTGCTGCCACGCCCGCCGATGCTGATCCCGCCGATGCTGACCCCGCCGCGCGAGCGCTTGGTGTCTTCACTGTAGTCGGTGACCGTGCCGACGACGATGTACTCAGCGCCGGTCAGCTCACCGATCTGGGCGGCCGAACCGGGCCGGACGCGGCCGGATGCGCCGAGATCCTGCTCATCGAGCACATGGTCCAGGCGCGAGCGCTCGACCAGGGTAAATGCGTCGATGGCGGCCAGTTCGCTGGCCAGCATGCCGGATAGTTCCCGGCCCACGCCGGTGCGCCACCAGGTCGCGCCGGTGGCGTCGTTGGTGAATTCGGCCACGGCCAGCACGGGCCGGTCGGCTATGGCTGCGGTGCTCAGGACCAGCAAAGTGGCGAAAAGAACGCGTTTGATCATGGCGGTGTCTCCTCAGAAATCATTGAATGGCTAGAGGTATCGGCATCTGGCCGTTGCATGCCGATACCGTCCTTTGGAGATACTACGCAAATGCCGACCGAAATCTGCCGTCCGAATGAAAAGAAATCTTGAAACCATCTGCGGCGTCGCCGCCAGATGGCCATGTCCGCAGGGTCAGACGGCGCGAACCTTGCTGCGCATGAACAGCCGGTAGAGCAGTGGGATCACGAACAGGGTCAACAGCGCCGAGACGGTCAGGCCCCAGACCAGGGTGACGGCGACCGGGCCCCACAGCAGTGAACGGCCCCCCAGGCCGATGGCCAGAGACAGGAGTCCGGCGATGGTGGTGGCCGTGGTCATGATGATCGGGATGACACGTCGGCGGGCGGCATAGATGGTCGCATGCAGCGGCCGCATGCCGGCGGCCAGGCGCTGGTTGGCGGCATCGATCAGGACGATGGCCGCGTTGACCGCAATGCCAGCCAGGGCGATGATCCCGTACATGGTGTACAGGCTCAACGGATTGTTGGAGACCAGCAGCCCGAAGACCACGCCGGTAAAGGCCATCGGCACGGTGATCAGGATCAGGAAGGGCTGGTAGTAGCTCTTGAACTGGGTGGCCAGGATCAGGTAGATCAAGCCCAGGCCGAGCAGGAACAGCACCGCCATGCTGTTGAGCGATTCCTCGATATCATCCAGCTCGCCGGTAAAGTCCAGATCGGTGCCGGGGAACTCTGTCCGAATCTCTTCCCAGCCGGCCTGGATGCGACGGTTGACTTCGACGGTATTGGTGATTTCCCGATCGATATCGGCCTCGATGGTGATGGCCCGGCGCAGGTTGTAGTGGCGGATCAGGCCGGGCGCCTCGCCGGTGTCGGCCTCGACCAGCGCGCCCAGCCGGGTGACTGCCCCGGACGACAGGGCAACCGGATCATCCAGCACGGCACCGGGCTCATCGGGCTGTTCACGCTCGGCGCGGACCCGCAACTCATAGCGCTCGCCGGCCTCGCGGGTGAAGCCGACGATCTCACCATCAACGTGCAGGCGGACCAGGCGTGCGGCGGCGTCCGGCGGCAGACCGGTCCGGCCGATCGCTTCTCGATCCAGCATCAGGACCAGTTCGGAGCGGCCGGGAACGCGGTCATCGCTGATGTCGCGGGTGCCGGGCAGGCCCGCGACCAGCTCGCGCACCGCCTCGGTGGCGCGGCGCAGTTCATCGAAATCATCGGCGCGGACCTTGACATTGATCGGCTGCTGGGTCGGCGGCCCGCCGGAGACTTGCAGAAAGGCGATGCGACCGTCGATCGGTGTTCCGAGTACGGACTCGCGCATGCCTTCGATGATCTCTGCCATGCTCCGCCCGCCGTCATCGGGATTGAGCGAAACCACGACCTGCCCGTACTGATCGCCGAACAGCGGCTCGACATCGGTGAACTGGACCCCGGCCAGGCTGGTAACACTGCGCGCCTCGCCCTCGCGCAGCCCTTCGCGCACCCGGGCTTCGACCTGCTCGACGCGGTTCAGGGTTTCTTCCAGCGCGACATCGCCGGGTACATCGACCTGGACATAGAACAGGCGGATCGGGTCGAAGGCGAAGAACTCCAGTCGCACCAGGCCGGCTGCCACCGCACCAAGAGCCAGGGCGAAGGTCAGACCGGCCACGGTCAGCAGTCGCTTGGGCCGGCGCAATGCAAAGACCAGCGCTCGAACATAGCTGCGTCGCACATGCCGGGTGAAACGCAGTCGCCAGTCGCGCGGGTCGGTGGTCGGCCGGTACTGGCTATGCACCACCTGGGTGGGCAGGATCCAGAAGGCCTGGATCAGCGAGATCAGCAGGCCCACGGTCACCACGAACGGGACGACGAACATGAACTTGCCGACGATGCCGGGCAGCAGCATCAGCGGCAGGAAGGCGGCGATCGTGGTCAGCACCGAGGCGGTCAGCGGTACCCCGACCTCGCGCAGGGCATGGGTTGCCGCGTGCATTGGCGCCTGGCCCAGGCGCAGGCGGTTGTAGATCGCCTCGACCATCACCACCGAGACATCGACCAGCATCCCAAGCACGATGACCACGCCCAGCAGTACAGTGATGTTGAGGGTATAGCCGAATGAGGCAAGTACGGCAAAACTGCCGGCCACGCACAGGATCAGGCCGCTGCCGACCAGCAGCGCGATGCGGGTGGCCAGAAAAAGCCAGCAGACGACAAAGACCAGCAGCAGGCCGACGACAGCATTGTTGCGCATGATGTCGATGGCTTCGCGTGTGGCAATGGTCTGATCATCGGCCAGCACCAGCCGCATGCCCTGGTCGGCCAGCACCGGGTTGCGTTCGGCTATGTAGTTGCTGAGGTCTTCGATCAGTTGGAGGGTGTTGCTGCCGGCACGTTTGGTGACCGACAGCATCACGGCCGGCTGGCCTTCGAAGCGCACCATCTGTTCCGGAATGCTCGCACCCATGCGCAGACGAGCGACTTCGTCAAAACGCACAACGTCGTCGGTGCCGGTTGGTGTCAGGGTGAGGCCGCTCAGTGCTTCCGGGTCGATGAAACGGCCCTCTGAGCGGATCAGCCACTGGCCCGAATCAGTCTGCAGGCGGCCGGCAAACACGTCCTGATACCAGCCGGCCGCGGTGCCGGCAAGATCAAGCGCATTGAGTGAGCGGGCAGCAAGCGCCGGCGGGTCAAACAGCACCTGCAATTCCGGGTTGTTCAGGCCCTGGGCAAGAATGCGATCGACCCGGGAGAGCCGTTCGAGATCCTGTCGGGTGCGCCGGGCGAGGCTGCGCAGGCGGTCATCGTCGGCCTGGCCGACGACCAGCACGATGGCGCTGGGAAAGCCTGATGACGAGGTGATTTCCAGGATATTGGGGTCGCGCGCCTCCGGCGGCAGTTCTTCGTTGACCATGGCCTGGACTTCGCGCCTCAAGTCAGCGACTCGACGTTCAAACTGGCGCTCGGAAAGTTCCTCGAACCGGACCAGGATATTGGAGACACTCTCGCGGCTTGACGAGACCACGAAGCGTACATCCTGCAGCCGGGCTATGGCTTCCTCCAGCGGGTCGGTAATCAGGCGCTCGACATCCTCGGCTGAAGCACCCGGCAGCACCGTGGTCATGTTGATCCAGTTGAAGTTGATCTCCGGATCCTGCTCGCGCGGCATCATCAGGTAGGCCGCCGCGCCCATCACCAGCACCACACCCATGAAGATGTTGGCCAGCGGGTGGTTGGAATACAGGCGCTCGAGCATGGCGGAGCTGGTATCCGATCGACAGCCGGTCAGCGACCGGCGGGATCGACCTGTTCACCGGGCTGAACCCGGCGCCGGCCCTGGTCGATCAGCAGCGCGTCTGGCGCCAGGTCGGCGGGCTGGTGCGGCCGGCCGGCATCGGCGCCGGGCAGCGGGCGGAAAAGCGCCACGTTTTCGTCTTCATCGAGCAGCATCACGCCGAGCACGCCGTCGCGCTGGAGGACGAAATCACCGGGCAGGGCCGGGCGTGGATCGGTCCAGCGCAGGCGGCCCTCGCTGCCGGAGGGGGCGGAGGCCTCGATGAATACCAGGCGGGCTTCGCGCCCGCGACTGCTGGAATCAATCACGGGCGTGATGCGGGCCAGACGCACCGGCCAGCGTTGTCCTTCCGACTCGAACGCGATGGTATCTGCTGCCGCCAGGCCGTCGACCTGGCCGGGCGGAATCGTCGCGCTGACCTCGATGCCGGTGGTGGCCACCAGCTCCAGCAGCGGTGTGCCGGGGGCAGCCAGGGTGCCGGGGCTGACCAGGCGCCGGGTGACGGCGCCGGCAAACGGCGCGGCGATGCGCGTGCGCGCCAGCATCAGTTCGGCGCGCTCGACGTCGGATCGCGCCGCGGCCCGTTCGGCCTCGGCGCGATTCAGGTTGGTCTCGGCTTCAAGCAGCTGGTCTTCGGAAACGAAACTGTCCGGGGCCAGGCGGCGCGCGCGCTCGGCCCGAATCCGCGCCATCTCCAGGGCGGCCTCGGCCACGTCCAGGCGCGCCTGGGCGCTGGCCATGCCGATGCGGTATTCGGCATCATCAAGTTCGACCAGGGTCTGGCCGGCCTCGACGGTCTGCCCGGGCAGGGCGCGCAGCCGGCTCACCCGGGCGCTGATCTCGGCGGCCAGGACCACCTCATCCAGGCTGGCCGCGGTGGCTGCGGCCTGGCGGTCGAGCTGGATGGCCACGTCGGAAAACGGCCGCACCGAGACCGGCTCGGCCGCAACCGCCAGCAGCGGAAGGAGGATTAACAGGAGCGTGCCAACGCAAATTTTCATGCGCGTATTTTACGGGCAGCGGCAGCATGAGGCATGTGACAAAGGTCAGGCGAGACGCGACCAGGCGGGCATAATGGCGCAAACGTGACCCGCTCAGTGACAGGGAATCAATCAGTGATCAATATCTTGCATGGCATGGCCGGCGTGGTCGTCATTCTCGGGATCGGCTGGGCGCTGTCGGAGAAACGCTCGGCGATTGCCTGGCAGACGGTGCTGGTCGGGATCGGCCTGCAGCTGGCCCTGGCCATCCTGGTGCTGTGGGTGCCGCTGGGCCAGACCCTGTTCGACGCCCTGGGGCGCGGTTTTGTCACGCTGATTGGTTTCACCGCGGCCGGCTCGTCGTTCCTGTTCGGGCCTCTGGCCGACGCCGAAAGCTTCGGCTTCGTGTTTGCCTTCCAGGTCCTGCCGACCATCATCTTCTTTGCCGCCCTGATGACCTGCCTGTATCACTTAGGGATAATGCAGAAGATCGTCGAGGCCATGGCCTGGGTCATGACCCGGTTGATGAAAGTTTCGGGCAGCGAGTCGCTGGCCACGGCAGCCAACGTCTTCGTCGGCCAGACCGAGGCCCCGCTGGTGGTCCGGCCCTTCATCGTCGGCATGACGCGCTCGGAGCTGTTTGCGCTCATGACCGGCGGCATGGCGACCATCGCCGGCGGCGTGCTGGCCGCCTACGTGTTGCTGCTGGGTGGGGCCGGGCCGGAAGAACAGGCCTTTTTCGCCAAGCACCTGATCTCGGCCTCGATCATGGCCGCCCCGGCCGCCCTGGTGATGGCCAAGCTGATCCTGCCGGAAACCGAAGTCTCGGAGACGGTGGGGACGGTGCGCACCACCATCGAGCGGCCGCACGTCAACCTGATCGAAGCCGCAGCCGGTGGGGCCGGCGAGGGTCTGAAGCTGGCCCTCAACGTCGGTGCGATGCTGCTCGCTTTCCTGGCCCTGATAGCCCTGGTCAACGGCCCACTGGGCTGGTTCGGGGCCGTTACCGGGCTGCAAGACTGGTTGGGTCAGCCGCTGGACCTGGCCCTGATCCTGGGCTGGTTGTTCTCGCCGCTGGCCTTCCTGGTCGGCGTCCCGCTGGACGAGGCGGTGACGGTCGGCGGTCTGATCGGCACCAAGATCGTGGCCAACGAGTTCGTCGCCTACGTCGCCCTGACCGAGACCCAGGTCAACCTGTCCGAGCGCTCGGTCCTGATCGCCACCTACGCCCTGTGCGGCTTTGCCAACTTCTCTTCGATTGCCATCCAGATCGGCGGCATCGGCGGCATCGCCCCGGCGCGCCGGCCCGACCTGGCCCGGCTGGGGCTCAAGGCCGTGCTGGCCGGCGCGCTGGTGTCTTTGCTCAATGCCGCCTGGGCGGGGATCCTGGTCGGGTAAGTCTCAGTCGCGCGGTTTGAAGTTCAGTGCCACGGAGTTGATGCAGTAGCGCAAACCCGTCGGTGGCGGGCCGTCGTTGAAGATGTGGCCCAGGTGCGCATCGCATTTCGGGCACAGCAGCTCGACCCGGCGCATGCCGTGCGAGGTGTCCAGGCGCTGCTTGATGCCGGCCTCTTCGAGTTCGCCGTGGTAGCTGGGCCAGCCGCAGCCGGAATGAAACTTCGAGTTTGAATCAAACAGCGGGTGATCGCAGCACGCGCAGTGATACACGCCTTTCTCGAAGTGATCGGTGTACTGGCCGGTAAACGGCCGCTCGGTCCCGGCCTGGCGGGTGACGCGGAAGGTTTCCTCGTCCAGGCGCTCGCGCCATTCGGCTTCGCTGCGTTCGATTTTGGTCATGGCAATCCGTTGGAGTGTTGATTTGAGTGCTATGCGTCTGCTGTCGCCCCGGGCTTGACCCGGGGCCTCCGGGCCTGGAGGTCCCGGCGCTGCGCTTCGCTCCGGCCGGGATGACGCCGGATGGCCGTCATCATGCTTGGTTTTCCGCCACCACGACAAGCCGTTCAGCGTCCAGATCATACAGTCCACCCCGGCAATCCCCGTAAATGCCCAGCACATCGAAGCCGCAGCGGCTCAACAGTGCAGTGATTTCGCCGGCCGACCAGACGCGGTGGGAGAATTCGGCGCGGTGGACTGTATCGCCGTCGATCAGCAGCCACTCATTTTCCAGCCGGGTCAGGTTGTCGGTCAGCAGCGGGCGCTCGATCAGCAGGCGGTCGTCGTCGTATTCGGTCAGGTGGACCGGCTCGAGGTTGCGGGCCAGGTATTCCACCCCGACCAGGTCGAGGACCAGGCGGCCGCCGGGCTTGAGGCTGTCATGGATGTTGGCCAGGACCTGGACGTGGTCGGCCTCGTCGCGGAAGTAGCCGAAGCTGGTCCACATCACCAGCACCAGGTCGAAGGCCTGCTCGCGCCTGAATTGGCGCATGTCCGCTTCGACGAGCTCGATCGGCAGCTCACCGGCGGACTCTTTGAGCTGGTCGAGCAACAGGCGACTGGTATCCACGGCCGTGACCGGATACCCTGCCCGGGCCAGCGGCAGGGCGTGGCGGCCGGGGCCTGATCCGAGGTCGAGCACCGGCCCGGGCGCGATCCCGGCCAGCTCGACCAGGTCGGCGATTTCGTCTGCGCCGCTGGCAAACGTGTCCTCGTTGAACATCAGCGGCCCGAAGGTGCGCCAGAAGTCCTCTTCCAGATACCAGTCCTGGCTCACGGTCATCGTCCTGTTTGGGGTGTTGTTCGGTTTGCCGGGCTGCGCCACGCTGGGCTGGTACGGTCAGGCCGCGTCCGGCCAGCTCGACATTCTGTCCAGGCGCGAGGATATCGCACAACTGCTGGCCGATCCCGACACCGACCCGGCGCTGGCCGGACGGCTGGCCCTGGCGCTGGACATCCGCGCCTTCGCCGTGGCAGAGCTGGGTCTGCCGGACAGCCCGTCCTACACCCGCTATGCCGATCTCGAGCGGGAGGC
>JBKHEF010000023.1:0-38401 GCA_046540955.1 Wenzhouxiangella sp.
GAGCGCACCCCTGATAAGGGTGAGGTCGGTGGTTCAAATCCACCCAGACCCACCACCTGAACTGGGGGCCATAGCTCAGCTGGGAGAGCGCCTGCCTTGCACGCAGGAGGTCGGCGGTTCGATCCCGCCTGGCTCCACCATTTCGGGTGGGCTCGCGTGGAATCAAAAGTTCTTTAACAATACGAAGTCTGTTCAAGAGCGTCTTGGAAACATTACTGCTGTAGTGTTTCCTGGTCGTGTCAGCGTAAAAGGTTAGGTGTTTGAGCATCTAGCGCAAGGCCAGTTGGCTTTGGGTTATATGACCAAGCAACTAAGCGCACACGGTGGATGCCTTGGCGGCAGAAGGCGATGAAGGACGTGATAGCCTGCGATAAGCCACGGGGAGCTGGCAATAAGCTTTGATCCGTGGATGTCCGAATGGGGAAACCCACCAGCTTGCTGGTATCCCTGCCTGAATCTATAGGGCAGGGAAGCGAACCCGGAGAACTGAAATATCTAAGTACCCGGAGGAAAAGAAATCAACCGAGATTCCCTGAGTAGCGACGAGCGAACGGGGATTAGCCCATTAAGCTGCTTATGTTCTAGTGGAACGGTCTGGAAAGTCCGGCCATAGATGGTGATAGCCCAGTACACGAAAGGGCATTTGCAGTGATATCGAGTAGGGCGGGGCACGTGAAACCCTGTCTGAACATGGGGGGACCATCCTCCAAGGCTAAATACTCTCTGCCGACCGATAGTGAACCAGTACCGTGAGGGAAAGGCGAAAAGAACCCCGGAGAGGGGAGTGAAATAGATCCTGAAACCGTATGCGTACAAGCAGTGGGAGCACGTTCGTCGTGTGACCGCGTACCTTTTGTATAATGGGTCAGCGACTTATTTTCAGTGGCGAGCTTAACCGATTAGGGGAGGCGTAGGGAAACCGAGTCTTAACTGGGCGACCAGTCGCTGGGAATAGACCCGAAACCGGGCGATCTATCCATGAGCAGGTTGAAGGTTGAGTAACATCAACTGGAGGACCGAACCAGGATCTGTTGAAAAAGATTTGGATGACTTGTGGATCGGAGTGAAAGGCTAATCAAGCCCGGAGATAGCTGGTTCTCCTCGAAAGCTATTTAGGTAGCGCCTCGTGTCTCACTCCTGGGGGTAGAGCACTGTTATGGCTAGGGGGTCATACCGACTTACCAAACCATGGCAAACTCCGAATACCAGGAAGTGCAATCACGGGAGACAGACGGCGGGTGCTAACGTCCGTCGTCAAAAGGGAAACAACCCAGACCGCCAGCTAAGGTCCCCAAATCATTGCTAAGTGGAAAACGATGTGGGAAGGCCCAGACAGCCAGGAGGTTGGCTTAGAAGCAGCCACCCTTTAAAGAAAGCGTAATAGCTCACTGGTCGAGTCGGCCTGCGCGGAAGATTTAACGGGGCTAAGCAATGTACCGAAGCTGCGGATGCAGATTTATCTGCATGGTAGAGGAGCGTTCCGTAAGCCTGCGAAGGTGAACCGAGAGGTTTGCTGGAGGTATCGGAAGTGCGAATGCTGACATGAGTAACGATAATGCGGGTGAAAAACCCGCACGCCGAAAGCCCAAGGTTTCCTCGCGCAACGTTAATCGGCGCAGGGTGAGTCGGCCCCTAAGGCGAGGCAGAAATGCGTAGTCGATGGGAAGCAGGTTAATATTCCTGCACCAGGTGTTACTGCGATGGAGAGACGGAGAAGGCTAGGTGTGCCGGGCGTTGGTTGTCCCGGTCCAAGCGTGTAGGTAGGTTCCTTAGGCAAATCCGGGGAATCAATACCAAGGCGTGATGGGGAGCGCCCATGTGGCGCGAAGGCATTGATGCCATGCTTCCAGGAAAATCTTCTAAGCTTCAGGTAACAACTGACCGTACCGTAAACCGACACAGGTAGGCAGGGTGAGAATCCCAAGGCGCTTGAGAGAACTCGGGTGAAGGAACTAGGCAAAATGGTACCGTAACTTCGGGAGAAGGTACGCCTCTGGTGGTGACGAGACTTGCTCTCCGAGCTCCTGGAGGCCGCAGTGACCAGGTGGCTGCGACTGTTTATTAAAAACACAGCACTCTGCAAACACGTAAGTGGACGTATAGGGTGTGACGCCTGCCCGGTGCCGGAAGGTTAATTGATGGGGTTAGCGCAAGCGAAGCTCTTGATCGAAGCCCCGGTAAACGGCGGCCGTAACTATAACGGTCCTAAGGTAGCGAAATTCCTTGTCGGGTAAGTTCCGACCTGCACGAATGGCGTAACGATGGCCACACTGTCTCCACCCGAGACTCAGTGAAATTGAAATTGCGGTGAAGATGCCGTATACCCGCGGCTAGACGGAAAGACCCCGTGAACCTTTACTATAGCTTCACATTGAACTTCGGTTATTCCTGTGTAGGATAGGTGGGAGGCTTTGAAGCGTGGACGCCAGTCTGCGTGGAGCCAACCTTGAAATACCACCCTGGTGTAATTGGAGTTCTAACTCTGGACCGTTATCCGGTCCGAGGACAATGTGTGGTGGGTAGTTTGACTGGGGCGGTCTCCTCCCAAAGAGTAACGGAGGAGCACGAAGGTACCCTCAGCACGGTCGGACATCGTGCGGTGAGTGCAAAGGCACAAGGGTGCTTGACTGCGAGATCGACGGATCGAGCAGGTACGAAAGTAGGTCTTAGTGATCCGGTGGTTCTGTATGGAAGGGCCATCGCTCAACGGATAAAAGGTACTCCGGGGATAACAGGCTGATACTGCCCAAGAGTCCATATCGACGGCAGTGTTTGGCACCTCGATGTCGGCTCATCACATCCTGGGGCTGAAGCAGGTCCCAAGGGTATGGCTGTTCGCCATTTAAAGTGGTACGCGAGCTGGGTTTAGAACGTCGTGAGACAGTTCGGTCCCTATCTGCCGTGGGCGTTTGAGACTTGAGGGAAGCTGCTCCTAGTACGAGAGGACCGGAGTGGACGATCCGCTGGTGTTCCGGTTGTATCGCCAGATGCATTGCCGGGTAGCTATGATCGGACGGGATAACCGCTGAAAGCATCTAAGCGGGAAGCCCCTCCCAAGATGAGGTCTCACTGAGGACTTGATCCTCCTGAAGGGCCCTGGAAGACGACCAGGTTGATAGGCTGGGTGTGGAAGTGCAGTAATGTACGAAGCTAACCAGTACTAATTGCCCGTGAGGCTTGGTCATATAACACCAAAGCCAATTGCGCTAAGAAAGATATATAAGACACGACAACTCAAGACGCTTGAGAACAGACTTCGCGCTCCCCTGCCTGAACTGGCCAGGGGGGTCCCGGCTCAAAGCCGGGATCAACGGCGCCCCGGCCCGTATGGCCGGTGCACAGTTGACTTTGCCTGGTGGCAATAGCGGCATGGAACCACCCGACCCCATCCCGAACTCGGAAGTGAAACGTGCCAGCGCCGATGGTAGTGCGGTTCGTCCGTGCGAGAGTAGGTCACTGCCAGGCATTTACACCAGAAGCCCCGGTGCTCACCATGAGCTCCGGGGCTTTTTCTTTTGGCAACCCTGCTGCCTGCTTATTGAGAGTCGGGTTCGTTGAACACGTTGCGGTCGAGTTCGCCTTCAGAGTCGGCAACCACCACGGTCACCATGGCATCTCCAGTGACGTTGACCGCTGTTCGGGTCATGTCAAGCAGGCGGTCGACGCCGAGAATCAATGCGATGCCTTCAGTTGGCAGTCCAACCTGGGCAAGCACGCCGGCGAGCAGGATCAGTCCCACCCCCGGCACACCGGCCGCCCCGACCGAGGCAATAATCACCATGACCACGATCATCAGGTACTGAGTGACGGTCAGATCCACGGCGAAATACTGGGCAATAAAGCCGGCTGCGATGCCCTGCATGATGGCGGTGCCGTCCATGTTGATCGTGGCACCCAGCGGTACGGTGAAGGAGGCCACCTTGTTATCGGCGCCAAGGCGATGCTCCACGGTCTTGAGGGTGACCGGAATCGTCGCTCCACTGGAAGCGGTAGAGAAGGCAAAGGCCAGCACGGCCCGCATTTTGGACCAGAAGATCCTCGGACTAAGCCCGGTCATGAAGCGCAACATCAGTGAATAGGTGACCGTGGCATGCAGCACCAGGACAAAGAGCACCAGCAAAACATATTTCAGAACACCAAAGAAGGTTGACAAGCCGGTGGTTGCCCCCAGGGAGGCGATCAGGGCGAATACGCCGTATGGCGCCAGCAACATCACGAAACCCACCAGGCGCATGACGACGACGTTGAAATCGGCAAAAAACTGCCCGATTCGCTCTCCCGGACGACCGGCCAGGGCAATCGACAGACCAATCAGCACCGCGAACACGATGATCGGCAGCATGTCGCCCTCAGCCATGGCTTGAACAGGGTTGCGCGGCACCATTTCCGTCAGTACCTGGCCAAACGAAGGTTGAGCCGATATCTCACGTTCCACGCTCTGTTCCGGGCTGGCCCCTACCCCGGGTTGGACAATGACCGCGGCGGTCAAGGCAAGAGAGATGGCAATTCCGGTGGTGAGCATGTACAGCGCCACCGATTTGCCCCCGACCCGCCCCAGTTTTTTTGGATCACTCAGGGCGCTGACGCCGGTAATCAGCGAAACGAACACCAGCGGCACGACCAGCATGCTCAAAAACCGCACGAAGATCTCTCCAACGACGCCCAGCAGACCTTCGATCAGAAAGGACTGCGCCCAGGCCTGATCGGCAACGGTCAGATTAATCAGAATGCCAAAAGCCAGGCCGAGGCCCATGCCAAGGAGAATCCGATTGGAAAGCTTGCGATGGTCGAAGTTGTCGTTGGTCATTACGAAGGGTCACTCAGGGCGAGGTTAGCTTGCAGAGAGTAGCGCAGCCAGCGCCAATGATCCAGAAGCATGGCCATTGATAAATCCGCCAGGACCGTGTCGCCGAGTGCCGGCAAGCCGTACAATCCGTTGCTGGACTTTGTCAATCAAACGTCGAACAATGACCACGCCTGAATCTCCAGCCGCTCCAGCCCATTTCATTCGAACCCGGATCGCCCGGGATCTTGAGGCCGGGCACTATCAGCGCATCGTCACCCGGTTCCCGCCCGAGCCGAACGGTTATCTGCATATCGGTCACGCCAAGTCCATCGTTTTGAACTTTGCCATGCCGGCCGAATTCGGCGGCTACACCAACCTGCGGTTCGACGACACCAATCCCGCCCGCGAGGAACAGCGTTTCATCGACTCGATCAAGGAGGATGTCAGCTGGTTGGGTTATCGCTGGGAAAACGAGTGCTATGCCTCCGATTATTTCGAAATCCTCTACGACTATGCCCTGCATCTGATCAATCACGGCCTGGCCTACGTGGACGAGCAGGATGCCGAAACCATTCGTGCTCAACGTGGCACCCTGACCGAGCCGGGCGCCAACAGCCCTTTCCGCGACCGGCCACGCAGCGAGAACCGGGACCTGTTCGAGCGCATGCGCGCCGGCGCGTTTCCCGACGGATCCATGGTTCTGCGCGCCCGGATCGACATGGCTGCGCCCAACATCAACCTGCGCGACCCGGTCCTGTACCGAATTCGCCGCGAACATCATCACCGCACCGGTGATGAATGGTGCATCTATCCCAGTTACGATTTTGCCCACGGCCAGTCAGATGCCATTGAGCACATCACCCACTCGCTGTGCACGCTGGAATTCGAGGATCACCGTCCGCTGTATGACTGGTTGATCGGGCACCTGCCGGTACCTTCTCGCCCGGTTCAGATCGAATTCTCTCGCCTGAACATCGACTTTACCGTCATGTCCAAGCGGCGCCTGACCCGGCTGGTCGAGGAAGGCCATGTTGATGGCTGGGATGATCCGCGCATGCCCACGATCGCAGGCCTTCGGCGGCGTGGATTCACGCCGGAGTCGATCCGGGCCTTCTGCACCGAGATCGGTGTGACCAAGTCCGAAAGCATCATCCCGTTCGGCGTACTCGAGCGCAATCTGCGCGATGATCTCAATGTTCGGGCGGCCCGGCGCATGGCGGTGCTGCGGCCGCTGAAAGTGATTCTCACCAACTATCCCGCCGATCAGACCGAGTGGGTTGAGGCGCCGAATCACCCCCAGGATCCTGCCCAAGGTACCCGCAGCGTGCCGCTGACGCGCGAGCTCTACATCGAGCGCGATGATTTCATGGAGGAGGCGCCGAAAAAATTCTTCCGCCTCAAGCCTGGCGGCGAGGTGCGGCTGCGCAATGCCTTCATCATCAGGTGCGATGCGGTCATCAAGGATGCGGCCGGCGAGATTACCGAGTTGCACTGCAGTTTCGATCCCGACACCCGCTCGGGCCAACCCGGCTCCGATCGCAAGGTCAAGGGCACGATCCACTGGGTGTCGGCTGCTCACGCCATAACTGCCGAAATCCGGTTGTATGATCGCCTGTTCAATGTCCCGCATCCGGCCGGTGACCGCGAGACCGATTTCCTGGCCCACCTCAACCCCGATTCGCTGGAGGTCATCACCCATGCCCGGCTCGAACCGACACTGGCGGATGCCCAGGTCGGTGAGTTCTTCCAGTTCGAGCGGCTGGGCTACTTTGTCCCGGACCTCGACACGCAGCCCGGCCTGCCGGTCTTCAACCGCGCGGTGACGCTCAGGGATACCTGGGCCAGACTGGAAAAAGAGCTGGCCGACCGGTAGCCCCGGGCCGGTTTCGGGTAGAGTGTTCAACGAATCAGCCCGCCATCGGGCCGGAACAGAAGCGGAGTGGCCATCATGTTCAACAAGCGCGAGTCGTCTGCCCCCTACCAGGAGCCGAGTCCAGAGCAGCAACCAGCACAGGAGCGTCCCAGCATGACTGATCAGCAACAGCGCGGGGCCGTGATCGGTCCCTCCATCCAGATCGATGGCACCCTGAAGGGTGATGAAGACCTGCTCATCCAGGGCAAGGTCGATGGCACCATCGAGCTGAAGAAAAACAGCGTGACCATCGGCGAATCGGGCCATGTCAAGGCCGATATCTTTGCCCATACCATCATTGTCGAAGGCCAGGTCGAGGGCAAGATTGTCGGGTCGGAGCGGGTCATGATGCGCAAGACGGCCCAGATTCGCGGCACCCTGATCGCTCCGCGCGTGATGCTTGAAGATGGTGCCCGCTTCAATGGGACCATCGATATGGATCCGGAAGCCGATGCGATCAAGTCCGCTTTCAGCGGCCAGTCTTCAAATTCAAAGCCCGGACCGTCCCAGTCGCAGCCGGCCTCAGCATCGGCGAAGAAACAGGACGATTCCCTCCTCGGTCGCAGCGGGCAGGCTTGATTCGGCCGTCTCGACCACAGCCGCCCCGCGGCCGCGGTCGAGCGACCTGTCTTTGAGCTTTTCATCGATGTCGGTAGAACATACGCCAGGACTGGCGGCGCCGCTGTTTGCTCAAGCCATTGGGGCACTGGACCCTGAAAAACGCACCGTTGTTCTCGATCTCGGCAATATTCAGGCTGGTACTGTGGACCTGTTGTCTACCTGCCGATGCAGGCTCGACATTGCCAATCTGCCCGATTTCCTGCCCCTGCTGGCGGCCTGTGAGGAATCCGCACAGCGCCATGCGGCCTTGGCTGACATGCTCGCCGTGCATCAGCCCGAGCCGGTTGATCTGATCCTGTGCTGGAATCTGCTCAACTACCTTCAGCGTGATGATATTCGCCATCTGATCGAACTGCTCGGCCCCCGCCTGCAACCGGCAACGCGGCTGCATGCCCTGATGGAATATGCCTCACCGCTGATGCCGGCCACGCCAGGGGCCTGGATTCCGGATGCGGGTGCGCGCCTCCACGCCAGCCAGGTCGACGCCGACCAGGTCGATGCGCCGCGTTACCGTCCCAAGGAACTTGAACGGCTGATGCCCCGGCTCAAGCCTGAACGCAGCATCTTGCTGGGCAACGGTCTCCAAGAGCATCTGTTTCGTCCGCGCGCCTGAACTTATCGCAGCAGGGCCATCTACCCAGGGCTTTGCGAAGATTTCACGGCCTTGATGCAGCGCGCCCGGCCAGTGCCCTGTCATACACCCGCAGGTAGGACACAGCCGCTTTTTCCCAGCTGAACACCTGGCTCATCGCTGTCGCCTGCAGCGTGGACCAGCGCTCGGGCTGGCGATACAGGGCCACCGCCCGATCGATGCCTTCGAGCATGGCCTGGGCGGTGGGCTCGATGAAGTAAAAGCCGGTCGCCCGCTCCAGGGCCAGGGTTTCCGGCGATACATCGACCACGGTATCGGCCAGTCCTCCGACCGGCCGCACGATGGGGATCGTGCCGAAATGCATCGCATAGAGCTGGGTCAGCCCGCAGGGTTCGAAACGTGAACCATGAATCAGCAGATCGCTGCCGGCATGCAGCTGCTGCGCGTCCGGCTCGCTGTAGCCGATGTTGACCGAAACCCTGCCGGGGAAAGCCTTGGCCAGATGGATAAAGCCTTCTTCAATGCTGCGATCGCCGCTGCCGAGCAGGGCGAACTGGCGATCACCTTCAGCGGCCAGGTAGGCCGGAGCCGCCTCCAGCAGCACGTCGGCCATCTTCTGCCAGGTCAGCCGGCCGATGAACGCCATCAAGGGCGCTGCCGGATTTTCGGCCAGCCCGAGGCGTTGCTGCAGCCACTGCTTGCAGAGCGCCTTCCCGCCCATGGCTCCCGGCCCGTAACTGGCTGCCAACCAGGGACTGCGCAGCGGAGTCCAGAAGGTGGTGTCAATGCCATTGAGAATGCCGGTCAGACGCTCACGACGGGCACCGATCACTCCTTCCATGCCGAACCCGAAATCAGGCGTCTGGATCTCCTCGGCATAACGCGGGCTGACCGTGGTCAATTCATCGGCAAACTCCAGTCCGGCCTTGAGGAAACTGGCCTGGCCGTAGAACTCGATCCGATCGATTCGACCGCCGGGCACGTCAACACCGAGAGCGGGCATCAGTGCAAGCGGACACAGACCCTGGAAGGCGATATTGTGAATGGTAAATATCGAGGCTGGTGGATGATGGCTGAAGTTGTTGAGCAGCAACGGTACCAGGCCGGTATGCCAGTCGTTGCAGTGGACAATGTCGAATGCGGCAAGTCCGGTTTCGCCCAGGGCCAGGTGGGATATGGCCTGGGCCAGAGCCGCGAAGCGCTCAGGATTGTCCTGCCTTTCATTGCCGTTGGCATCGACATACAGACCGCCGCCGTCGCGGTACAGTGCCGGGATGTCGATCAGGTTGATGGGAACGCCACTGTCGGGCATCCGGGCCGGCAGGACCAGCCCGCCTTCCAGGCCATTGATGACCGGCAGCGCGATCGCCGGTTGCAGGTCCACCACGGTCTCAAGAGCCTGTGTGTAGGCGGGCATGACGAACTGGACATCCTGCCCCAGTTGAGCCAGTGCGGCGCCGAGCGCGGCGGTGGCATCCGCCAGGCCGCCGGTCTTGGCCAGCGGAAAGATCTCTGAGGCGGCCAGCAGGATGCGACGTGAAACGGTGCTCATCGCACCCGTCCAGCGGATTCTGAATCGGCGTCGGCGATGATAGACTGCGGCAGATCAGCGGTCTGCCGAAGGAGTTGTCGAAGGGCAGCCGGCGAGCCGTCAGCGTTTGAGAGAAATTTTTTCAAGAAACGATCTGCCAACCACTTGATGTGAATCGTACGCCAAGCGGCTGGCCAGGTAAATGCCCGGCCCAGGCCAGACTGGCCATAACAGGAAAAAACGCATGTTTCAGGACGCTTATCACGTCTCCGATCAGCATCAGCAAACCATCGGCCGTTTTCTGGGAGGCACCCGGATTGCCTATTTCTCGATGGAAATCGCCCTCCATCCAGACATGCACACGTACTCGGGGGGGCTGGGTGTCCTGGCTGGCGATACGGCGCGTTCGGCAGCGGATCTCGAGTTGCCGATGGTCTTCGTTACTCTGGCCTCGCGCCAGGGTTACCTGCGGCAAACCATCGATGACCAGGGCTGGCAGCACGACAAGGCCGATCCCTGGGTGGTGGAAAAATTTGCCACGCCGCTGCGCGCCAAGATCGCCATTCCGATCAACGGGCGTCAGGTCTGGGTGCAGCCCTGGCTGCATGTCTTGCGCAGTCCCATCGGTCACGATGTGCCCGTGCTGCTGCTTGATACCGATCTGACCGAAAACGATCCACACGACCGTGACATTACCAATCACCTCTACGGTGGCGATGCCGCCTACCGCTTGCGCCAGGAAATCGTTCTTGGGATCGGTGGTCTGCGTTTGCTCTCGGCGCTCGGCTTCCAGCACATCAAGGTTTACCATCTCAACGAGGGGCATGCTGCCCTGCTTGCACTCGATCTGCTGCGTCGTTATCCCAGGCCGGCCGACCAGGTCGCCGAACTGGATCTGAAATACGATGTCGGCCGGGTCCGGGACATGTGCATTTTCACCACCCATACCCCGGTGGAGGCGGGCCATGATGTCTTCGGTTACGACCTGGTCAAAGACCTCCTCAACGACTACATCGAGCTCGACCAACTGCGCCTGCTGGCAGGTCAGGACCAACTCAACATGACCCGCCTTGCCCTGACCTTGTCAGGTTTCGTCAATGGCGTGGCCCAGCGCCATGCCCGCACGACCCGGGAGATGTTTCCCGGCTACCGGATCCGGGCCATCACCAATGGTGTGCATCTGCAGACCTGGGCGCATCCGGCCTTCGCCCAACTGTACAACCAGAAATACCCCTACTGGGGTCTCGAACCCGAAGTGCTGGTGCAGGCCGATCAGTTGCCATCAGAACAGATCTGGGCAGCCCATACGGCGGCTCGCAGCGATCTGATCGCTCTGGTGGCCGACACTTCGGGCGTAAGGCTGGATCCGGAACGGCCGATCATCGGCTATGCCCGGCGCATGACCGCCTACAAGCGTCCGGAATTGCTGTTTACGGATCTCGACCGGCTGCGGGCGATCAACCGCCGCTACCCCTTCCAGGTCGTTCTGGCAGGCAAGGCGCATCCGCGTGATGACGATGGCAAGCGCCACATCCAGAACATCTTCGGCCACCTGCAGCAATTGGCGCCGGATATTCCGGTGGCCTTCATTCCAAATTACGAGGCGACGGTTGCCTCGATCCTGGTGCCCGGGGTCGATGTCTGGCTGAACACGCCAGTGCCTCCGCTCGAGGCCTCAGGCACCAGCGGCATGAAAGCCGCGCTCAACGGCGTCCTCAACCTGAGCGTGCTCGATGGCTGGTGGATCGAAGCCTGCCTCGAGGGCATTACCGGCTGGGCGATCGGTTCTGATGGCGGCAACGGCGCTGCCCGGGCCACAGCCGAGGATCTTTACCGGAAGCTGGAGCAGACCGTGTTACCGCTTTACCACGACGATCGGGACGCTTGGATTGTGATGATGAAGCAGGCCATCAGCAAGATTGCCCCGGTCTTCAATACCCAGCGCATGATGCGCCGTTACGCCTGCGAAGCCTACAGCCGTTGATGCCCGGACCATGACATCGGGACGGCGCCAATCCGGCCCGGTCGGCGAGACCTCCCTGACGATGTCGGACCAGGCCCTGCGGCCGCCTGGCTGGGAAGCACTTGTCGCAGGTCGTCACGGTGATCCGTTCTCGGTGCTCGGCTGCCACGAGATAGCGGAATCGGGCTGCTGGGTGGTTCGTGTCCTGCTACCCGGTGCGCGCGCCGTCACCGTCCGCTCATCCCGGCTTGATGGGCCGATTGCGCTGGTTGAGGTCGGCGCGCCCGGTCTGTTCGCCGCCCGGGTGCCGGCCGAGCTTGCCGACGGTGGCTACCGGCTTGTAGTCCAGTGGTCCGACGGCAGTCAGCACAATCTCGTTGATCCCTACACCCTGCCACCGCGCCTGGGAGAACTGGATCTCCATTTGCTGGCCGAGGGTGAGCACCAAAGAACATGGCAGGTCATGGGGGCCCACCCGGGTCGGCATGCCGGCCACGAAGGTACCGGGTTTGCAGTCTGGGCACCGAGTGCCGAGCGGGTCAGCGTGGTCGGCGATTTCAATGGCTGGGATGGCCGCCGCCATGTCATGCGTCTGCGCCCGGAATGCGGCATCTGGGAGATCTTTCTGCCTGGTGTCAGGCCCGGGGCCGTTTACAAGTATGAAATCCGGACCCGCAGCGGTGAGTTGCTGCTCAAGGCCGACCCCTATGCACGCAGTGCCGAAATGCCGCCGGCCACGGCATCACTGGTCTGGCTTGATGGTGGGTATGTCTGGTCGGATTCGGCCTGGCTTGACAGGCGCGAGCAGGCCTCGTCGCGCGAGCGCCCGATCTCGATTTACGAGGTCCATGCCGGGTCCTGGCAGCGTCATCCGGATGGGTCCTGGCTGAGTTATCGCGAGCTGGCCGAGCGCCTGGTGCCCTGGGTGCTCGAACTCGGATTTACCCATATCGAGTTGCTGCCGATCAGCGAACATCCGTTTTCCGGTTCGTGGGGTTACCAGCCCAGCGGGCTGTTTGCGCCCACCGCCCGGTTTGGTTCACCGGACGATTTTCGCCACCTGGTCGATCGCTGCCACCAGGCCGGCATCGGCGTGCTGCTGGACTGGGTCCCGGGTCACTTCCCCGATGATGCCCACGGCCTGGTCCGGTTCGACGGCAGCTGCCTGTACGAGCACGAGGACGAACGCCAGGGTCGTCACCGCGATTGGGGCACCCTGATCTACAACTACGGCCGGCGCGAGGTGCGCAACTTTCTCATCAGCAATGCTCTCTACTGGCTCAAGGAATACCACCTTGACGGGCTGCGCATCGACGCGGTCGCCTCGATGCTCTACCTCGACTACAGCCGCGAGCCGGGCGACTGGATTCCGAATATCCACGGCGACAATCGCAATCTCGAGGCGGTCGAGTTCCTGCGCCGTTTGAACCTCGCTGTCCACGCCGAATGTCCCGGCGTTCTGATGATTGCCGAGGAATCCACCTCCTGGCCGCAGGTCTCGCGCCCGCCCGAACACGGCGGCCTGGGCTTTGGCTACAAGTGGAACATGGGCTGGATGAACGATACCCTGCGCTACCTGGCGCGTGACCCGGTCTACCGCTGCCACCACCACAACGATCTGACCTTCGGCCTGCTGTATGCCTTCAGCGAGAACTTCGTGTTGCCGATTTCGCACGACGAGGTGGTCCACGGCAAGGGCTCGCTTGCGGGCAAGATGCCGGGCGATCGCTGGCGCCAGCTTGCCCAGGTGCGCCTGGCCCTGGCCTGGCAGTTCTGCTACCCGGGCAAGAAGCTGCTGTTCATGGGCTGCGAATTGGCCCAGCTGTCGGAGTGGAACCATGACACCACGCTGGAGTGGACGCTGTTGGAGCGGCCTGAACACCAGGGCGTCAAGTGCCTGGTGAGCGATCTGAACCGCTGTTACCGCGAACAGCCTGCACTGCATGCGCTGGACTGCGAGCCAGAAGGCTTTGCCTGGATCAGCTGTGATGATGCCAACCAGAATGTGGTGGCCTTTATGCGCCGTGCTGCCGATGGGCGCTTCGTGGTCGTGGCCTGCAACTTCTCGCCGACGCCGCGCCACGGCTACCGCCTGGGCGTGCCCGTGGCCGGCTGCTACCGGGAAATCCTCAACACGGATGCGCGTGAATACGGCGGTTCCGGGGTTGGCAACCTGGGTGCCGTGCGCACCGAGCCGGCAGGCTGCCACGGTCAGGCCCAGTCATTGTCATTAACTGTGCCGCCCCTGGCGATCGTCGTCCTGAGCGCGCCGGAAGGGCATGGCCGAGACGCTTGATCCGGTTTGCCCCGGGGCGCTACCCGTGCCGGGCGGGGTGCGCTTTGCCCTGTTTTCAGAGATTGCCGAGCGGGTCGAGGTCTGCCTGTTCGACGCCGCCAGTGGTCGCGAGACCGATCGTCATGCACTGCGCCGGCGCAGCGGCGATCTGTGGTTCGATACCCTGCCCGGGCTGGGACCGGGACAGCGCTACGGCTACCGCGTGCACGGCCCCTACGAGCCTGACCTGGGCTTGCGCTGCAACCCGCACAAGCTGCTGATCGACCCGTATGCGCGCCAACTCGACGGGCGCCTGGAATGGCATGATGCGGTATTCGGTTATGAGCGTGGTCACCGCCTCGGGACCTGTTCCTTCGACTGCCGCGACAGCGCACCGTTCGTGCCACGCTGCGTGGTCGATGAGGTGGCCATCGTGCCCGATACCCGACCGCGCCATGCCTGGCGCGACACGGTCATCTACGAGCTGCATCTGAAAGGGCTGACCCGGGCCTGCCCGGATCTGCCCGAGGTGCTGCGCGGTCGCCCAGATGCCTTGCTGGCACGGCCCGTCATCGATCATCTCCGGCGCCTGGGGGTCACCACGGTCGAGCTGTTGCCAGTCCAGTACGCGGTCTCTGAAGAGCCCCTGGTCCGACGGGGCCTGGCCAACTACTGGGGTTACAACCCGCTGGCCTGGATGGCGCCCGACGGGCCGCGTCTGGGCCTGGATACGGTCGCTGATCTGGCCCGGCTGGTGGCCGGTCTGCACGAGGCCGGGATCGAGGTGTTGCTCGACGTGGTCTTCAACCACAGCGCCGAGGGCAATGAAAGCGGGCCGACCCTGTCGCTGCGCGGGATCGACAACCGCAGTTATTACCTGCTCGATCCCGAGCAGCCGGCGCGCTACCTCAACTATTCCGGCTGCGGCAACGCCTTGCGCAGCGGCCATCCGGCGGTGGCCCGACTGATCGTCGACAGCCTGCGGTGCTGGGCGCAGGCTACCGGGGTCGACGGGTTTCGCTTCGACCTCGCGGCCGGTCTGCTGCGCGATGCATCGGGCCGGCCGGATGGTGACTACCTGATGGGTGCGATCATGAACGACCCGCTGCTCGGCACGCTCAAGCTGGTGGCCGAACCGTGGGACCTGGGGCCGGATGGCTATCGCCCCGGAAGCTTTCCGGTTGGCTGGGCCGAGTGGAACGACCGGTTTCGGCGCACGGTTCGCCGCTTCTGGGCCGGGGGGCAAGGGCTGGTCGGCGCCCTGGCCACGCGCATGGCCGGTTCCGATGACCTGTTCGCTAACCGTCGGCGGTCTCCCACGGCCGGGATCAACTTCATCACCAGCCACGACGGCTTCACCCTGGCTGATCTGGTCTCTTACAGCGAGCGCAACAACGTTGCCAACGGGCACGCCGAACCCGATGGCGAAGCCTGGAACGACAGCATCAATTGTGGCGTCGAGGGCCCGAGCCTTGATCCGGCGGTGGTGGCTTGTCGGTTGCGTGCGCGCCGCAATCGCCTGGCCACGCTGCTGCTGGCGCGCGGCGTGCCGATGCTGCTGGCCGGCGATGAGTTCGGCAACAGCCAGCACGGCAACAACAATGCCTACTGCCAGGACAACCCGATCGGCTGGGTGGATTGGCAGGGTCGCCTGGACCCCGGACTGGACCTGCGCGATTTTCTGGCCGGGCTGATTCAGTTGCGGCGCCGGCTGCCCGAACTGAGCGCCGATCATTTCATCGATGGCAATGGCCGGCGCCCCGACAGACCCGGCCTGGCGCCTGAATATACGCTGGCCTGGCTATGTCCCGATGGGGAGCGCATGCAACATGATGACTGGCAGACGGTCGACGCCTGCAGCCTGGTCTGCCAGGTCGCAGTGTCGGACGGGTCGCGATCCGTGCTCTGGATTCTGCACGCCGGCAAGCATGATCTGCCGGTGCGCCTGCCCGTGCAGCAGAGCGGGCCGTGGCGCTGCCTGCTCGATACTGCCAGTGCCGATGGCTTTTCAGGGCCTGGCCCGGGGCCTGATGAGCAGCAGCTGATGGTCAGGGCAGACTCGGTCATGCTGCTGGTCACGCCATGATCGAGCCTTGTTACCTGCCAAAGATGTTGCGCGCTGATGGTCGCGCCTGGGCCTTAAGCATCCAGCTCTATGGTCTGCGCTCGCCGCGCAACTGGGGGATCGGGGATTTCACCGACCTCGGTGATCTGGCTGAAACAGCCGCCCGAGCCGGCGTTGCCGCCCTGCAGATCAATCCCTTGCATGCCCTGTTTCCTTCGCGCCCGGCGCTGTGCTCGCCGTATTCCCCGTCGAGCCGGCTGTTTCTCAGCCCGCTCTACATCGATGTCTGTGCAGTCCCGGAGTTCGCATCCTCGCAGGTGGCCCGCCGCCTGGTCGCCGACCCGGCATTCCAGCAGCGCCTGCAAGCGCTGCGCACGGCCCGGCGGGTCGATTATCCGGCAGTGGCCGCGCTGAAGTGGCCGCTGTTGCGCGTCTTGTTCGGGGAGTTTATCGACCGCCATGCGCGCACCAGGAGTGAGCGTTACCGGGATTTCGCGGTGTTTCGTGATCAGGGTGGCACCAGCCTGGCCGACTTTGCCCTGTTCGAGGTGCTGGATGAGCAGCTGGCAGGTCGTCATCCCGGTGGCTGGCGGGACTGGCCGGCGGCTTACCGCGACCGTGATCCGGTCGCCCTGGAGGCCTTCGGCCGCGATCATCAACGGGCTGTCGATTTTCGCATCTACCTGCAGTGGCTGGCCCGCACCCAGCTCGATCAGGCCCAGCGGCGGGCACGGGCGGCCGGAATGGCGGTCGGCCTGATTGCCGATCTGGCGGTTGGCTCGGATCCCGCGGGCGCCGATGCCTGGTGCGATCGTGAACTGCTGGCTGACGGGGTCGAGATCGGTGCCCCACCCGACGCCTTTGCGGCTGATGGCCAGGCATGGGGGCTGCCGCCGTGGCGGCCGGAAGTGCTGATCGAACGCGACTTCCGCCCCTGGCGACAACTGCTGGACGCGGTGATGCGCGGGGTCGGCGGGGTTCGCATCGACCACATCATCGGCACCCAGCGCCAGTTCTGGGTACCGCAGGGGATGAGCGGCCGGGACGGGGCCTATGTCACCTACCCGCGCAAGGCACTGCTCGCCATCCTGGCCGCGGCCAGCCGGGCCCGATCGTGCCTGGTCATCGGCGAAGATCTGGGCACCGTCCCGGCGGGTTTCAGCGAACAGATGGCCGCGTATCACCTGCTATCGACCCGGGTGCTGCGCTTCGAGCGCCACCAAAGCGGGCTGTTTTGCCGGCCATCGGCCTACCCGGAGATGGCCTGTGCCTGTGCCGGCACCCACGATCTGGTGCCGCTGGCAGCCTGGCTGGATGAAGATCATCCCGGATCCGGTTCCGGAGCATCGGAACAACAGTTGCTGCAGGCTGCCATGGTCGATGCCGGAGTCGCCCCCACCGAGCCCGGCATTGAGGCGCGTATCCAGGCAGTGCATGCCTACCTGGCGGCCACACCCTGCCGCCTGGTCATGGTCCAGCTCGAAGACATCCTGGCCGAGCGCGAGCCGGTCAATCGGCCCGGCACCGGACCGGAACAGCGCAATTGGCAGCGCAAGTACGAGCTCGACCTCGCGGACCTGGAGGGCCTGCCCGCCTGGCAGGCCACCGCAGCGCTGATGGCGTCGGCCGGCCGCGCTGGCCAAGCAGTCCCCTAAGCCGGGCTGGTCGCCAGCGGAATGCGCTTCAGGCGCAGGGCATTGCCGACCACGAACAGGCTGGAGCAGGCCATCGCCACGGCCGCCAGCATGGGTGAGAGCAGCCAGCCGAAGGCCGGGTACAGGACACCGGCAGCCACCGGGATCAGGGCGGTGTTGTAGGCAAAGGCCCAGAACAGGTTCTGGCGGATGTTGCGCAGCGTGGCCCGCGACAGGGCGATGGCGGCCGGCACCTTGTTGAGATCACCCGCCATCAGAACCACGTCGGCCGATTCGATGGCCACGTCGGTGCCGGTGCCGATGGCGATACCGACCTCGGCCTCGGCCAGCGCCGGTGCATCGTTGATGCCGTCGCCGACAAACGCCACGTGACCGTGCTTGCGCCGCAGTTCCTTGACCGCCTCGACCTTGCCGTCCGGCAGCACCTCGGCAATCACGTGGTCGATTTCCAGTTCCCCGGCGATGGCTTCGGCGGTGGCGCGCCGGTCACCGCTGATCATGACGACTTTCAGGCCGAGGTCATGGAGTCTGCGAATGGCCCTCGGGCTGCTGTCCTTGATCGGGTCGGCCACGCCGAGCAGGCCGGCCAGACGACCGTCTATGGCGATCAGCACCGGCGTGCGGGCCCGGCCTGAAAGCTGGTCGATGGTCTCGTCGGCCGCGCTGGCATCGATGTCAGCCTGCGCCAGCCAATCCCGGGTGCCGACATGAATGCGCCGGTCGGCTGCGGTTGCCACGATACCCTTGCCGGCTTCGGACCGGAACGCGCTGCTGCCGGGGACATCGAGCCCGCGCTGGCCAGCCGCCTCGACGATGGCACGGGCCAGCGGGTGTTCCGAATCCTGCTCGGCGGCGGCTGCCAGGGCCAGGACGGTCTCTTCGTCGTGCTCGCCCAGGGCGATGACATCGGTGACGGCCGGCCGGCCTTCGGTCAGCGTGCCGGTCTTGTCAACGGCGACCACGTCGACGCTTTTGAGCTGCTGCAGCGCATCGCCGCCGCGGAACAGGATGCCCTGTTCGGCCCCGCGTCCGGTGCCGACCATGATCGAGGTCGGCGTGGCCAGGCCCATGGCACAGGGACAGGCGATGATCAGCACGGCAACCGCATTGACCAGGGCAAAACTGAGCGCAGGGTCGGGCCCGAGCGCCAGCCAGACCAGGGCGGTCAGCCCGGCGATGCTCATCACGGCAGGAACAAACCAGGCGGTGACCCGGTCGACCAGCGCCTGGATCGGCAGCTTGGCGCCCTGGGCTTTCTGGACCATGCGCACGATCTGCGCCAGCACGGCATCGGCACCCAGATCGGTCGCCTCGATGACCAGCAGGCCATCCTGGTTGACGGTGCCGCCGACGATCCTGTCGCCGGCCCGGCGCTGGACCGGATCGGGTTCGCCGGTCAGCATCGATTCATCGATATGCGATTCGCCGTCGACGACATCGCCGTCCACTGGCACGGTTTCGCCGGGCCGAATCCGGATGCGGTCGCCGCGCTGGACCTGTTCGATCGCCACTTCGGTGATCTGGCCGTCGCGTTCGACCCGCGCGGTCCGCGCCTGCAGGCCCAGCAGGCGCTCGATGGCCTCGCCGGTCCGGCCCTTGGCGCGCGCTTCAAGCAGGCGCCCGAGCAGGATCAGGGTGACGATCACTGCGGCCGGTTCGTAGTACACGTTGGCCGTGCCCTCGGGCATGATCCCGGGAGCAAAGGTTGAGACAACCGAATAACTCCAGGCCGCCCCGGTGCCCAGCGCCACCAGGGAATTCATGTCCGGGTGGCCGCGCACAAGGTTGGGCAGGCCGATGCGGTAGAACATCAGTCCCGGCCCGAACAGCACGATGCTGGTCAGCACGAACAGGCCGAGATGCACCGGAAAGGTGCCCAGGGTGCCGTGCAGCCAGTGGTGCAGGGCCGGAATGAAGTGCCCGCCCATTTCGATGCCGAATACCGGAACCGTCAGCACCAGCGCCAGCCAGAAGCGTTTCTTCAGTCCGCGGACTTCGGCCTCGCGACGGTCGTTGCGATCGTGGCCGGTGGTCTCGGGCAGCTCTGCGCTGTAGCCGGCCTGCTCGACCGCCTGTTCGACCGCCGCGGCCGAGACCTGCCCGCGAATAACTTCAATCCGCGCCTCGCCGCTGGCCAGGTTGACGTCGGCTGAGACCACGCCGGCGATCCCTTGTAGTGCTTTCTCCACCCGCCCGACGCAGGATGCGCAGTGCATGCCGCCGATGGCGACCACGATTTCATCGAGCTGAACCGGGAATCCGGCTGTGCGCAGATGCTCGACCAGGTCGGGCAGGGGACGTTCGCCGGGCCAGTCCAGATCGACGGCCTTGCCGGCCAGGTCGACCTGGACTTCGCTGGCGTCGGTTTCCTCCAGCGCCGAGCGCAGCCGGCGCACACAGCTTGCACAGTGCAGATTGTCGACAGCGAGGTTCAGATGCATAAGTCTTGAAGATCCGCGTAAACCAGACCGACAGACTCTATCAGACCTCGCGACCTGCTCAGGCGTTCACCACAGGCTGGCGGTCGGCGGATCGCCCCGGTTTACAGATACAGCGTGGTGGTCTGCTGCCGGACCGGTCGGATCTCCGGCTGGCCGCCGCGCGGGCAGCGCTTGCCGGCCGATTCCATGTGTTCGAGCTGTGCGTCGGTCAGCACCTCTCGAATCTCGGCGCGCAGCGCCAGGCGCAGTTCGCGTGCCTGCTGAAGCGTTGCCGGGTCATGGCTGCCGTCTTCCACCGACCAGTCCAGGGCCTTGATTCTTTCGTGGAAGGCACCGCGGAGGTTGGCGATCTGTTTGCGCTGCTCGCTGCTCAGGGCCAGATCGCCATGGCCTGGATGCGACCAGCCCGGCTTGGCTGCGATCGGCGAGGAAAAGGCCAGGGCCAGAACGACAAGACAGCCGGTAACGGCCAATGCATAAATTACTTGAGCCCGCTTCATATCCAGTTCTCCTGATCATTGCCGAAGTCTGGATGCTAAAAGCGCGCTTGTGATTGGCGTGTCACCATCCATCCGCGATTCTGGATCTATGGTTCAGAACTAGTCGACACATCAAGAACTGAATATAGTTCATAATGCACATTATGAATCAGGAGTCAGCGCATGGGCACTCGTGAACGACGGCAGCGTGAACTGCAGGCGCGCGAACAGCTTTTTCTGGAGACGGCCCGACGGCTGATCCGTGAAGAAGGACTGATGACCCTGCAGATGGCGCGCCTGGCCCGGGCCTGTGATTACGCGACCGGGACGCTGTATCAGCACTTTGCCTCCAAGGAGGACCTGCTCGTGGCCCTGGCCACCCAGCGGCTGGCCGAGCACTGTGCGCTGCTGCGCCGGGTGGCCACGTGGTCGGCGGGCACGCGTGAGCGGATGTTCGCCCTGACCGTGATCGACGAGTATTTCAGTCGCCGTCACCCCTCCTACAGCAAGCTGATGCAGTACGTGTCCACCGAAGTGGTCTGGGAGAGCGCGAGCCCGGAACGACGCGAGCAGCTGACCGCCGAGGTTGCCCCGGTCGTGGCCGCCATCACCGGCGTGGTCGAACAGGCCATCGCGCGCGGTGACGTCGACCCCGGGGTCTTGAGTGCCGAGGAACTCATGCTCGGACCGTGGGCGGTCTGCCACGGCATGCAGTCCTTGCTGCAGGCCCGCGGCCTGCTCAATCAACTGGCGATGGCCACCTCGCGCCGGACCATTTATGTCCATGCCCAGGTGCTGCTCAACGGCCTTAACTGGCTGCCGCTGTTTGATATCGGCAATGAGGCGGCGCTGGATGCCATGGTCGAGCGGATCGAACGGGAGTTGCTGGCATGAACAAGCGCATGGTCTTCATGCTGATCGCCGTGATCGTGCTGTTTGGCGGCATTTTCGGCTACAAGGCTTTCGTTGATCGCATGATCGAGGATGCCTTTGACAGCATGGGCCCGGAAACCGCCACCATCACGGTCAGCCAGGTGCGGTCCGAGCGCTGGACGCCGCGGCTGGAGGCGGTGGGGACTTTCAACCCGGTCCGCGGCACCGAGCTGAGCCTGGAAACGGGCGGGATCGTGCGCGAGGTCTCGTTCGAAAACGGGCAGGCCGTGGATGCCGGTCAGCGCCTGCTAATGCTCGAGACCCGCGTCGATGAGGCCGAGCTGGCCCAGTTGCAGGCCGCATCGCGCCTGGCCGAACTGGAGCTTGAGCGTCAGCGCCGCCTGTATGAGCAGCAATCGATCTCCGAGGCGGTGCTGGATCGAGCGGCCACCGAGGCCGAGCGCGCGCGCGCTGCGGTGGCGGCTCGGGAGGCGATGATCGAACAGAAAATCCTGCGCGCACCGTTCGCCGGCCGGCTCGGCATCCGCAAGGTCAATCCGGGACAGTTCCTTTCTCCGGGGACGCCTATCGTCAGCCTGCAGGCGCTGGATCCGATCTTCTTCGACTTTACCCTGCCCCAGCGCCAACTGCCGTTGCTCGCGGCCGGTGCCGAGCTGGTTGCCCGCATCGATGCCTTTCCCGAGCGCGCCTTCAGTGGCCGGATCAGCGCGATCGAGCCGCGGATCGATGAGTCAACCCGAACGGTCCGGGTGCAGGCCACCTTCGCCAACGCCGACGAGCGGCTTCGACCCGGCATGTTCGCCCGTGCCGAGCTCGAGCTTGGCGCGGCTGAGGATGTGCTGGTCGTGCCGCGCACCGCGGTTCGCTCGTCCACCTACGGTGATTCGGTTTTCGTCGTCGAAGGCAGCGATGAAGATGATCTGAAAGTGGTGCAGCGTTTTGTCCGCACCGGGCGCTCGCGCGGTGATCTGATCGAGATCCTCGACGGCGTGGAAGACGGTGTTCAGGTGGCCTCCTCGGGGCTTTTGAAGCTGCAGAACGACACCCCGGTGCAGATCGATCGCGATCAGTCGGTTCAGCCCAGCGAAGATCCGGACCCGCGTCCGGACAACGCCTGAGCGGACCAGCCAGCCCATGCGTTTTACCGATGTTTTCATCAACAAGCCGGTGCTGGCCATCGTGGTCAGCCTGTTCATTCTGCTGCTGGGTCTGCGCGCGGCGTTCGATCTCAACGTGCGCCAGTTTCCGGAAATCCAGAATGCCGTGGTCACGGTCACCACCGCCTACATCGGCGCCGATGCCGACCTGGTCCAGGGGTTCATCACCACCCCTCTGGAGCGCGAGGTCGCGCAGGCCGAGGGGATTGACTACCTGGTCTCGACCTCGGTGCCTGGCGTATCGGTCATCCAGGCCTACCTGCGCCTGGACGCCAACCCCAACGATGCCCTGACCGAAATCGCCGCCCAGGTCAACAAGCTCAGATCCGAGTTGCCGGCCCAGTCCGAGGACCCGGTGATCGACCTGTCGGTTGGCCAGCAGGTGGCGGCCATGTACCTGTCGTTTTTCAGCGATCTGCTCGACGACAGCCAGATCACCGATTACCTGGTGCGCGAGGTCGAACCGCAACTGGCCACCATCCCCGGGGTGCAGCAGGCCGAGATTCTCGGTGCCGGGACGTTTGCCATGCGCATCTGGCTGGACCCTGAGCGGATGGCGGCCCAGGATGTCACCGGGCTGGACGTGCGCCGTGCGCTGCAGGCCAACAACGTGCTCTCTGCCGTCGGTCGAACCCGCGGTCAGATGGTCAGCATCAATCTGACCGCCGATACCGATCTGCAGTCGATCGAGGACTTTGAGCGCATGGTAGTGCGCGACGAAAGCGGCGCGCTGGTCCGTCTGGAAGACATCGCCGAGGTCGAACTGGGGCCGGAGAGCTTTGATGCCTCGGTGACCTACAACGGCCTGGATGCCGTTTTCATCGGGGTCGAGATTGCGCCCGATGCCAACGCGCTGGAAGTCATCAGCGAGGTTCGCCAGGTCTGGGACGAGCTGATCATTCCGCAGTTGCCGGAAGGTCTCGAGGCGACCATTTCCTACGACTCGGCCGAGTACATAGAAAGTGCTATCGACGAGGTGATCCTCACCATCGTTCTGGCCCTGGTGATCGTGGTGCTGGTCATCTATGCCTTTCTGGGCTCGGTGCGCAGCGCCATCATTCCGGCCCTGGCGGTGCCGCTGTCGCTGGTCGGCACGTTTTTCCTGATGCTGCTGATGGGCTTTTCGATCAACCTGCTGACCCTGCTGGCCATGGTACTGGCGATCGGCATCGTGGTCGACGACGCCATCATCATGCTCGAAAACATCGAGCGCCAGATGGCCCAGGGCAAGTCGCGCATCGAGGCGGCGATCGCGGGTGCCCGGCAGCTGGCCTGGCCGATCGTGGCCATGTCGACCACGCTGATCGCGGTGTTCGTGCCGATCGGGTTCGTCGGCGGGCTGACCGGCACGCTGTTCATCGAGTTTGCCTTTACCCTGGCGGCCACGGTCGTGCTGTCCGGCGTGGTCGCGCTGACCCTGGCGCCGATGATGTGCTCGCGCGTCCTGCGCTCGCGCCGGCGCGAGGCCCGTCCAAGATTCGCCGCCTGGCTGGACCGCCTGTTCGAGGGCCTGCGTGGGCGCTTTCAGGGCCATCTGCATGGCTGGCTGGATCATCGCCACGTGCTGGCAATCTTCGGACTGATCGTGCTGGGCTCGTGCTATTTCCTGTTTGTCTCCAGCGAAAGCGAGCTCGAACCACCGGAAGACTCCGGCTTCATGTTTTCCATCCTCGAGGCTGACCCTTTTGCCACCCTCGACTATCTCGAGCGCAATACCCAGCGCCTGAACACCCTGGGCGAAGAAACCGAAGAGATCGAAGGCATTTTTCTGATCAACGGGTTCGGCGGCGGCGGGGTCGGGGCCAGCAACCAGGCCATCTCGGGCATCGTGCTGAAACCCTGGGATCAGCGCGAGACCGGGACCCATCAGCTGCTCGAACAGACCGTCCAGCCTTTCATCAGCCAGATTCCCGGCCTGCAGTCGTTCGCCGTGGTGCCGCCCGATCTGCCATCGCCGGGCGGCGGCGGTGCGCCGGTGGAGTTTGTCATCGGCTCGACCGATTCGTTCGAGAACCTGGAGGGCTTTGCCGGTCAACTGATGGAACGGGCGATGCAGTCCGGCCGCTTCATCTTTGTCGATTCCGATCTCAATATCGATCGACCGCAGCGCGAAATCCGCGTCGACCGCGACCAGGCCGCGCTGATGGGGGTGGACATGGCCCAGGTCTCCGGCGACCTGGCGACCCTGCTGTCGGGCGGTTTTGTCGGCCGGTTCGCCATGGACAACCGCTCCTACCGGGTCATCCCCCAGGTTCAGCGCGCCGAGCGCCTGACCCCGGAACAGGTGGGCGATTTCCATACCCGCAACCGCGCCGGCGAGCTGGTGCGCATGGCCGGCCTGATCGACCTGGAGCCCTCGGTCCAGCCGCAGCAGCTCAAGCGCTTCCAGCAGCTCAACGCGGTCACGATTACCGGCGTGCCGCGCCCGGGCGTGAGCCTGGGCGAGGCGCTGGGGGTGCTTGAAGAGGCAGCCGGCGAGATTCTGCCTCAGACCTACAAGGTCGACTACGCCGGCCAGAGCCGCCAGTTCAAGACCGAAGGCCAGCAACTGGTGGTGACCTTCTTTTTCGCCCTGGTCGTGATCTTCCTGGTGCTGGCCGCCCAGTTCGAGTCGTTCCGCGATGCCGTGATCATGCTGGTCACCGTGCCGATGAGTATTGCCGGTGCGCTGATCTTCGTCTCGCTCGGCCTGACCAGCCTGAACATCTACACCCAGGTCGGGCTTTTGACCCTGATCGGGCTGATCGCCAAGCATGGCATCCTGATCGTCGAATTCGCCAACCAGCTCCAGGACGAGGGCAAGCCCAAGCGCGAGGCGATCGAGGAAGCGACCGCCATTCGCCTGCGCCCGATCCTGATGACCACAGCCGCGACCGTCCTGGCGATGATCCCGCTGCTGATCGCTGCCGGCCCGGGGGCGGGCTCGCGCTTTGCCATCGGCCTGGTGATTGCCTCAGGCATGACCATCGGCACGGCCTTTACCCTGTTCGTGGTGCCGGCGATCTATATGTACCTGGCGCGCGATCGGTCGGAAAAAGCGCAACCTGCCAATGGTGCGGGTGAGACCGCGTAGATCCTCGCATCGCGCATCCGCTGTCCCGCGGCCCGAGTGCTCGCATGAACCAGTGGCCACCTTGCAGGCGACTCAGTCGATGGCGCGGGCGGTCTCGCGCCAGCGCTCGACTTCGGCATGCAGCTCGCTGCGGCGTTCGGCATCGACAAAGGCGGCCTGGATGGCATTGCGGGCCAGTTGTTCGATATCGTCCAGGTCCAGGTCCAGTGCCCGGGCCGTAGCCTGGAAGTTCTCGCCGATGTAGCCGCCGAAGTAGGCCGGGTCATCGGAGTTCATGGTCACGCACAGGCCTTGGTCCAGCAGGGCCTTGAGGTTGTGATTCTCGAGCCGGTCGAATACGCACAGCTTGACGTTGGATAACGGACAGACCGTCAGCGGCACCTGCTCTGCGACCAGCCGCTCGACCAGCGCCGGGTCTTCGGTGCAACGCACGCCGTGGTCGATGCGCTCGACCCTGAGCAGGTCCAGCGCCTGGCGAATGTAGGTGGCCGGGCCTTCCTCGCCGGCATGGGCCACGGTGAGGAAGCCCTCGGCGCGGGCCCGATTGAACACGGCCTGGAATTTCTCCGGCGGATTGCCTTTTTCCGAGGAGTCCAGGCCGACGGCAATGATCCGTTCTTTCCATGGCAGGGCCTGCTCCAGCGTGGCCATGGCGGCCTCAGCGCTCAGGTGGCGCAGGAAGCAGAGGATCAGTTGCGAGGTGATACCGAGCTGATCGCGCCCGGCGTCCAGCGCCCGGGTGATCCCGCGAATGATGGTTTCGAAAGCCACCCCGCGGTCGGTATGGGTCTGGGGATCGAAAAAGATCTCGGTGTGACGAACCCGGTCGTCATGACAGCGTTGCAGGTAGGCCCAGGTCAGGTCGTAGAAGTCCTGCTCGGTCAGCAGCACGCCGGCCCCGGCGTAGTAGACGTCGAGAAAGGACTGCAGATCGGAAAACTGGTAGGCCTTGCGCACCGCATCGACCGAGTCCCAGGGCAGGGCCACGCCGTTGCGCTTGGCCAGAGTGAACATCAATTCAGGCTCCAGCGAGCCTTCGATGTGCAGGTGCAGCTCGACCTTGGGCAGTGTGGCGATGGCGTCATGCATGAGTTTGTTCTGCGGTGTCCAGAGAGCACCATTGTAGGCCGCGTGGCCTTTTGCTGGAAAAGGGCCTGTGAACTTCCTATACTTCGGCTCCATCGTCCCCACCCGCAACAACTCATGCATCACGCCGGCCTTGCCCTGTTCGCCTGTCTGCTGACGTTCAACGCGCATGCCCAGCGCAATGTCACCTTTGAGCCTTATGCATTGCCCAGTGACGGTGCAGTCGCCGTCACGGTCCAGCATGGTGCCCCGCTGGAGGCGGCCTTCGCGGCAGTGGATGCTAAGACCGGTGGCGCCCTGGCCCAGGCGGTGGCCAATGCCGGATTCACCGGCGAGTACGGCAGCGTACTGAATCTGCATGGCGTGGGGCCTTACACCCAGGTGGTGCTGATCGGCATGGGTGAGGAGTCGCCGGATCCGCGCGTGCTGGAGGACATCGGCGCCCTGGTTGGACAGGCGGGCTTGCGCAGTGCTGCGCCCGCGATCCATCTGCTCTGGCCGGATGCCGATATTGCCGGTGCCGGCGCGCACCTGGCCCTCGGCATCGATTTGGGCCAGTACAGTTTTCGCCAGTACCGCACGTCCCGTCCGGAGCAGCCGGTGCTGGGGCAGGGGCTGGTGGTGCTGCGCGTGGCCGCGGCCCAGGCCGATGCCCGGCTGTGGGCCGCTAGCTGGCAGCCGGTCGCCGACGGTGTGCGGCTGGCCCGCGATCTGGTCACAGAGCCCGGCAATGTGATCTACCCGGAGACGTTCGTCGAGCGCGTGCGTGCTGCCTTCGAGGGTGTGCCGGATATCCGCATCGAGGTGCTCGATGAGCATGCCATGGCCGAGCTCGGCATGGGCGCGATACTGGCGGTGGGCCAGGGCAGTGCACGGCCGCCGCGCCTGCTGGCCATCCACTATCGGGGCGGCCCGGCCGACGAGGCGCCGCTGGTGTTCGTCGGCAAGGGCGTCACCTTTGACACCGGTGGCATCTCGATCAAGCCGTCGCAGGACATGTGGCGGATGAAGTTCGACATGAGCGGTGCTGCCGGCGTCACCGGGGCGCTGCTGGCCCTGGCCCGGCGCGGCGCGCCGGTCAATGCGGTCGCGGTCGCTGCACTGGCCGAAAACATGCCCTCCGGCACGGCGACCCGCCCGGGTGACGTGATCCGCACCATGAGCGGCCAGACCTTTGAGATCATGAGCACCGACGCCGAGGGGCGCATGCTGCTGGTGGATGCCATCACCTGGGCCCAGCGGCAGCTGCAACCGCGGCTGCTGGTTGATCTGGCCACCCTGACCGGCTCGCAGGTGACCGCGCTGGGCGACGAGTACGCCGGACTGTTCAGTCGCCACGACGATCTCGCCGACCAGCTGTTGGCGGCCGGCATGGTCAGTGGTGAGGAACTCTGGCGTCTGCCGCTGCACCCGAGCTATGCCAAGGATCTCGAGTCGCCGATTGCCGACCTGCGCAATGGCGGCAGCGGGCGCGGTGCCGGCGCCGGTGTTGCAGCCTTCTTCGTCGGCAACTGGGTTGCGCCGGAGCTGCCTTGGGCGCACCTGGACATGGCCAGCATGGCCTGGCGCAATGATCCGACTCAGCCGACTGTGCCGCCGGGTGCTTCAGGCTTCGGCGTGCGCCTGCTTGACCGCTTCGTGCGCGATAACTTCGAGGATGCCGGCCGCTGAGTCGGGAGCAACCGGGCCGCCCGGTAGCCGTTTTGCCGCGGTCCGGGGGGGGCGGCGCGTTCCGAGCGGCCTCGTTTCAATAAGGTCGTTGATGGCAGTGCGACTGGAGATGCCCCGCGTCTTGCTCAGGGCATGAGGCGGGGACTCAGGGCAGGACCCGGCAGCGAGCCGCGTTGCTGCTCGAAAGCGCGGGCAGCACTGATGAGCGCGGGCTCGCTGTAGCGTCCGGCAAAAAAGCTCAGGCCCACCGGCAGGCCGTGGATCATGCCCATCGGTACGGTGATCGCCGGATAACCCGACACGGCCGCCGGCGAGGCGCTACCGCCGCCGAAATGGTCGCCGTTGACCCAGTCGATCTGCCAGGCCGGGCCGCCGGTGGGAGAGATCAGCACATCAATGGCATGTTCGGCCAGCAGGCGGTCGATGCCGTCTGCGCGGGTGGCCTGTTGAATGCGGGCCAGCGCTTCCAGATAATCCTCGGATTCGATGCCGGCGGTGGCCTCGGCGCGCTCGAAGTGCTCCTGGCCGAACCAGGGCAACACCCGTTCGGCCTGCTGTCGATTGAAGTCGATCAGTGCGGCCAGGTCCATCTGGCGCAGTTCATCGTCGGGCAGGCTGGCCAGGTAGGCGTTGAGGGTATGGCGGAATTCGTGTAGCAGCACGGTGTAGGTGTCGGACCAGAATCCTTCCGGCCACGCCAGGGTGACTTCATCGACAATCTCGGCCCCGGCTGCGCGCAGGGTTTCGACGGTCTGGTCGTAGAGGGCGAGCACCTTGGGATGGAAGTCGCTCAAGCCGCGCATCACGCCGATCCGGACGCCGTCCAGGCTGGCCTGGTCGAGCGCGGCCAGCAGGTCCCCGGCGTTCCAGTCCGGCCGCTCGGCGGTGGCCGGGTCGGCGGGGTCGGCCGCCAGCATGGCCGCCAGCGCATGGGTTGCATCGGCCACGCTCATGGCCATGGGTCCGGCGGTATCCTGGGTGTGCGAAATCGGCACGATATGCGTGCGGCTGATCAGGCCGACGCTGGGCTTGATGCCGGCATTGCCGTTGGCCGCGGCCGGGCAGACGATAGAGCCGTTGGTCTCGGTACCGATGGCCACCGGGGCGAGGCCGGCGGCCACGGCGGCACCGGAGCCGGAACTGGAGCCGCACGGCGTGCGCATGAGGTCGTACGGGTTGCGGGTCTGGCCGCCCAGCGTGCTCCAGCCGCTGGATGAGCGCTCGCCGCGGAAGTTGGCCCACTCGCTTAAGTTGGTCTTGCCGAGAATGACCGCGCCGGCCGCGCGCAGGCTTGCCACCAGCGGCGCATCGCGGCCGGTGTGATTGGCGGCCAGCGCCAGCGAGCCGGCCGTGGTTGGCTGGGCGCGGGTTTCGATATTGTCCTTGAGCAGAATCGGGATGCCGTGCAGCGGGCCTGGCGCGGCCCCGCTGGCCAGCTGCGCATCCAGCGCCCGGGCCTGGTCCAGCGCGGTCGGGTCGACCGCCAGGACGCTGGCCAGTTCTCCATCAAGCCTCTCGATGCGTTGCAGAAAATGCCGGCTCAGCGCCTCGGCGGTCAGATCGCCGCCGATCAGTTGTGCGCGCAGTTCGGTCACTGACTGATGATGCCACTCGGCGGCCAGGGCTGGTGTTGATCCGGCGCCGATCAACAGGGCCCAGACCAGGACGAGGCCAGTGATTGTTCTGAACTGGAAACGGGGTGAGGTCATCATGCAGGATCACTTTTCAAGGCGGGCGGGGAGAAGCTGTTCGATGCGCTGGTCTTTTTCCGTCCACAGCTCGTTGAGCCAGCTGCGAAACTCGTCGCGGAAGGCCTGATCGGTCTGGTAGTTGCGGCCCTGGAACCGGGCCGGTACCGGCAGGGTCCGGACGTCGACACGGGCTTCGGGAATGCGGTCGGCAAACAGGTCGGGCAGTTCGCCGCCGCCTTGCGGGTAGACGATCGTGACATCAAGAATCCGGTCGAGCAGGTTGCCCATGGCGTCAATGACAAACGCGATGCCACCAGCGCGCGGCTTGAGCAAATGGCGGTAGGGAGAGTTCTGGCCGGCGTGCTTGGCGGCAGTCATGCGCGTGCCTTCGGCGAAGTTGCCGATGACCACCGGAATGCCGCGATACTTTTCGCAGGCCTTGCGGGTCGCCTCGATATCGCGTCCGGCCAGTTCCGGACGACGCTGGATCTGCTCGCGGCTGTAGCGCTTCATGAAGGGAAAATCCAGCGCCCACCAGGCCAGGCCGAGGATCGGAACCCAGAACAGCTGGCTTTTGAGAAAAAAGCGCAGCATGGGAATGCGCCGGTTGAAGACCTTCTGCAGCACCGGGATATCGACCCAGCTCTGATGGTTGCACAGCATCAGGTAATTGCCGTTGCCGAGGTCGTCGGGCAGTCCGGAGACCTCGATCCGGATGCTGGTCAGGTGATCCATCATCCAGCTGTTGACATCAATCCAGCTGGCCACGATGGCCATCAGCCAGCGATCACAAACCTGCCGCACCGGTTTGACCCGGACGAGAGCCTTGACCAGGGCGATCAGCAGCAGCGGGCCGATATGGGCCAGGCTGTTGAGGGTCAGCAATGTGGTGGCTCCGACAATACGCAGGCCGCGGCCGACTCGTTCTTTCATCGAATCTGTGGGGACTGTTATGCTGGCGAGCGTGGATCATAAACTGAAATCGGAAAAGGGGTGAACGGTGAGGGGTGTGGAGCAGATTCCCTGGCTGTATGACCTCCTGATCCGGCTGTTTCCGGGCCTGGCGCGCTGGCGGGCCGAACTCATGCGCCAGGCGCGTGGTCGGGTGCTGGAAGTCGGTTGCGGTACCGGGCTGGGCCTGAAGGAGCTCGCCCGCCATGCCGACCGGGTGTGGGGTATCGATCCGGCGGCCGACTCCCTGCGGCGGGCCCGGCGACGCGTGCCTGGCGCCGGGCTGGCGGTGGCCGGTGCCGAGGATCTGCCGTTTGCCGATGGCAGTTTCGATTGCGTGGTCTCCAGCCTGGTGTTCTGCAGCGTCGGGGATCCTGAACGCGGTCTGGCCGAAATCCGCCGCGTGCTGGCCGCTGATGGCTACTTGCTGATGTTTGAGCATGTGCAGGCACGCAACCGGCCGATGGCCGCACTGCTCAACGCCCTCCAGCCGGCCTGGACAACCGTGACCGGCGGTTGTCGCCCCAACCGGCAGACCGAGCAGATCGTCGAGCAGGCCGGATTTTTCATCGACCCCTCTTCTTACCGAAGCAGTGGCCTGATGCGTCAATTCAAGGCTACCCCTCGGGTTGGGCAGTCCATGCCGCAGCCATGATGCACTGCATAGTTACTTTGCGCATTCTTGCAGGCACAATGGCGGCGTTGGATCAGAAACTGCTTCGGGAGTAGCAACATGGGGAAAGTCGCAATCGTCACCGGTGGTACCCGCGGGATCGGGGCGGCCATTGCAAAAGAGCTCATCGACAAGGGCTTTACGGTGGCTGCCAGCTACGGCGGGAATGCAGACGCCGCGGCCGCGTTTGAACGCGAGACCGGGGCGAGGACCTACCGCTGGGATGTGGGCGACTTCGAGGCCTGCCAGGAGGGCGTTCGTCAGGTCGAGGCCGAACTCGGCCCGGTCAGCGTGCTGGTCAACAATGCCGGGATCACCCGCGACGGGACCATGCACAAGATGACACCGGAACGCTGGCAGGAGGTCATCCAGACCAACCTCACCTCATGCTTCAACATGTGCCGCGCCGTCATCGAGGGTATGCGCGAGCGCAAGTACGGCCGCATCGTCAACATCGGCTCGATCAACGGCCAGGCCGGCCAGTATGGCCAGGTCAATTACGCGGCCGCCAAGTCGGGCATCCACGGTTTCACCAAGGCTTTGGCCCAGGAAGGCGCGGCGGTGGGCATCACCGTCAATGCCATCGCCCCGGGCTATATCGCGACCAGCATGGTCGAAGCCGTGCCCGAGAAGGTGCTCGAGAAGATCGTGGCGCGGATTCCGGTCGGTCGTCTCGGCAAGCCTGAGGAAATCGCGCGCGGGGTCTCGTTCCTGGTCGCCGAGGACGCTGGCTTCATCACCGGCTCGACCCTGTCGATCAACGGCGGTCAGCACATGTACTGATCTGGCGGCCCGGATTGCGGGCCGTTCGGTCGGGCTCTCTGCACGCACCCCCCGGTCGGTTGGTGTGACCGTCGCGCTGGCTTGGTCAAGCGCGATTGTTGCACTGCACAATTTTGTGTGCTAGTATTTTGTGCAACGCACAATCAAGGTCGTGCGTCGTATTGCTTTTGCCATCCCTGATCCAGGAACATAGTGAGGAAACACCATGAACACCCCGACCGCATTTACCGAAATGAAAAAGGCCCAGGACATCCTGATGGAAGCCATCGACAAGTCCGCCCGGACCAATCTGGAATCGGTCCAGAAACTGCTCGAGCTCAACAAGGAAGGTTTTGCCGGCCTGAGTGATGTCAGCAATCCCAGCGAGCTGATCGCCCGCCAGTCGGCCGCTTTCAAAGAATATGCCGAGCACCTGACCGCCCACATGGAAGCATTGGCTGCCATCGGTACCGAGTCGCGTGAGCAGCTCACCGAACTGGGCCAGGAGTTTGCCAAGACCATGGACTTCTCCAGCCTGTTCGGCCTGGGTGAGACCGCCAGCAAGCCCAAGCCCAAGGCAGCTGCCAAGTCCTGATCGACGGTTTGTCTCACAGCCGGCAGGCCAGGCCTGCCGGCACTTTTGTGCACGTGCTAACCGGCGGGTTACACTAGGCGGATGAACAGCATGACCGGCGAACCCCGCATTATCAAGAAGTACGCCAATCGGCGTTTGTATGACACAGGCGCAAGCCAGAGCATCACCCTGCAGGATGTCCGCGACCTGGTCGGCGCCGGCCATCATGTCCAGGTCATCGAAGCCAAGACCGGTCGTGATGTGACCCGCTCGGTGCTGCTGCAGATCGTGGCCGACCAGGAACTGCTGGGCCGACCGGTGCTCAGCAACGAGTTTCTCGAATCGATGATCCGGGTCAACTCCAATCCCATGCGCGACCTGACCCGCGGCTATCTCGAGCGGGTCATGACCCATATCGAGTCGCAGCAGGATTCGGTCGAGCGGGCGTGGGCCTCGACGCTAAAGTCGTCGGGCCTGGAGGATCTTGGCAGCATGTCGCCTCTGGCCCCGTTCCGGCAATTCCAGAAAAAGATGTTTGAGGTCTGGAGCGCGGCCCTGACCCCGCGCCTGCGCGATGAACCGCCCGTTGACCCAGAAGAAGAAGAACCATCGCGCGGCGGTTGAGCCCGACCCCTGCGACCCAATCCACTGCTCCCAGTACAAGGAATGCCCAGGCATGAAGCTTGATGACAAGATTGTGGCCATTACCGGCGCCGCGCGTGGCCTTGGCGCCGCCATGGCCCGTCAACTGGCCGCCAATGGCGCACGCATCGCCCTGATCGACCTGCAGTCCGACTTGTTGTTCGAAACCAAACAATCACTGCCAGGCAGTGGCCACCACGCGGTGGTCGCCAGTGTCTCCGATGAGCAGCAGGTCGAAGCCGCTTTTGCCGAAATCGAGGATGCCATGGGTCCAGTCGACGTGCTGGTCAACAACGCCGGCATCACCCGCGACGGCCTGCTGCTCAAGGTCCGCGACGGCGAGGTGGTTGACCGCATGTCGCTGGCCCAATGGCAGCAGGTGATCGACGTCAACCTGACCGGTGCCTTTCTGTGCGCCCGGTCTGCCGCGGCCCAGATGGTGACCGCCGGCAAGGGCGGGGTGATCATCAACATCGCCAGCATCTCGCGCAGCGGCAACTTCGGCCAGACCAACTACACCGCCTCCAAGGCCGGCAACGCGGCCATGACCGTGACCTGGGCCAAGGAACTGGCCCGTTACGGCATCCGCGCGGCATCCGTCTCGCCCGGCTTTACCGCCACCGAGATGGTCGCCGCCATGCCCGAAAAGGCGATCGAGAAAATCACCGCGGGTATCCCGCTCAAACGCCTGGCCGAGCCGGATGAAATTGCCGCCACCGTGCGCTTCATCATTGAAAACGACTACGTCAACGGCCGCGATTTTGCCGTCGACGGCGGCCTGCGGCTGTAGATGCAACAACGATCGAGGGAGACCGACATGAGCGAACATAAATCCATGGTCACGCGCGAAGAGCTGGCCGAACTGAGCCGCGAAATGACGCGTATCAGCCGCCTGGCCGCGGACCTGAGCCTGCGCCTGGCCCGGCGCCTGGAGCTGCCGACGGTTGACCCGCTGAATCTCAAGCGACCGTTGATCCAGGCCACCATGAGCACGGTTCGCAACCCTGGACGTATCCTGGCGGCGCAGCTCAGCCTGACCCGACGCTACCTGTCGCTGCTGAAGTACCTGGGTTTCCGCGCCATCGGCCGCGAGACGTCACCTGCTGCCGCGCCCGAGCGCGCCGATCGCCGGTTCCGCTCCGATCAATGGAACGAGAAGCTGATCTTCGACCTGCTCAAGCAGGCCTACCTGCTGACCGCAGACTGGATGCTCGACAACGTCGCCCGCATGCAGGGGGTGAGCACCGATGATCGCCAGCGCATTCACTTCTATACCCGTCAGTTCGCCGAGGCCCTGTCGCCGAGCAATTTCATCCTGACCAACCCGGAAGTGCTCGAGACCACGCGCAAGGAAAAGGGTCTGAACCTGCTGCGGGGTTTCAGGCAGCTGCTGGAAGATCTGCAGCGTGGCGATGGCCAGCTGCTGATTTCAATGACCGATTACGACGCTTTCGAAGTCGGCAGGAACATCGCCACCACGCCCGGCTCGGTGGTCTACCAGAACGAGATGATGCAGCTCATCCAGTATTCGCCGAGCACCAAGACGGCCTATACCAAACCGTTGCTGATCGTTCCGCCCTGGATCAACAAGTTCTACATTCTGGATCTTCAGCCCAAGAACTCGTTCATCAAGTACGCGGTCGACCGCGGCTACACGGTGTTCGTCATCTCCTGGGTCAACCCTGACGAGACCCTGCGCTACAAGCGTTTCGAGGATTATGCCCACGACGGCATCTTCGAAGCCCTCGATGCGATCGAAAAGGCGACTGGCGAGCGCGAGGTCAACGCCATCGGCTACTGCATCGGCGGCACCCTGCTGGCCGCCACCCTGTCGCTGATGAAATCACGCGGCGATGATCGGATCCAGTCAGCGACCTTCTTTACCGCCCAGGTCGACTTTTCCGAGGCCGGGGAACTCAAGGTTTTCATTGATGATCATCAACTGAAAAACCTGGAAAAGAAAATCAAGGCCCAGGGGTACCTGGACGGCGAGAGCATGGCCATGACCTTCAACATGCTCCGGGCCAGCGACCTGATCTGGAGCTTCGTGGTCAACAACTACCTGCTCGGCAAGAAGCCAGCGACCTTCGATCTGCTCTACTGGAATTCCGATTACACCCGCCTGCCGGAGACCATGCACCTGTACTACCTGCGCAAGATGTACCTGGAAAACAAGCTGGTCGAGCGCGGTGGCATCGAAATGGATGGCGTGCCGATCGATCTGCGCACCGTCGACATCCCGGTCTACATCCAGTCCAGCCGGGAAGACCACATCGCCCCGTATCCATCGGTGTACAAGGCGACCCAGATTTTCTCCGGGCCGACCACGTTCATGCTGGCCGGGTCCGGCCACATTGCCGGGGTGATCAACCCGCCGGCAGCCAAGAAGTACGGCTACTGGACCAACGACGCCCTGCCGCCGGACCCGGAAGACTGGATCGAGGGTGCCGAAGCCCACCAGGGCAGCTGGTGGCCGCACTGGGACCAGTGGCTGAAAGCACGCTCCGGCAAGCGCATCCCGGCGCGCGTGCCGGGTGACGGCGACCTGCCGGTCATCGAAGCCGCACCCGGTAGCTACGTCAAGGGCTGACGAATCCGCCATCGGACAAGCGCCAGCGCAGCGTCCCACCGGCGCGCAACGGCACCCCGGGCTGGCCTCCAAAGTCCAGCTGCTCGGGCACCTGATCTTGCTCGCGCACCAGGGTGACGGAGGCCTGGTTGCGCGGCAGGCGGTAGAAATCGGGTCCGTAATGGCTGGCAAAGCCTTCGAGCCGGCCCAGCGCGCCGGCCTCCTCGAAGACCTCGGCATAAAAGGCCAGGGCATTTCGGGCTGAGTAGATCCCGGCGCAGCCGCAGTCGGATTCCTTGGCGCCCTTGGGGTGGGGGGCCGAGTCGGTGCCGAGAAAGAACTTCGGATTGCCGCTGGTGGCGGCCTTGACCAGGGCCTGGCGGTGCTGCTCGCGCTTGATCAGGGGCAGGCAGTAATGGTGCGGTCTGAGTCCACCTTCAAACATCGCGTTGCGGTTGAGCAGCAGGTGGTGGGCGGTGATGGTGGCGGCCAGATTGGCCGGGCCCTCGCGCACGAAATCGGCCGAGTCGCGGGTGGTGATGTGTTCCAGCACCATGGGCAGTCCGGGGAAAGCCTTGACCAGACGACTCAGGTGGCGCTCGATGAACACCGCCTCGCGGTCGAACACGTCGATATCGTGATCGGTCACCTCGCCGTGCATCAAAAGCGGCAGACGCGCTTCCTGCATGGCTTCCAGCACCGGCCAGACCCGATCGAGCACCCGCACGCCGCTGGCGGCATTGGTGGTCGCGCCGGCCGGATAGTACTTGACCGCATGTACGTGTTCGCAGTCTGCCGCACGGCGAATCTCGTCCGGCGTGGTCTGCTCGGTCAAATACAGGGTCATCAGCGGCTCAAAGTTCGTGCCTTCCGGCACGGCCGCCAGAATGCGGTCGCGGTAGGCCAGGGCCAGGTCCACGCTCGCGACCGGCGGCTTGAGGTTGGGCATGATGATCGCGCGCCCAAACTGGCGCGCAGTATCCGGCACCACACTGGCGAGCATGGCGCCGTCGCGCACATGCAGGTGCCAGTCGTCCGGGCGGGTCAGGGTAAGGGTCTGCACAGGCGACTTGCTCCAAAGGTGATCCCAGCCTGCCCAGTCTAGCAGGCCCGGCCCAGTCAACCGCACCGTCGGGTTAAGCTTGCAACCCAATCAACACTGCAGGGACAGCGTCATGGCCAAACAGGCTGAATTCCATCTCGTCTTGCTGGGTGCCACCGGATTTACCGGCCAGCTGGTGGCCGAGTACCTGCTCCAGCGCCACGGCGCCGGCGGTGAGTTCAAGTGGGCGCTGGCCGGGCGCAGCCAGGACAAGCTCGAGAGCGTGCGCGCCGAACTGGGTGAGGCTGCGGCCGGCCTGCCGCTGCTGATTGCCGATTCGCATGACCGTGCCTCTCTGGACGCCCTGGTTGCGCGCACCCGCGCGGTCTGCAGCACGGTTGGCCCCTATGCGCTGCACGGATCCGAGCTGGTCGCGGCCTGCGCGGCCGCCGGCACGGATTACTGCGATCTGACCGGCGAGGTGCCGTGGATGCGCAAGATGCTTGATGCTCATTCAGCAGCCGCAGAGGCTTCCGGTGCCCGGCTGGTCCACTGCTGCGGCTTCGACTCGATTCCATCGGACCTGGGTGTGTGGTTTCTCCAGCAGCAGGCCCGGCAACGCTTCGGCAAACCCATGACGCGGGTGCGTCTGGGTGTGCAGGCGCTCAAGGGCAAGATGAGCGGCGGCACGGCGGCGAGCATGCTCAACATCATCGAGTCGAGTCGCTCGGATCCCGAAGTCGCCCGGATCGTCAAGAACCCCTACGCCCTGTGCCCCGAGGAATACCGCAAGGGCCCGCGCCAGCCCTACGTCAAGGGCCCCAAGTATGACGACAGCCTGGATGCCTGGATGGCGCCGTTCGTGATGGCCGCGATCAACACCCGCATAGTGCATCGCTCGCACGCCTTGCAGGGTCGGCCCTGGGGTGATGACTTCACCTACGACGAGGCCATGCTGACCGGCAAGGGGTTCAAGGGCCGGCGCCAGGCAACCACCTGGTCGCTGGCGCTGGGCGGGTTTGCGCTTGGGGCAAGCTTTGGCCCGACCCGGAAACTGCTCCAGAATCGCTTCCTGCCCAAGCCGGGTGAAGGGCCGTCGAAGGGCGCGCGCGAGCGCGGCTTCTTCAAGCTGCTGCTGGTCGGTCGTGACAATGAAGGTCACGAAATCCGGGTCCGGGTCAGCGGTGATCGCGACCCGGGTTATGGTTCCACCGCCAAGATGCTGGGCGAAGCCGCCTACACCCTGGCCACCGACGTCCCCGAAGGTTCACCGTCTGGTGGTTTCTGGACACCGTC
>JBKHEF010000024.1:0-37088 GCA_046540955.1 Wenzhouxiangella sp.
GGCATGCTGGAGACGCTGGTCGAGATTGATCGGGTGGTGAAGAAGTGACGGGTTCGGGGTTCGGGGTTCAGGACGAGCCACGATAAGGTTTTCCTGAACCCCGAACCCCTATCCATCCCAACCAACTGGAATGCGAAGATGAAAATCAAACACATACACGCCATCGAAATCCTCGATTCGCGCGGCAATCCGACCCTGGAGGCCGAGGTGGTCCTGGACGATGGCAGCGTCGGCCGGGCAGCGGTCCCTTCGGGCGCCTCCACGGGTCAGCGCGAAGCCGTGGAATTGCGTGACGGCGATGCCCGGCGCTATCTGGGCAAGGGGGTGCTCAAGGCGGCCAGCGCGGTCAACGAGCGGATTGCGCCGGCGCTCGAAGGCATGGCGGCCGACGACCAGGCCGGCATCGACCAGCGCCTGATCGAACTCGATGGCAGCGACAACAAGTCGGTCCTCGGCGCCAACGCCCTGTTGGGCGTATCGCTGGCGGCCGCGCACGCTGCGGCCCGCTCGCGCGGCCAGTGGTTGTATGAATACCTGCTCGCCAGCGGCGGCCAGCCACCCAGCCTGCCGGTGCCGATGATGAACATCGTCAACGGCGGGGCGCATGCCGACAACCGGGTCGATATCCAGGAGTTCATGATCATGCCGGTCGGGGTGGCCGATTTTCCATCCGCGCTGCAGGCCGGCACCGAGATCTTCCACGCGCTCAAGGCCATCCTGCGCGAGCGCGGGCTCAACACCGCGGTCGGTGACGAGGGTGGTTTCGCGCCCGATCTGGGTTCGAACGAAGAAGCGCTGGCGCTGCTGATGAGCGCCATCGAGCAGGCCGGCTACCGGCCCGGCAAGGAAATCGCGCTGGCCCTGGACGTGGCCTCCAGCGAGTTTTACAGCGAGGGTCGTTATCAACTCGAATCGGAGGGCCGCAGCTTCGACAGCGCGGGTTTTGTCGACTACCTGGCCGGGCTGGTCGAGCGCTATCCGATCATTTCGATCGAAGACGGCATGGACGAAAACGACTGGGCTGGCTGGAAGCTGTTGACCGAGCGCCTCGGCGAGACGATCCAGCTGGTCGGCGACGACCTGTTCGTGACCAACCCGGCCATCCTGGGCCGCGGCATCAATGAGCACATCGCCAACGCCATCCTGATCAAGCCCAACCAGATCGGGACCTTGAGCGAGACGCTCGAAGCGGTGGCCATGGCGCGCAAGGCCGGCTACGGCACGATCATCTCGCATCGCTCGGGCGAGACCGAGGATGTCACCATCGCCGATATCGCCGTGGCCACCGGCGCCGGCCAGATCAAGACCGGCTCGCTGTGCCGCTCCGACCGGGTGGCCAAGTACAACCAGCTGCTGCGCATCGATGCCCGTCTCGGTGCCCAGGCGCAGTACCCCGGAAGGGCAGCCATCGCCCCGCACAACACAAGCCGGATGACAAACTCATGAGCCTGCAAACCCCGCTGCATTCCGCCCACCTGGCCGCCGGCGGCAAGATGGTCGAGTTCGCCGGCTGGTCGCTGCCGATCCACTACGGCTCCCAGATCGACGAGCACCATGCCGTGCGCCAGGCGGCCGGGATGTTCGACGTCTCGCACATGACGGTGGTCGATGTGCACGGTCAGGCGGCCGAGGATTACCTGCGCCGGGTGCTGGCCAACGACGTGGCCAGGATCAGTGACGGCCAGGCGCTGTATGGCTGCATGCTCAACGCGGATGGTGGCGTGATCGATGACCTGATCACCTACCGGATCGAGGATGGCTTCTTCCGGACCGTGGTCAATGCAGCCACCCGGGCGGCCGACCTGGCCTGGCTCCAGCACCAGGCGCAGGATGTTGTGGTCGAGGTCACCGAGCGTGACGACCTGGCGATGATTGCGGTCCAGGGACCTGCCGCCCGCGACAAGGTCGTCGAAGTCCTGGGTGCGCCGGGGCTCGCCGATATCCGACCGTTCCGGGCAGCCAGCCATGGCGATTACTTCGTCGCCCGGACCGGCTATACCGGCGAGGATGGCTTCGAGGTGTTGCTGCCGGCCGCAATGGCGGTCGAGTTCTGGGACGCGCTGGTCGCAGCCGGGGTGGTGCCATGTGGTCTGGGCGCGCGCGATTCCTTGCGCCTGGAAGCCGGTCTGAACCTGTACGGGCAGGACATGGATACCGCGACCAGCCCGCTGGTTTCCAACCTCGCCTGGACGGTGGCTTTTGAACCGCCCGAACGGGATTTCATCGGCCGTCAGGCGCTGGAAGCCCAGCGCGCGGCCGGCGTGCCCCAGCGTCTGGTAGGTCTGGTCCTGGAGAAGGGTGCGATCGCGCGTTCCGGGGCGATCGTGCGCACGGCCGACGGCGAAGGTCGGGTGACCAGCGGCGGGTTCTCCCCGACCATGGGTTGTCCGATCGCCCTGGCCCGGATTCCGGCCGGTGAGTGCTCGAGCGCCGAGGTCGAACTGCGCGGCAAGCAGTTGCCGGTCCGGATCGTCAAGCCGCCATTCGTGCGCAACGGGAAGGTGAAAGTCTAGTCAGCAGGCCTCGAAGCGGTTGGCCGAACGGTTCTTGCGCACGTGGGCCGGGTCCCAGACCCGGCCGTTCATCACGATCCACACACCCGGCGGCAGCGTCTGGACGGCACCGATCGCGCAGCCGATGTTGAAGACGGCGTCGGAGTCGATGAAGCGCGCCGGGTGCAGCGCGCCGGTCATGACGATGACCCGCTCGCCCGTGCCGGTCAGCATCGCGGCGGTGTCGGTCATGCTGTCGGTGCCGTGGGTGATCAGGTAATGGCGATCATCGCTGGCCAGCACGGCCTGGCGGATCAGGCTGCGATCGGCATCGGTCATGTGGAGCGAATCCTTGCGCAGCAGGGCCCGCACCTCCCAGCGGAAGGCCACGTTCATGTCCTTGAGGATGCGGCCGATCTCCGGCTCGCCGATCTTGTAATCGGACTTGTCGTCGTAGTAGATCTTGTCGATCGTACCGCCGGTCGTGAGGATATTGAGATTGTCCACGGGGGATGCGGGTCGGAAAAGGCGAGTGCAGTAGTATAGCGGCGATGAAATCCCTGCCCGTCCTGCTGTTGGCTGTTTTTGTTGCCGTACCGGCCTGGCCGCTGTCGCGTCTGGAGGCAGGCGATATTGCCGAACTGCACTGGCTGCCAGCAACGGCCAGCGAGGCCCGGCTGCGGACCCGCGCGGCCGCGCTCTGGCTGGCCGATCCGGCCGCCGAAGCGCAGCGCTGGCGCGAGCAGATCGAGCTTCGCCTGCTGGCCCTGGCCGGCCAGGCCGAGCGCGATCAACCGGCCGGGGGGGCAATCATTGACGGCATGCTGGGCTGGCTGGTGCTGGCCCGGATCCAGCCGCTGGACGCTGCACCCGGTGGCCGGCTGTTGCGCGAGACCCTGCTCCAGGGCCTTAAGATGCCGGTGGCGCAGGAGGTGCTGCAGGCCGGTCGCGTATGGGCCGAAGTCGAGGAGCGCCTGGGCGCTGTGGAAGGCCTTGATCCGGCCCTGGAAATCGCGGCATTCTGGACCGGCCTGCACGCCCTGGCCGAGCAGGCCGACCCACAGGCGCGCGAATTTGCCCGAGCGCAGGCCATGCTGGCCAGTGACGTGGCCGGGGGTATTGAGCGCGGGGACCATGATTGGCTGACAGGGCTGGCTGCGATGGCCCGCGTGTCCAGTGCGGCGAGCTGGCAGGGCGGGCGCGATCTGCCGGCGTTGTGGCGGTTGCTGGATGCCCTGGCGATTCAGGCGGCGGTGGGCGAGGACGAAGAGCTCGACGCGCTGAGCGATCTGATCGAAGTGATGAGCGGATCGGAATCGCAGCGCCTGCGCCGCATCGACGGGCGTCTGCCCGTGGTGCTGGCCCAGTTGCAGGATGCCGCAACCTACCTGGCCGAGCGGCCGCCGGCGCTGGATGCAGCGGTGATCGAATTGACCGATGCCTATTTTCAGCTGGGCCTGCTGCTGCCGGATGCCGCGTTTTATCTGACCCAGCCGGTGCGCGAGCACCTGGTCGAGGCGATTGCCGACTGCCTGCCCAGCCCGGACCTGGTCGGACCACTGCCACGCGAGGTCTTTGAACAATGCCCGCAACAGCTGTTCGGTCTGCTCGGCGATGGTCTTGAGAGCGAGGAGCTGGTCGGCGGCAGCGGCCCGATTGCGCCGGAATTCCTGCGCCGCGAGGCCGGCCTGCTCAGCTGGCAGCGCGCGCGTTTTCTCGATGGCTATCTGAATGGTCAGTTGCAGGCCGACTGTGAACCGCCGACCCGGGCCAACCCGCTGGAATGGTCCATCCTGGTGCAGGCGCTGGCCAGTTGGGTGCCGCAGCGTCCGGTCTTTCTGGATACGCAGCGCTGGCAGGGCGAGATTGCGGCGCTGATCGAACGGATCGAGGACCAGGAAGCAGCCCGCGTGGCCTGGCTGGATTGCCTTACCGGACAGGGTGGAGAGCGGCTGGATCCGGTCAGTCGCCTGCTGCTGCAGCATGACCGCGCCCTGGCCGGACTCAAGATTGCGCTCGCGACCGCTTATCAGGCGTTTGTCGATGAGCACACCCGACCCGGGTCGGATATCGACCTGAGTGCTGCGCCTGACCAGTTGACCGGTTATCGGCCCGAAGGGCTGGTGGTGCGCCCGTGCAGCGCTGGTTCGACCTGTGGTGCGCGTGTCGCCCTGCCGGTCAGCCGTGCCTTGCTGGGCTTGTTTCCCAATACCTACCTGCTGGCCGATCAGCTGGCCATCGGCCGGCTGGGCTTGTGCTACGACGAGGTGCGCTGGGAAGATCGCGAAATGCGACCGGCCCGGCCCGGTGATGATCAGGTGGCCAACTACTACGGTCGCCTGGTCTTTGAGCTGGTGGGTACCTTCGATGACGGTAGCGGCGAGCAGACCGTCTTCCGCCAGCGGCTGAAGGCGGCCGAACCCCGCCACTATCTGTTTGCGGCGGCCAGCGATGAGGTGCTCGCCAGTAGCTGCCCGGACGGACGGGCCGGTCAACCGGTGCCCAGCCGGCTGCCGGAGGATCGTCTCGGCCTGGTGCCCGACCGCCTGACCTACTTCGCCGCCACCCCGGTCACCGCCAATGCCCTGTTGCTGGCCAACTGGGACCAGGGTGCGGAGTGGCGGGACTGGTTCGTCACCGCCGACCGCGTCGAGGTGCTGGAGCAGGCACGCCCGGCGATGCTGCAGGCGCGCGTCCAGGCCGAGCTGGAAGCGCTGGCCGGGCGGCGCGAACGCACAATCGCGGCCCGCCTGCTCGGCGCGGCAGAAGATGATCCGCTGGCCCGGGCGATGGCGTCGGTGGCCGACAATCAGGTCCTGCTGCGTCGCGTGCTCGAGATTCATTACCCGCGTCTGCTGCGTCACGACCCGACCATACGATCGGCGTTGACCGGTGGCAACGGCCTGGTGGGTCAGGAGCGGGTCCAGAGCATGCGCGAGGGCGGTTGGTCGCTGGCCGCCCTGGCCGACGAAGGGCAGGCCAGCCTGGCCGAATTCCAGCAGTTGTGGCAGAGTTTGTCTTATCGTCTGCGCGAGCAGGGCCAGCCCTCACCCGAAGCGGGTCACGCGCTGCGGCTGCTTGAACGCCTGCGCTCGGTCAGCCCGTCTGAGCCGGACGCCGGCGAATCGTCGCCAGCCCCGTGAAATAGACCAGCACCAGACCGGTCTGGATCAGACTCGGAAGGCGCACGGCTGGGCTGGCCCAGGCCTCCATGACCCCGATCGAAAAATAGACCAGCAGGAGCAGGCCGGTCAGGACCAGCGGGCGTGGCTCAAGGCGCCAGGCAAAGGGCAGCGCCAGGGCCAGCGGGCCTGCACTCAGCACCAGGCTGACGATCCGGCCCGGACCCTGGGCATCGACCAGCCAACCGAACCAGACCAGCTGCAGCAGCAGGAGGCCGACCAGCGACCAGCGACACCAGCTCAGCCGGATCATCGCAGCCGGCCGGCAATCTCGGCCACCCGCCGGCCCAGGGCGCGGCACAGGCGCGCCTCGTCGTCGTCCAGTGGCCGATCGCTGTCCCGGCCGGCCAGGTGACTGGCCCCGTAAGGCGTCCCGCCGGTGCGGGTCGTCGACAGCTCCGGCTCGGAGTAGGGCAGGCCGACCAGGACCATGCCGTGGTGCAGCAACGGCAGCATCATGCTCAGCAGGGTCGCTTCCTGGCCGCCGTGCAGGCTGCCGGTCGAGGTGAACACCGCGGCCGGCTTGCCGGCCAACACCCCGGAAAACCATTCTCCGGCCGTGCCGTCGAGAAAATACTTGACCGCGGCGGCCATGTTGCCGAAGCGGGTCGGACTGCCGAGGACCAGTCCGTCGCAGCTGGCGAGGTCTTCGGCATCAATCAGGGCCGGGCCATCGGCGGCCGGCTCGCGGGCAACCGGATCAATCGCCGAGGTGACCGGGGCGACCGAGCGCAGGCGGGCAGCGGCGCCGGCGACGGACTCGACGCCGCGGGCCACTTCGCGCGCCATGGCCAGGGTATTGCCGTGTACCGAATGACAGACGATCAGGATTTCGGTCATCCTGGACGCTCCACAATGTGCTCGGGCGGACGACCGAAGACGCGGCCGGATTGTTGCGGGATATCGCGTAATTGCCCCGGCATCGGCCGTTGTTTGAGATACTCGACGAGTGATGGCTTATGACCCGGCGTGTACCGCGGGGTCAGGGTCTGGCGAGGCTTGAGGCAGCGTGGACTGCGATCCAGGGTGAAAGACATCAGCAGCGATTCTGATCGGTCGGAAACAGCAAGCGTAAACGGTAAGCCGCCGTTGTCAACGGGCCGTGCCCATACGCCGCTCGAAGCGCTGCTGGACCCGCTCTGGCTCAAGGCCTTTGGCCGCCATCTGTGGCAGCATTTCCGGGCGGATCGCAGCTTTGAGGCGGCCGGTGCGCTGAGCTATACCAGCCTGCTGGCGCTGGTACCACTGATGGCCGTGACCCTGGGCGTGATCTCGGCCTTTCCCGTTTTTGATCAGTGGGCCGAAGAGGTCGAAGCCTATATCTTTGCCAACTTCGTCCCGGCCGCCGGTGACGTGATCCATCAGTATCTGACCGAGTTTGTCGGGCGTACCGCCGGCCTGACCGGTGCTGGCACCGCTTTTCTGATCATTACGGCCATTTTGCTGATGGCTTCGATCGAGAAAAGCCTCAACCGGATCTGGCGGGTACGTAACCAGCGCCGTCCGGTCAGTCGGCTGGTGATCTACTGGGCGGTACTGACCCTGGGGCCGCTGATGGTCGGGGCCAGCCTGGCCCTGACCTCGTATCTGGCCGCGTTGCCGTTGCTGGCCCCCGAAATCGTCCGTGGGCTGGTCCAGGAAGTGGCGCTCAAGACGGCCCCCTTCGTTGTTGCCCTGATCGGTTTTACCCTGGTGTTCATTGTCGTGCCCAACCGGCGCGTGCGCTGGCACCATGCGCTGGCCGGCGCCGTCCTTTCAGCGCTGATGTTCGAGCTGGCCAAGGCGGGTTTTGTCTTTTACGTGACCAATTTCCCGACCTACGAGCGCCTGTACGGTGCGCTGGCCACGATCCCGCTGTTCCTGGTCTGGATTTATCTCTCGTGGGTGGTTGTCCTGCTGGGGGCGAGCGTGGCGGCGGCCCTGACGACGTTTCACTATCGGCGGGCCGAGTGGCGCTTTTGCCCGCGCCACGAGCTGTTGCTGGCGGTCCGCCTGCTGGGCCATTTCTGGCAGGCCCAGCGTCGTGGCCAGTCGCTGTCGGTCGGCGAGCTGCTCAATCGCGAATCAGCGGCCACGGATGCCCAGCTGCGGCGCATTCTCGGCTGGTTTCATGACGCTCGCTTCATCCATGGCGACGAAGATGGCGACTGGCTGTTGTCGGCCGACCTCGACGAGTTGACCCTGGGCGAGCTTTACCGCAGTGGTGAATTTGTCCTGCCGCTGGCCGAGATGGACGCCATGCCCCAGGAGAGTCACTGGGACCGTGCCCTGATTGAAGGCCTCAAAGGCGTCGATGTCAGGGCCGGTCCGTTGCTCGACCGGTCGATCAAATCGCTGCTGACCTTCACCCCGGAGAATCGATGAAAACCTTTCTGCTGTGCTTGCTGACGACCCTGTTTCTGACTGTCGGTCCTGTCCGGGCCGACGAGCCGATTGACCTCGAACTGCCATCGCTGAGCGGTGAGACGGTGCGGCTGAGCGATTATCGCGGTCACTGGGTGGTCGTCAATTACTGGGCGACCTGGTGCGCGCCGTGCCGCAAGGAAATCCCCGACCTGTCCCGGCTGCACGATGCCCACGACGACATCACCGTCCTCGGTCTGGCCTTCGAGGACACCGAACCGGCAGACTTCGTGCGGTTTCTCGAAGACTATCCGGCCAGCTACCCCATCCTGCTGGTCGACACCTTCAACCCGCCGGAAAGCCTGGGTGCACCGCGGGCGCTGCCGACCACCTTCCTGGTCAACGGCGAGGGTGTCATCGTCCGGACCTGGCTGGGTCCGATCACCGGCCAGCTGATCGTCGACTGGATCGCCGAGCATGGCAGCTGAGCTGCGCGGTTGGCGGATTTCCGGTCGTGTCCAGGGCGTGTTCTTCCGCGCCTCGACCCGCCGTCAAGCCGAAAAGCTCGGCCTGGCCGGCTACGCGATCAATCTCTCGGATGGTACGGTCGAGGTAGCTGCCCGCGGCGACGCCCAGGCCCTGCAGAAACTGGCCGTCTGGCTGGAACAGGGGCCGAGAGCCGCCCGCGTTGACCAGGTCGAAGCGCTTGAGCCCGACCCGGCGCGAGTCCCGGACTCGGGGTTTGTGACCGGGTAGTCAGATCAGTCGAACAGGCGCGCCTGGAACACCGGCCGGAAACTGCGGCGGTGGGCCGGGCACGGCCCGATTTTCTCAAGGATCGTCAGATGGGCCGGCGTCGGATAGCCCTTGTGACGATCGAAGCCGTAGGCCGGGTATTGGCGGTGCAGCTCGCCCATCAGGGCATCGCGGTGGGTCTTGGCAATGATGCTGGCCGCCGCGATCGCCCGGTCGCTGGCATCGCCGCCGACGATGGTCTGGACCGGCAGGCTGGTTGTCGGGGCCCGGTTGCCGTCGACCCGCACCAGCAGTGGCCTGGGGTCGAGCGCTTCAATGACCGTGGCCATGGCTTTCAGGGTGGCCTGGAGGATGTTGATCCGGTCGATTTCGTCGACCTCGACCACCCCGACGCGCACCGCGACGGCCTGCCGATAGATCAGCTCGGCCAGCGCTTCGCGTCGCTCGGGTCGCAGGATCTTGGAATCGGCCAGGCCCATGATTGGCCGGGCCGGGTCGAGAATCACGGCGGCCGCCACCACCGGTCCGGCCAGCGGACCACGGCCGGCTTCATCGACGCCTGCGATCAGCACCGGAGGCTGGCCCGGGCCTTGCGGCTCAGCCATCGACCCGCTCCAGGATCGCCCGTGCGGCCTGTTCGCCAGCCTCTCGTCCCAGTCGATCGCGCCAGGCACGGCTCAGCCTGCGATAGTCAGCGACCCGAGCCGGCCTGTTGAGCCAGTCCTCGGCATCGGCGGCCAGCGTTTCCGCGGTGGCCGCGGCCTGCAGGCGTTCTGCGACCAGGGCTTGTTCGCACAGGATGTTGGGCAGTGAAACAAAATTCGAGCGCACCAGTTTCAGGAGCCGGGCCAGATGGAAGGTCGTTGGCGCGAGCCGGTAATAGACCACCAGCGGGCATTCGAGCAGAAAGGCCTCCAGCGTGACCGTGCCCGAGGCGGCGATAGCCACGTCGGCGGCCGCCAGGCCAGAGCGCGTGGCATCGCCGAGCAGGCGGACCCCGGCCTGATCGAGCGCGCCACCGGCCAGTTCGCGGGCGAGCAGCGCATGACGGGAGCCGGTCAGCAGCATCAGCAGTTCGGCTTCCGGATAGCGCCTGCGCAACAAAGTGGCGGTGGTCGCGAGCAGGCCCACGTGGCGCCTGAGCTCGCCATCGCGGCTGCCCGGCAGCAAGGCCACCACCGGCCCCTGCTGATTGACGCCCAGGGCCGTGCGCGCGGACGCCCGGTCGGGTCCGGCGGCCAGTTCGTCGGCCAGCGGATGTCCGACGAAGCGGGCGTCGAGCCCGTGTGCCCGGTACAGCGCCGGCTCGAACGGGAACAGGGTCAGCAGCAGATCGAGCGCTGCGGCGATGCGCGGAATCCGGCCGGCCCGCCAGGCCCAGACCGATGGCGAGACGTAGTGGATGGTGGTCATGCCGCGCCGGTGCAACTGGCGCGCCAGGCCGAGGTTGAAGTCGGGCGCATCGATGGTCACCAGGGCACTGGCCGGCCAGGTGACGATCCGCTGGCGCAACCGTTTTCGGAGCTGGATCAGCCGCGGCAGATGGCGCACCACCTCGGTCAGGCCCATGACGCTGAGGGCCTCGATATCGAACCAGGTCTCGACCCCGGCTGCGCGCATGCTGTCCCCGCCGATGCCGGCCAGTTCGAGATCGGGCCGTTGCCGCTTCAACGCCCGGGCGAGGTCGGCGCCGAGCAGATCACCGGAGGCCTCGCCGGCCACCAGCACCAGGCGCAGCCGCTGTTGTCCGGACATGTCCGGTGCGCCGTCCTGGCAGGTCAGCGCAGCAGGCCGCGTGCGCTGGCGCGCGCGCTGCGGATCATGCGTTCGAGCTCTGGCTGTTCGGCGACTCTGGTCTCGAGTTCGGCCAGCGCCTCGTCGCGGCTTTTCCCGCTGCGGTAGATCAGCCGGTAGGCCTCGCGGATATTGCGGATCTGCGCGGCAGAAAAGCCCCGGCGCTTGAGCCCTTCGCTGTTGATCCCGCGCGGCCGCGGCGGCTGGCCGGAGACCATGACGTAGGCCGGCACATCCTGGGCAACACCACCGTACATGCCGAGAAAGGCGTGATCGCCGATGCGGCAGAACTGGTGGGCGCCGGAATAGCCGGCAAAGATGACATGGTCGCCAACGATGACGTGGCCGGCCAGGGTAGCGCCGTTGGCCATGGTGACCTGCGAGCCGACCTGGCAATCATGGGCGATGTGACAGTAGGCCATGATCCAGTTGTGATCGCCCAGGCGGGTGACCCCGCCGCCCTCGGCAGTGCCGCGGTTGATCGTGACGTACTCGCGGATCGTGTTGCCGGTACCGATCTCCAGGGCGGAACGCTCGCCGGCAAACTTCTTGTCCTGCGGTTCCTCGCCGATCGAGGCGAACTGGAAGATCCGGTTGTCCGGACCGATCCGGGTGTTGCCGGTGATCACCACATGCGGGCCGATTCGGCAGCCACGATCAATCTCGACATCGGGCCCGATCAGACTGTACGGACCGACCTCGACGTCCTCGGCCAGGCGCGCTGCCGGGTCAATGATGGCGGTCGGATGGATCATGCCGCCGGGTCCGCCTTGGCCGCGCACATCAGCTCGGCGCTGGCCACGGTCTTCTCGCCGATCCGGGTGATCGCCTGGTAGACGCCCATGTTGCGCATCAGCCGTTTCTGCTCGACCTCGAAAATCAACTGATCGCCGGGCACCACGATCCGGCTGAAGCGGGCCTTGTCGATCTTGACCAGGTAGTACAGCTGGCGCTGGTCGGTGCCGGCACTGCGTGCCAGGTGGGCCAGGCAGCCCGCGGCCTGGGCCATCGCCTCGAGAATCAACACTCCCGGCATGACCGGGTGGCCCGGAAAATGACCCTGGAAGAAGGGCTCGTTGAAGGTCACGTTTTTCAACGCGGTGATGCGCGCCGGCGGTTCGGGCTGGAAATCCAGCACCCGGTCGACCAGCAGAAAGGGATAGCGGTGCGGCAACAGGTCGAGAATGCGCTCGATGTCGATGGTGTCTGTCTCACTCATGCCGGGAGGATCCGTTGTTGTTGTTGGTTTGTTCGACCCGGCGCAGGCGTCGGGCCCAGTCGTCAAGCTGCCCGAGGCGGACCAGCAGGCGTTTCCAGCGCCCGTGCGGCCGGGCCGGGATGCCGGAGCCGTATTCGCCGGGCTGGTCGATCGAGTCAAGAACCGTGCTCATCGCGGTGATGATCACCCGATCGCAGATCTCGAGGTGACCGGCAATGCCGCTGGCCCCGGCGATCATGCAGTAGCGCCCGATCCGGGTCGAGCCGGCGATGCCGACGCAGCCGGCAATGGCGGTATGGGCGCCGATGTGCACGTTGTGGGCGATCTGGACCTGGTTGTCGATGCGCACGTCCTCCTCCAGGACGGTATCTTCGATGGCGCCGCGATCGATGGTGGTGTTGGCGCCGATCTCGCAGTCATCACCGATCCGCACGCTGCCAACCTGCGGCACCTTTAGCCATTGGCCCTCGCTCATGGCCAGACCGAAACCATCGGCCCCGATGACCACCCCCGGATGAACAATGACCCGCTGGCCGAGGCGCGCGCCACCCCCGATCCAGACCTGGCCGACCAGCCGGGAATGCGCGCCGATCGTGACCTCGTCATCAAGGACACAACCCGGCCCGACCACCGCACCGGGCCCGATCCGGACCCGGGCACCGATGACCGCGCGGGCGCCGATGTGGGCGCTGGCATCGATCTCGGCCTCGGGCCCGAGGACTGCGCTGGGGTGGATGCCGGGCCGCAGCGTCGGCGCGGGGTGCAGCAGCTCGATCAGGCGGGCCCAGTCGGCATACGGATTGGCGCTGATCAGGGCATTGCCGGGATAGTCCCGGGCCACCTCCGGTTTCATGACCACCACGCCGGCGCGGGTCGATGCCAATGCCGGACGGTAGGCGGGATTGGCCAGGAATGCAGCCTCGTCGGGGCCGGCGCTGCTCAGGGTGGCCACATGGCCAATCGTGCCATCAGGGTCGCCGCTGAAGGTCAGGCCAAGGGCGGCGGCAAGTTCCTCGAGGCGAAATTTTCGTGCGTTGGCAGGCATGATGCTTGATTCAGCGGGCGTCATCGAGGCTGGCGAAGTCCTCTGCCAGCCAGTCGAGGATGTAGTCGGTGATATCGATGCTGTCGGCGGCATAAGCCACCGGGCTGGTCAGGATCAGGTCGTAACCGCGTGCCTCGGCAACCTGGCGGACTGCCACCTCGATGGTTTCTTCCAGGGCCTTGGTCGCGGCGCTGGTGCGAAAGCGCAGTTCTTCGCGCAGATCCTCGCGCCTGCGGTCGATCGACCGGCGCAGGTTGCGGACATCACGTTCGAGCGCCAGGCGGCGTTCGGGATCCAGTGTCTCGCTTTCGGCCAGGTCCTGCTCCAGCGCCTGCAAGCGGTTCTCGTCGGCCAATAGCGATTCATTGCGCGGGCGGAATTCGCCGTCCAGCGCTTCTCGGGCTGCGATGACCTGCGGGGCGGCTTCGAACAGACGCTGCATGTCCACGTAACCAATCCGGATGCCATCCTGGGCATGCGCCTGCGGGACCGCAACCAGCAGCACCAGCAAAACGACCAGCGGCCCGGCGGCCGGCCAGGACAGACGATCAAGTTCCAGCTTGGCATGCCGGGAAGCGCGCATGGGCGCCAATTTACACCATCAGGCCCTAGAAAACCTGCCCGAAGGTAAACTGCAGGGCCTGGGTATCGTCGCCGTCGCGCTGGCGCAGCGGGGTGGCCAGGTTGATGATGATCGGCCCGATCGGGGCCTGCCAGGTCAGCGAGATGCCGGTCGATGCGCGCAGCAGGTCGGTATCGAAGGTCTCGAAATCCTGGAACACGTTGCCGATATCGACAAACCAGGCCAGGCGCGTGCCGCTGGCTTCGACGAATGGAATCGGAAAGGCCAGTTCGGTACCCAGCACGACCTTGAAATCACCGCCGACCGAACGACAGAACTGATCTTTCGGGCCGAGCGAGTTGTCGTCGAATCCGCGGATATCGGAAACCCCGCCGCCGAAGAAGTGCTCGTAGAACGGCAGGCCCTGGTCGATGGTGACGATTTCGTCGACCTGGCAGGTGCCGGCCAGGCGGATCGGCTCGACCGGCTCAAGGCCGAGGTCTTCATCGTAGCTGTCGTAGCTGTCCCCGTAGGAGACATCACCGCGGAGGCTGAAGGCCATGCGGTTGCCGATCGGCCAGTATTTGCGACCACGGTAGCTTATTTTGTAGAACTCGCGCGAACTGCCGGGCACGGCGATCTCGGCAGTCAGGCGGTTGAGCGAGCCCCGGGTCGGATTGAGGAAATGATTCCGGTTGTCACGCGAGAACGTGGTATCGAGGCGGAAGGTGGTCACCCGTCGCTCGCTGCCCGACAGGAAGCCGTCCTGATCTTCATCCAGCGAAATGCCCAGAGGCCGGTCGGCGGGGATCCGCACGACAATCTCGCTGTCGGGGTCTTCCGGGTCGACCGGGACGAAGACCGCCGGCAGGTTGATGTCGACCCGCTGGGCCGAGGCGCCGAAGCGCAGGAAGCTCAGCTCGGTGATCGGGAAGCCGTAATTGACCCCGGCTGCCGCCTGGCTGGTGGAAAACGAGGAGATGTTGGCCCGGCCCTGATCGAACTCGGTATAGCGCAGGAAGAAGCCGCGCGAGACCCCGTCATCGGTGTAGAAGGGATTGGTGTAGCTCAGGCTGGCCTGGGTCAGGATGCGGCTGCGGCTGACAGCGAAGCCGACCCGCCGGCCGGAGCCGAGAAAGTTGTCCTGCTCGACCGAGATCGAGGCGATCAGGCCCTGGATCTGCGAGTAACCCAGGCCGACCTGGAAGCTGCCGGAGGGCTGTTCTTCAACGCTGATCAGGATATCGATCTGGTCGTCGGTGCCGTCGACGGGGTTGGTTTCGACGTTGACGTTTTCGAAAAAGCCCAGGCGCTGGATGCGCAGCCGCGACCGGTCCAGGGCCGCCTGCGAGAACCAGCCGCCCTCGAACTGGCGCATTTCGCGGCGCAGGACCTCATCCTTGGTCTGGGTGTTGCCCTGGAACTCGATCCGGCGGACGTAGACCCGCTTGCCGGGATCGATGGAGAAGTTGATCTCCACCTCGCGGGTTTCCCGATCGATGCGCGGCATCGGGTTGACGTTGGCGAACGCATAGCCGATGTTGGCCAGAATCGCCGAGATGTTGTCCACGCTCTGCTCGATGTCGCGCCGCGAGAAGCGGCCGCCGGGCTGGACCATGATCAGCTGGCGCAGGGTCGATTCGGCCAGGATCAGCTCACCGGTCAGGACCACGTCGCTGACGTTGAAGACCTCGCCCTCGCGGATGTTGGCGGTGATGAAGATGTCCTGCTTGTCCGGGCTGATCGAGACCTGGGTCGATTCGATGGCAAAATCGATGAACCCGCGGTCAAGATAGAACGAGCGCAGCGCCTCGAGATCGCCGGACAGTTTTTCGCTGGTGTACTGGTTGCGGCCGCGCCAGAAAAACAGGCCCCGGGTGGTGTGCGATTCAAAATCCTCGCGCAACTCGTCTTCGCTGAAGCTCTGGTTGCCGACGATATTGAGGTGGCGAATGCGGGCCTGGTCGCCTTCTTCGATGATGATCGACAGTCCAACCCGGTTGCGGGCCAGCTCACTGATCCGGGTGTCGACGTCAACACCGTAATAGCCGCGGCCGAAGTACTGCCGGATGAGTTCCTGGCTGACCCGGTCAAGGCTGAGCTGGTCGAAGATTTCGCCTTCGGCGATGCCGATACCGGCCAGCGCCGGCATCAGATCGTCGGTTTTGATCTGGCGGTTGCCGGTGATGGTCACCGAGGAAATGGCCGGCCGCTCCTGGACCGTGATGACCAGGGTATCGTTTTCACGGGCCAGCTCGATATCGCTGAAAAAGCCGGTCCGGTACAGGTCTCGGATCGTGCTGCGGGCCAGCGCCGGGGTGAGCTGGTCGCCCACTTCCACCGGCAGGAAGCTGAAGACATTGCCTTCGGAGATGCGCTGCAACCCTTCGACGCGAATATCGCCGATGCGAAATGTCTCGCCGAAGGCCTGGCCGGAGACGAACAGCACGATGAGCAGCAAGCAGAGTCGTTTCATGAATCCTTTCCGTTTGGCCCCGTTGAATCTCCCCACCGGGCGCCGAAGTTTAGGTGATCAGTCGTAAGATATCGTTAAATATGGCCAGGCTCATCAGGCCCAGCACCATGACCAGACCGAGGTATTGCCCGGCGATCTGAACCGACTCCGATACCGGCGAACCCTTGATGGCTTCAACGGTGTAATAGAGCAGGTGGCCGCCGTCGAGCATGGGGATGGGCAGCAGGTTGATGACGGCCAGCGACAGACTGATCAGGCCCAGGAAGAACAAAAAGCGCGACAGCCCCAGCTGCGCCGAAGTGTCGGCCATCTGGGCGATCGTGATCGGGCCCGACAGATTGCTCAGCGAGGCCTTGCCGGTGATCATTCGGCCGAGGATGCCCAGGGTGGCCGTGGTCAGCCGCCAGGTCTCGCCGACTGCCTCGCCGAGCGCTTCGGCCGGACCGTGGCGCAGGACCACGAAGGCCCGCTGCATCTGGGCGCGGACTTCTTCGTCAGCCGCTGGTGCCTGGATGCCGATGACCGGTCTGCCCTGATCCACAATGGGGGTCAGACGGCGCTCAAGCAGCCGGCCATCGCGTTCGATGGTCAGGTTGATGGCTTGTACCTGACCCTCGTCATCCATCGACAGGGCCGGAATCAGGGCGGCGATATCGCGCCAGTCATCGACCGCCTCGCCGCCGATCCGGACCAGGCGATCGCCGGCCGCCAGACCGGCCGCTTCGGCTGCCGATCCGGCCTGGACCTCACCAATCAGCGGTGGCAGGGCCGGCCGCCATGGCTGCATGCCCAGGTGTTCCAGGGTGTTTTCCTCGTTGAAATCCGGTCCCAGCCTGGCCAGCGGCAGCTCGACCTGGCGGGCCTGTCCGGCGCGGTCTTCAACCTCGACGGTGACCGCGCGCCGGTCCAGGGCCGGTTTCATCAGCCCGAGCAGGGCGTGCGTCCAGGAATCGGTCCGGCGGCCATCGACCCGGGTGATCATGTCGCCCTCGCCCAGGCCGGCCTCGGCGGCCAGGCCGGTGGTCGGACCAAGCACCGGCCGGGTCTCCGGCACCCCGACGACGAACATCAGCCAGAACGCCGCCACGGCGAAAATCAGGTTGAACACCGGCCCGGCCGCAACGATCGCCATGCGCTGGCCAACCGGCTTGCGGTTGAAGGCTGCATGGCGCTGCTCTGCCGGCACGGTCTGCTCCCGCTCATCGAGCATCTTGACGTAGCCGCCCAGCGGGATCGCCGCAATCTGGTAGCGGGTACCGTCGCGGCCGGTGCGCGAGAACAGCGCCCGACCGAAGCCGACCGAAAAGGTCAGCACGCGCACGCCACAGCGGCGCGCGACCCAGAAATGGCCGAACTCATGAAAGGTCACCAGCAACCCGAGGGCAACCAGTAACCAGAAGATGGGGCCAAGAATGTCCATGCCTGACAAGCGGTCTCGTTCAATCCCGTATTGTATGGGCAATTTTGCGAACAATTCGTTCGCTCATGGTCCCCACCAAAGCCAGGCCAGGGCAAAAAACGGCAGTGCGGCGCCCAGGCTGTCGAAGCGGTCCAGCAGGCCGCCGTGGCCGGGCAGCAGCGAGGAACTGTCCTTGAGCCCCTGCTGGCGCTTGAGCAGGCTGATCAGCAGGTCGCCACCGATCGAGACCGTCGCCAGGACCAGGCCGACGATGGCTGCCAGGGCGGGCCGAAAGGGCGCGGCGGGCACGGCCAGGGCGACGATTGCAGCCAGCGTGGTGGCGGCCAGCAGCCCGCCAAGCGCGCCGGCCCGGGTCTTGCCGGGACTGATGCGCGGGGCCAGCCGCGCGCCACCGATGGCCTTGCCGCTGAAATAGGCGCCAATGTCAGCGGCGGCGATGATGGCCACCACCATCAGGACCAGCCAGGGCGAATGGGCCTGCAGCAGCACCAGTGACAGCCACGCGCCCAACAGGATGACGCTGAGGGTGGCCAGCTTCAGGCTCGGCTGGTGGCGGCCGAAGCCCGGTTGCCACAGCCACAGCAGCAGCACCAGCCAGACGGCCACGAAAAAGCCGATCAGGCCGGTTTGCCTGTCCGGGCCGGCGGCCAGGCCATGGAGCATCAACGCGACGGCCAGCAGTGCGGCCGTAAAGACCATCCATTGCCAGGGGTGGGGCAGCCCGGCCAGCCGACCCGCTTCGCGCCCGCCGATGCCCAGCAGCAACAAGCCGGCGGCGAGGGCGAACATGGGCGGCGGCAGGGCAAACAGCAGGATCAGGCCCACGGCCGCCATGATCACGGCGGTGAGGAACCGGGTTTTAAGCACTCTGGACCTGGCTCAACCCGCCGAAGCGGCGTTCGCGGCCGGCATAGTCCAGCAGCGCCTCGTCGAGCGCATCCGGGCCGAAATCCGGCCACAGCACATCAGAGAAATACAGTTCGGTGTAGGCAATCTGCCAAAGCAGAAAGTTTGACAGGCGCTTCTCGCCGCCGGTCCGAATGAACAGATCCGGCGAGGGCAGGTGGGACAGGGTCAGTTCCTGGGCGAGTCGCTCCTCGCTTAAGTCCCCGGCGGCCAGATGGCCGGTGGCGGCGGCCGCGGCGATGCGCTGGGCGGCGGCCACGATATCTGAGCGACCGCTGTAGTTGACCGCGACATTGAGTTGCAGGCGCTGGTTGCGGCAGGTCAGTTGCTCGGCCTGGGCCATGCCGTTGCGCAGGCTGGGATTGAACACCGAGCGTTCGCCGATGAAGTTGATCCGCACGCCGTGCTCGTGCAGTTCACGGACGTCCTTGTTGAGCGCCTTGAGAAACAGGTCCAGCAGTTTGCGCACCTCGGCGCGCGGTCGCCGCCAGTTCTCGCAGGAAAAGGCGAATACGGTCAAGACCTCGATGTTGCGCCGAATGCAGGCCTCGATCGTCCGTTTCAGGGCATCGCTGCCGGCCTGATGGCCATACGAGCGCGATTTGCCACGGCGCATGGCCCAGCGGCCATTGCCGTCCATGACGATGGCCACATGACGGGGACGTTCGGCGACCTCGTCCACCGCTAGATCTCCATGAGTTCCTTTTCCTTGACCCCGATCAACTCGTCCACTTCGGCCACGTAGCGGTCGGTGAGCTGCTGGATCATGGTTTCGCCACGGCGCACATCGTCTTCGGTCAGTTCCTTGTCTTTCTGGAACTCCTTGAGCTGATGATTGGCATCGCGGCGGATGTTGCGAATGGCAATCTTGGCCTGTTCACCCTCATGATGGACCACTTTGACCAGGTCGGCCCGACGTTCCTCGGTCAGGGCCGGCAACGGGACCCGGATGTTGACCCCGGCGGTGGCCGGATTGAGCCCGAGATCGGAGGTCATGATGGCTTTTTCGATCTTGCCGACCATGGACTTGTCGAACGGCACCACGCTGAGTGTGCGCGCATCCTCGGCGTTGATGTTGGCGGCCTGGTTGAGCGGCACCTGCGAGCCGTAATAGTCGACGGTGACATGTTCCAGCAGGCTCGGATGGGCCCGCCCGGTGCGGATCTTGGCCAGTTCGGTCTTGAGCACCGCGATGCTCTTGGCCATGCGCGAGTCGGCCTCGCCGTTGATTTCTTTGAGCATGATCTACCTCTTGATTCCTTAAGGCATCGGTCTTGTGCCGGAACCCGCCAATTGTAATCCCCGCTCGCCCGCAAGCAACGAGCCCTGCCGTCAGCCCACCAGCGTGCCCACGTTTTCTCCGGTGATCAGGCGCTGCAATTCGCCCGGCCGGTTGAGGTTGATGATCCGGATCGGCATGGACTGATCGCGACACAGGACAATGGCATTGGTGTCCATGACCTGCAGCTTGCGCTCGATGACCTCATCGTAGCTGATGTGGTCATAGCGACGGGCTTGCGGATCGGTCATCGGATCGGCGGTGTAGATGCCGTCGACCTTGGTCGCCTTGATCATCAGGTCAGCACCGATTTCGATGGCCCGAAGGCTGGCGGCGGTATCGGTGGTAAAAAACGGGTTGCCGGTGCCGGCGGCAAAGATCACCGCGCGCTGTTTCTGCAAATGCCGAATGGCGCGCCGGCGGATGTAGTCCTCGCACACCTCGCGCACCGAGACCGCCGACATGACCCGCGTGGTCACCCCGGCGCGCTCAAGCGCATCCTGCAGGGCCAGAGCGTTCATGACGGTGGCCAGCATGCCCATGTGATCACCGGTGACCCGGTCGATGCCGGAGGCCGACAGGCCCTTGCCACGAAAGATGTTGCCGCCACCGACCACCACGCCGATTTCAACCCCGGCCTCGATCACCGCGGCCACTTCGGCCGCGATGCGCGAGCTGATCTTGGGGTCGATGCCGTAGTCCAGTTCGCCGAGCAGCGCCTCGCCGCTGAGCTTGAGCAGCACGCGGCGGATCGGGCCGGGCGCACCTGCCGGGCTGGAGGGATCGTGACCGGACATGCCAGGCATGGCGGCGATCAGCCGCCGCGGGCCTGCTGCATGACTTCGGCCGCGAAGTCGCTTTCTTCCTTCTCGATCCCTTCGCCGACTTCCAGGCGGACGAACGCCAGAACCTCGATGCCCTTGCTCCTGGCCAGCTTGCCGACCGTGACATCACCGTCCTTGACGAACGGCTGGCCGGTCAGGGTGATTTCGGCCAGGTGCTTGTTGAGCCGGCCGCTGACCATTTTTTCGATGATTTCCGGCGGCTTGCCGCTTTCGGCCGCCTGGGCGACGAGGATGTCCTTCTCCTTGGCCACGGCCTCGGGCGGAACATCGGCCACATCCAGGTAGGCGGGGTTGAGCGCGGCCACGTGCATGGCGATATCGCGGGCGAGTTCCACATCGTCGCCGGTGGTGGCCACCAGCACGCCGATGCGGCCGCCGTGGATGTAGCTGGCGACCACGCCGTGGTCGGCCTTCAGGTGGGCCAGACGCCGCAGTTGAATGTTTTCGCCCAGTTTGGCGACCAGCTGCTGGCGGGTGTCTTCCACGCTCTGACCGTTGGCCATGATCGCACCACCCAGTGCCTCGATGGTCTCGACACCCAGGGCCAGCTGGGCGGCTTCTTCGGCAAAGCTGCGGAAGTTGGCATCCTTGGCGACGAAATCGGTTTCGCAGTTGATTTCCACCAGGACCGAATGATGCTCGTCACCGGCCTGGATGACGCTGCCTTCGGCGGCGACCCGGCCCGACTTCTTGTCGGCCTTGGCCAGCCCGGCCTTGCGCAGTTGCTCGATGGCGGCGTCCATGTCACCGCCGGTTTCGACCAGCGCTTTCTTGCACTCCATCATTCCGGCGCCGGTGCGCTCCCGGAGTTCCTTGACCTGTGCTGCGGTAATGCTCATCTTGGTTGTCCTTGCAAAGAAAATCGTGTGGCTTCAGGCGTCCTGGCCGTCGTCGGTGGCAGCCCTGGTCACCGTAGTCTTCCTGGCGGCCTTTTTCTTGGACGTCTTCCTGGCGACTGCCTTGGTCGGCTCGCCGGCTTCCTCGGCGACCGGCGCGGGTGCTTCGGTCGTGGCCTCGGTTTCGGCGCTCACCACCGGGGCCGTTTCCGGTGCGGCTTCCGACGTCTCGAGCGGAGCTTCGGCAGCCTTCACCGCGGTCTTTTTGCGCGCGGTCTTCTTGGCTACCCGGCTGCCGGGCCGGGCGGCTGGCTGGTCGTCGCCGGCTGATTCGACCGGGTTGCCCTCGGCATCCAGTTCGACGAACTCATCGGCGTCGCCTGCGCTGGTGGGCGCCGAGGCCCGGCCTTCGAGGATCGCGTCGGCAGCCAGCTGGGTGTAGAGCCGGACGGCCCGAATGGCATCGTCGTTGCCGGGAATGACGTAGTCGATCCCTTCCGGTGAATGATTGGTGTCGACCACGGCCACGACCGGGATCTTGAGCTTGCGGGCCTCGGCAATGGCGATCGACTCATGCCCTACATCGATGACGAACATGGCGTCGGGCAGGCCATTCATGTCCTTGATGCCGCCGAGGCTGCGCTCGAGCTTGTCGCGCTCCCGGGTCAGCTGCAGCACTTCCTTTTTCACCAGGCGCTCGAAGCTGCCGTCGGAAGCCATCTGCTCAAGTTCCTTGAGCCGGTTGATCGACTGGCGCACGGTGCGGAAATTGGTCAGCATGCCACCCAGCCAGCGGTGTGACACATAGGGGCTGTTGCAGCGCTGGGCTTCTTCGGCGATGGCCTGGCCGGCGGCCCGCTTGGTGCCGACGAACATGATCGTGCCGCGGCGGCTGGCCAGGCGGCTTAAGAAATCCAGCGATTCCTTGAGCAGCGGCAGGGATTCTTCCAGGTTGATGATGTGGATCTTGCCCCGGGCGCCGAAGATATACGGCTCCATCTTGGGGTTCCAGTACCGGGTCTGATGACCGAAATGAACGCCGGCTTCGAGCATCTGGCGCATGGTGACGTTGGGCATTGCAGTTTCCTTTCATTCTGCAGGACGCAGGCGCTCGCTTGTCCGGCGGTACTGCCGCCGTGTTTCCTCATCGGTTTGAGGCGATGCGCGCTATGTCCGGGGTTTGGGCCTCCGCTGATCCCGTGCGTGCGAACCTTGGCGCAGACCGGCCCGGGTGACCCCGATGCTCGGTTCAGCGCGGGCAACCCCGCATGCAGGTATCGACCAGCGTGTGTTTTTTTCATCGCCGAAGTCTTTGAGTGCTTCGGCAAATCTCATCAATTATAGCGCGCAGGCTGGGCAGCTGCAAAATGTTTTTGCGCAACATACCGAAGATCCTGGCTGCCAGCGCGCCCCGTCGGCGGGCCGGCTTACAATGCGGGCATGAAAGAGTTGATCAGCGCTTATCAGTTTATCGCCCTGAATGACCTGGCCCTGATCCGTCGGCGTTTGCTGGATCGGGCCCGGGCGTTGCATCTGCACGGCACCGTGCTGATTGCCCCGGAAGGCATCAATTTCTCGCTCGGCGGCCGGTCCTCGGCCCTGGATGCCTGGCTGGAGCGATTGGCCGGCGATGGCATCAATCGCCTGGTGAGCCATCGCCAGCCGGTCGAGGTGGTGCCGTTTCTGCGCCTGAAAGTCCGCATCCGGTCTGAAATCATTGCCTTCGAGCCGTCACTGGATCCCGGTCGAGCGGCCACCGGCCAGCCCCTGGATGCGCAAGCCTGGCATCGGCTGCTGGGCGAAGAGGACATCCAGTTGGTCGATACCCGCAATGATTACGAGGTCCGCATCGGCAGTTTTCGTGGCGCGGCCAATCCGGGCATTGATCGATTTACCGAGTTTGCCGACTGGGCCCGGGTCCACCTCGACCCGGCGCGTCCGGTCGCCATGTTCTGCACCGGCGGAGTGCGCTGCGAAAAGGCCAGTGCGCGCCTGCTGGCGGACGGATTCGACCGGGTCTACCATCTGCGTGGCGGCATCCTCGCCTACCTGCAGCACTTTGCCGGTCAGCCCTCGTTGTGGAACGGCGAGTGCTTCGTGTTCGACGATCGGGTCAGCGTGGATCCTCAGCTCAGGCCCAGTGCGCGGCCGGTCTGTGCCGGCTGCCGCCATCCGCACGATGAACTGCCGGCCAACGGCATGCCGCCGGTGAATGACCAGGGCAGCTGCCGGCTGTGCCAGCGTCACTTCGACCCCGACCGCTTGGCCGGGATCGCCGAGCGGGTGCGCCAGATCGCCCTGGCGCGGGCGCGTGGAGTCAGCCACCTGGGCCCGCAGCAAGCCGACCAGGCGATGCCGGACTCGGCCCCGGCATGAGTAGCGAAGACGGTGTCCTTGCTGCCGAAGCGCCGGGCTGGCTGCCCGAGGCGCTGACCGGCAGCTGGAATTTCCTGGCCGCCTATCCGCCGGTACTGGCCCTGGTGGTGCTCATGGTCGGTCTGGCCCTGGCCATCGCCGGTCGCCTGATCGTGCTCCACTGGGGCGGCAAGCTGACCTCGGGGGTGGATACCGGGCTGGATACCCGGCTGCTGCGCATCGTCGCCAACGTGGCCGCCTGGGTTGTGGCTTACGTCGCGGCTGTGCTGGCGGTTCAGGTGATCGGGGTCAGCGAGCGGATCGAAGCCATCCTGATCAACATCCTGCTCAGTCTGCTGATCCTGCGCCTGATCAAGTCAGCCATGCGGGCCGGTCAGCTGGCGCTGGAGATCCTGTCGCGCATCCGTGATCGCTACGAGATCGTCGAGGAACGCACCATCCCGCTGTTCGAACTGATCCTGACCATCGTCGTCATCGCCGCGGCGGCCTACGCCCTGCTGATGGTCTGGGACATCGACCCGACCGCCTGGCTGGCCTCGGCCGGGGTGGTCGGTATTGCGGTCGGTTTTGCCGCCCGCGATACCCTGGCCAACCTGTTTGCCGGCTTTTTCATCATCGCCGATGCGCCCTACAAGCTGGGGGACTACATCGTGCTCGACGGCGGCGAGCGAGGTGAGGTGACCAAGGTCGGGATCCGCTCGACCCGCCTGATGACCCGCGATGACGTCGAGATCATCGTGCCGAACTCGGAGATGGCCAATTCCAAGATCTACAACGAGTCCGGCGGGCGCTGGGTCAAGTTCCGGATCCGGCTGAAGGTCGGGGTGGCCTACGGTTCCGATGTCGATCAGGTCGTCGATCTGCTCGAACGCATCGCCTCGGAGCACGAGACGGTCTGTCGCTCGCCGTCGGCCCGGGTCCGCATGCGCGGTTTCGGCGATTCCAGTCTCGATTTCGAGCTTTTGTGCTGGGTCGACCAGCCGGCCCAGCGCGGGCTGGTCAGCCACGAGCTCTACATGAAGATCTACAAGGAACTCGACCGGGCCGGTATCGAGATTCCCTTTCCGCAACGCGATGTCTGGATGCGAACGGCGCCAGAGGCCGGTGACTAAGGATTCCGGTAGCACGATATCCCAAACCCCGAACCCCGAACCCCGAACCCGTCAAGCCTCCAGCAAAAACGCCATCGCCTGATCGATCGCGATTTCGCGGTTTTCTCCACCACGCCTTCGATACTCGACCACGCCCTTGTCCAGGCCGCGATCACCGATCACCAGCTGGTGCGGGATGCCGATCAGCTCGGCGTCGGCAAACATCACGCCGGGGCGCTGGTTGCGGTCTTCCAGCAGGACTTCGCGGCCGGCGGCGCGCAGCTGGTCATAGAAGTTCTCGGCCAGCTCGCGCACCCGGTGGGACTTGTGGCCGTTGAGCGGCAGGATGATGATGTCGAACGGCGCCATGGGCTCGGGCCAGATGATGCCGGCCTCGTCATGGTTCTGCTCGATCGCGGCGGCGACGATGCGCGACACGCCGATGCCGTAGCAGCCCATGGTCGGGTGAACGGCGCGGCCGTTTTCGTCCATGACCACGGCATTCATGGCCTCGGAGTATTTGCGCCCGAGCTGGAAGATATGGCCGACCTCGATCCCGCGCAGGATCTCCAGCCTGCCCGACCCGTCCGGGGCCGGGTCGCCGGCGATGACGTTGCGCAGGTCGGCGGTCTTCGGCAGGGCCACGTCACGGCCCCAGTTGAGGCCGAAATAGTGCTTGCCGTCGATGTTGGCGCCGGCGCTGAAGTCGCTCATCACGGCCACCTGGCGGTCGGCAATGCAGGGAATCGGCAGGCGGAACGGCCCGAGGCTGCCGGGTCCGGCGCCGACGGCGGCGCGGATTTCTTCTTCACTGGCCATGCGCAGGGGGCTGGCCACGTCCGGGTGTTTCTCGGCCTTGATGGCGTTGAGTTCATGGTCCCCGCGAATCAGCAGCGCGACCAGCTCCTGGCCCGAGGTACGGCTGGCCTCGACCACCAGGGTCTTGATGGTCTTCTCGATCGGTACATCGAACTGTTCGACCAGTTCGGCAATGGTTCGCGCATCAGGTGTATCGACCAGCTCGAGTTTCCGGCCGGGCGGGGTGGCTTCGCCCTGGGCAATGGCCTCGGCTTGTTCGACGTTGGCGGCGTAACTGCCATCGGGGACGTGGGCGATCTGGTCTTCGCCGGAGTCGGCCAGGACATGGAATTCGTGGCTGACGGCACCGCCGATCGCGCCGCTGTCGGCTTCGACCGCCTTGAACTTCAACCCCAGGCGCGTGAAGATGCGGCTGTAGGCCTCGAACATGACCTGGTAGAAGCGGCCCAGGCAGGCTTCGTCCATGTGGAAGGAATAGCCGTCCTTCATCAGGAATTCGCGCGCCCGCATCACCCCGAAACGCGGCCGGATCTCGTCTCTGAACTTGGTCTGGATCTGGTAAAAGCAGATCGGCAGCTGCTTGTAGGAACGGACCTCTGCGCGCGCGAACTCGGTGATTACCTCTTCATGGGTGGGTCCGAAGGCGAACTCGCGGCCGGCCCGGTCGGCCATTTTCAGCAGCAGCGGCCCGAAGGTCTCCCAGCGCCCGCTTTCCTGCCACAGCTCGGCCGGCTGGACCGAGGGCATCAGCAGCTCCAGGCTGCCGGAGGCGTCCATTTCCTCTCGGACGACCTGCTCGACCCGGCGCAGGACCTTCAGCCCCAGCGGGGTCCAGGTGTAGATGCCGGAGGTGAGCTTGCGGATCATGCCGGTTCTGAGCATCAGCTGGTGGCTGACGATCTCGGCATCGGCGGGCACCTCGCGCTGGGTGGCCAGGTGAAAGGCGGACGTTTTCATCGGGAATGGTTCGATCATAAAGGGGCTGGCCGGATTCTAACGCGATTCCTAAGGCGGCAGGCCGGCCGCTCCGCGGAGCAGGGCCGGTATCGGTGATAATCTTTCGCTTGAATTTCCATTGTTTCGACTTCAGCCATGTCGCAATCGCCGCCACAGCCGAAGGAGGGCCGAGTCGATCGAAGGCCGGCCCGTGGCGCCTTCCTGTTGCCCAATGCCTTCACCACGGCGGCATTGATGGCCGGTTTTTACGCCATCGTGGCCGCCATCAACGAGCAGACGGTGACCGCCTGCGTGGCGATCCTGATTGCCGGGCTGCTTGATGGGCTGGACGGGCGCATCGCCCGCCTGACCAACACCCAGTCCGATTTTGGCGTGCAGTACGACAGCATGTCCGACATGGTCTCCTTCGGCATTGCCCCGGCGGTCCTGGTGTTCACCTGGACGCTGGGCAACCTGGGTCATCCCGAAACGGTGGCCGCCAAACTGGGTTGGCTCGGTGCCTTTTTCTATGCCGCCTGCGCCGCCCTCAGGCTGGCCCGCTTCAACACCCAGGCCGGGGTTGCGGACAAGGCGTATTTCCAGGGTCTGGCCAGTCCGGCCGCCGCCGGTACCATCCTGGCCACGGTCTGGTTCAGCATCAGCCGCGATGTGGGTCCCGAGATCCTGGCCTGGCCGCTGCTGGTGCTGACCATTCTGCTCGGCACCCTGATGGTCTCGCGGGTCCGCTATTTCAGCTTCAAAGCCTGGCCGGCTTCCGATCGGGTGCCGTTTGCCTGGATCTTTGTGCTGCTGGTGGTGATCGTGTTGCTGGCCGTCGACCTGCCGGCAGTGCTGTTTACCATCGGCATCGTCTACACCCTGTCCGGACCGGTCCTGACCGCCCGCGGTCGCTATCAGCAGCGCCGCCGGCGCCGCCGGGAAAAGCGTGATGGCGCTGCCTGATCCGGCCAGCCAGGCGCGGCTTGCCGCGATCGGGATCGAACTCTGGCGCCGGCGCGAGTCGCCGGCCCGGGACGCCGGCGAGACAATCCTGGAGGCACGCGTTCGTCTGGCCTCGGGGGATGGCGCCTGGCTGCTGGTGCAAAAGCAACCCTGGGACGGTCGCCAGGCCACCCTGGTGGCCGACATTACTGCCCTGCTGGGGGTCGAGCAGTGCCGATTCGGCCAGTGGTCGGGGGGCAGCGCAGCCGGGCTGGCGCTGTCGGAACTGGCCGATCGCGGGATTGAACACGTGCTGGCCTTTGGTCCGCTGCCGGTCGGTGCCGGGGATGGTCGTCTCATCCAGGCGGCCAGCCTGGACGAACTGGCGACCAGCGCGGCGGCCAGGCGTGCACTGTGGCAGGACCTGCGTCCTGCACTGGGTGGCTGATGGCGGTCGTCTGGCAACCGCAGATCGCGGTGCGCGCGATGCTGCGCGAAGACCTCCAGACCGTGCTGGCGATCGAGCAGGCCGCCTATCCGTATCCGTGGAGCGCGGGGATTTTTGCCGACTGCCTGCGGGTCGGCTACCGTTGCCAGGTCGTGACCGAGCAGGACCGGATCTGCGGGTATGCGATCTACTCGAGTGCGCTCGATGAGGCCCATCTGCTCAACCTGTGCATCAGCCCGGCGCGGCGCCGGGCCGGGCTGGCTTCGCTGTTGCTCGATCACGTCCTGCGCGAGTTGACCCTGGCCGGGGTCGACCGGGTCTTTCTCGAGGTCCGTCCATCGAACAAGGCGGCACTGCGGCTTTACGCCAGGCACGCTTTCGAGCAGATCGGCCGGCGTCCCGGCTATTATCCGGCGCCAGGCGGGCGCGAGGATGCCCTGGTGCTGCTGCGCCACCTGGACGGGGTATTAGCCTGAGCGCCAGTCTGCCCGTGGCCCTAGCCCTGCGGGTCTTTCACAGTTCACTAACACTGGCCAGACGATAAGTCGCTTCATGCAGTGGAAAGGTCTGTCCGGTCGTTCTGTCCGGCGGTCTGCCCTGCGTGTATCCGAAGCCAGGGTCTCGTCCCCGACGGGCCATCGAGAAGTGCTTGCACGACGGCTTCATTCGGTTCGACAAAAACAACATCAATAAGGATCCTGATTCGATGAAACGCAAACCGCTGTACTGGATGATTGCATCGGCGCTGATCGCCAGCCCGGCCGTCTACGGCCAAGACGAGGACGCCGAAGGCACCGAGACCGAGACGGTCGATCGCATCGTTGTGACCGGCACCCGGGTGGCCGGTCGCACCGCGACCGACACCGCTGTACCGGTCGATATCATTGATGCCCGGGCCCTGGAGAATGCCGGGACGTCGGAGCTCAATGAAGCACTGTCCACGGCCCTGCCTTCGTTCAACTTTCCCCGTCCGGGCCTGGCCGACGGCACCGATACCATCCGGCCGGCGACCCTGCGTGGACTGGGTCCGGACCAGACCCTGGTGCTGGTCAACTCCAAGCGCCGGCACACCGCAGCGCTGGTCAACGTCAACGGCACCATCGGCCGGGGTTCGGCTGCGGTTGACTTGAATACCATCCCGATGGGCGCGGTCGGTTCGCTGGAAGTTCTTCGCGACGGTGCGTCGGCTCAATACGGTTCCGACGCCATCGCCGGCGTGATCAACGTGCTCTTGCGCGAGGCCAGCAGCGGCGGTTCTCTGCGCGCCTCGTACGGCGCTCGCGTGACCGAGTACACCACCCCGACAACGCCGCCGCCGGCGGGTGCGACCTGGAGCGCGCCAGAGAACATCTCGCGCAGCCTGACCGACGGCGAGGTGTTCACCGTGGGCGGCTGGTCCGGTTTCCAGCTGGGTGACGACGGCTTCCTGACCCTGAGCTTTGAATACAAGGACCAGGCCCGCACCGAGCGCAGCGGCTGGGACTATCGCCAGCAGTACCCGCTGGTCGACGGCGCGTTCGATCCGCGCGAGCAGACCTTCGATCGCTTCAACGCCTGGTACGGCGAGCCGGAAATCGAGCAGTTGACCCTGTTTGCCAACATGGGGATTGATCTCGACCATGGCGGCCGGTTCTATGGCTGGGCCAGCTTCATGAACCGCGATGCGCTTTCGGCCGGCTTCTACCGGCGCGCGCTGGATGGCCGCAACGTCCTTGAAATCTATCCCGACGGGTTCCTGCCGCAGATCAATCCTGAGGTTGAAGATTTCAGTGCCGCGTTCGGCTACGCCGCGCCCATCGGCAGCTGGGATTTCGACACCTCGCTGGCCTACGGCATGAACGAGGTCGAATTCACCATTCAGAACACGCTCAATGCCTCCATCGGCCCCGGCAGCAAGACGGTCTTCGAAGCCGGCGGATACGATTATGAACAGCTGGTCTTCAATGCCTCGGCGGTGCGGTCGCTGGATGTGGGTGGCTTCCACTCGCCGCTCAACATCGCCGTTGGCCTCGAGGCGCGCACCGAAAGCTACGACATCAAGGCCGGAGAGCCGGATTCCTGGCGCAATGGGGGTCGTTTGCTGCCCAGCGGCGCACCGGCAGCTTCCGGGGCCCAGGTCTTCCCGGGCTTCCGTCCGGAAAACGAGGTGAGCGAAGACCGCACGGCGATTGGCGCCTACATCGATCTGGAGGCCGAACTGACCGAGAAACTGCTGGGTTCGGCGGCCATCCGCCTGGAGGACTATTCGGATTTCGGCAGCAACATGTCCGGCAAGCTGGCCCTGCGCTACGATTTCACCGACAGCTTCGCGCTGCGTGGTTCGGTCCAGAACGGCTTCCGTGCGCCTTCCTTGCAGCAGCAGTATTTCACCGCCACCTCGACCAACTTCATCAACGGCGTGCCGTTCGACATCACCACCTTCCCGGCCGAAGATCCTGTTGCCCTGGCCCTGGGTTCATCGGCGCTGGACTCCGAGGAATCGATCAACTTCTCGCTCGGCGCGGTGATTGGTCTGGGGCGGGCGACCTTGACGATTGACGCCTACCAGATCGACGTCGACGACCGCATCGTGCTGTCGGAAAACCTGACCCAGGCCAATGTCCGCCAGTACCTGGAGGATCAGGGGTTCATCGGCATCGGCGGCGGTCGCTTCTTCATCAACGGGGTCGATACAAGGACCCAGGGAGTTGATGCCGTGTTGAGCTGGTCGACCGCGACCACGTCTGCCGGGATGTTCGACTTCGTGCTGGCCGGCAATTACAACAAGACCGAGGTCCAGAAGGTGCCGTCTACCGTGCCGCTGGACGCGCTCGACCCGCCGCCGGTGCTGTTCAACCGGGCCAACGTGCTGACCTTCGAGAGCGGCAATCCGCGGACCAAGTTCACGTTCAACACCAACTGGACCATGGACCGCTGGGGTGGGACCTTGCGCGCGCGCCATTACGGGCGTGTGCTGTCACCGTCGAACAACCCGACCTTTGATGTCAATCTCACCTCCAAGGTGCTGTTCGACATCGAGGGCCGGTTCGACGTGACCGAGCAGCTTCAGCTGGCCGTCGGGGCCGACAACGTGCTCGACGAGTACCCGGATGCATCCCCGATCCGGAACAACACGACCGGCAACACGCCTTTTTCCAACTACTCGCCGTTCGGACGCTCCGGCCGTTTCATCTACGGTCGGGTGGTCTACAACTTCTAGTCCTTCACCCGCGGCAAGACCCCCAAAACGACCGTGGCCCCTTGGACAGGGGCCACGGTCTGATGGAACGGTAGAAACGAGCGATCAGAACTCGAACGTCACCCGGCTGTAGACAAAGCGGCCGTTGAAGCCGAACGGCGAGAACGACGAGTAGGGGAAGATCCGGTTGAAGACCGTGGTGCTGACCCCGGCCCGGTCGTTCATTTCCTGACGAGTGTCGGGATAGACGTCAAGCAGGTTATTGGCGCCAAGGGCGATGGTCCAGTTCTCGTTCGGCTGGTAGCCCACTTCAAGGTCAGTGACCCATTTCGGCGTCATCTTCTGATCCCGCGCCGGATCGGATTGCGGATCGACCGTGCGGCCGAAGCGGGTGGTGGCGCCGGTGACACGCCAGTTGCCGTAACGCCAGGTCGCACCCAGATTGAAGCTTGATTTCGGCGATCCGATCTCGAAGCGGCGGCGCTCTGTGCTGGAGAACAGGTTGTCTTCGCTCACCCCGACCTCGGCCAGTTCATCCGGCGGCGGCAGGACGCGGGTGACCTTGTTGTCGGTGTAGTTGAACCCGGCGTTGAAGTCGATAGTGCCGCGATCTTCCAGCACCACGCTGTAGGTGCTGACAACGTCGAGCCCCTTGGTTTCGCTGTCGATGCCGTTCAGGAAGAACCGCGCCCGGTTGGCACCGGTGCCGGCCAGCAACTCCTCGATCCCCGGACCGGACAGGTTTTCCGACAGCACGATACGGTCATCGATGTCGATGCGGAAGAAGTCGGCGGTGATGTTGAGCCGTTGCATCGGCTGCCAGACGAAGCCCAGTGAGTAGGAGAAGCTGGTTTCTTCTTCCAGGCCTGGTGAACCCAGGGCCTGGGCGACGTCGCTGTCGGGACGGAAGGTGCCGGTCTCGGTCGGGACACCGTCAACAAACACCGTGGCAATCGAGGTGAACGACTGCTGGGCCAGCGAGGGAGCGCGGAAGCCGGTGGCCACCGAGCCACGCAGGCCGAACGCGTCGGTGGCCTGGAAACGGCCGGCAACCTTCCAGTTCAGGGTCGAGCCGAAGTCGGAGTAATCCTCGTAGCGCAATGCTGCAGACGCATTGAAGCGCTGGGTCAGGTCGGCATCGAGTTCGGCGTACAGGCTGGTGTTGTCGCGCGTGGCGTCGATCTCGGATTCCGGTGTGAAGCCGGGGAAGACCTGGCTGCCGGCGGCACCGCCAAACGGACCCTGGACGATACTGTTGGGCTCGCCTGCGCCGATTTCATAGTTTTCGTCACGGAATTCCCCGCCAACGGCCAGGTTGGCTGCGACGTCACCGATGTTGATCATCCGGCTTGCATCGACATTGAGGACCATGTGATTGTTGCGCAGGCTGCCGGCCTGGAATTCGGTCTGGCTGGTGGGGCCAAGCGAGCGGTTGAGGCTGTTGCTGACGCCGAAGTCCAGCTCGTTGGTGCCATAGACCATCGAGGCATCGAGGAACCACTCACCAAGCTCACCGCGAACACCGGCGGCCAGGCTGGAATCGGCGGTGTCGGTGGTGATCAGCGGCAGGAAGCCGTCGGGATAGATCTCGAGCACGTTGCGGCCATCCAGCGCGCGGCGGTAGAAGCCGCCGGCATCACCCTCGCGCGAGGCGTAGTTGCCGAACATGTAGAGTTCCATTTGCCCCAGGGGCAGGGCGCCATTGAAGAAGGCGGCGATTTCCTGGACATCGGGGTCGCCGTAGCGGTGGTTGATGCGATCAAAGCGGAACTCGCGCGGATCGAAACTGCCGTCTTCAAGCAGCGGGTAGTTCTGGCGCGGGTCAAAGCCGGAGCGATTGGTCGGGTCGCGATCGCGGAACTGGGCGGCGATATTGAAATAACCCTCTTGACCCAGTTCGAAACCACCGCCGATCCGGGCGGTAACCGTTTTGCCGTCGCGGGCAGTGCGCTTGGCGCCCTCGGGCACAACCAGTGAACCGTCTTCGGCGACGGCCACTGGACCCGGCCGCGGAACGCCGTCGAGCGCGGTCTGGTGACGCCCGATAACGGCTGAGGCATTGAACCGTTCCACACCCTCTTTGAGGACGATGTTGATGACCCCGGCAATGGCGTCGGACCCATACTGGGCGGCCGCACCGTCGCGCAGCACTTCGATGCGCTCGATCGCGTTGGGCGGAATCAGGTTGAGATCGACCGCCGAGGAGCCGCGTCCGACCGAGCCGTTGAGGTTGAGCAGGGCCGAGGCGTGGCGCCGCTTGCCATTGACCAGGACCAGGGTCTGGTCCGGTGCCAGACCGCGCAGCTGGGCCGGGCGGACCTGGTCGGTGCCATCGGTGATGGATGGGCGCGGAAAGTTGAAGCTGGGCAGCAGACGAGCCAGAATTTCACTGGTTTCGGTCAGCCCGGTCTGTTCAAGCGCCTCGGAAGAAATGACATCAATCGGGACCGCGCTGTCGGTAACGCTGCGGTCGCGTCGGCGGGTTCCGGTCACCGCAATGCGGTCAATGCTGTTGGCGGCTTCGGCCTGCTCGTCGGCCGCATCGGTCGACTGGGCCAGTGCTGCGGTGGTCATGATGGAAAAAGTACCGGCGACCAGCGCGGCCTTGATGGCCAGCGTCAGGCGGTGATTTCTGGGGTACTGATTGGGCATTTCTGATGGATCTCCTTACTGTGGACGAGCGGGGGATGTTTAACTTTTGTTAAACGGTTCGCAGTGCACCATAACGAATCATGCGGCACGACGCAAGTCAACGCCCCTGTCGAGCGCTGTCAGAGGGTGGCCGGATTGCAGGGTCCTGGCAACCGGGCCGAGGGGACGATCATGCCGTTGATCGGTCCGATCCAACCTGCCTGAGGCGCTGGATGCGATCGCGCAGGTCGGTGATGGCGGCCTCGTGCTCGGCCAGGCGGCTTCGCTCCCTGGCGACGACTTCGGCCGGGGCGTTGGCGACGAAACGCTCGTTGGCGAGTTTTCGCGCAACGACCTCATGACCTTTTTCTTCCCGCTCGAGCTGTTTGCCCAGGCGCGCCAGCTCTTCGCCGACATCGACCAGGCCGGCCAGCGGGATCAGCAGCCGCATTTCGCCGGCCAGGGCGCTGGCGCAGGCGGCCGGATCATGATCACCCTGGCTGGGTTCGATTCGCTCCAGGCGAGCCAGGCGACGGATCAGGTCCCCGAACCGCGCCAGGCGCGCCCGGTCGCTGGCGCTGGCTTCCTCGACCAGCAGCGGCATCGGCTTGCCCGGTGCCAGGTTGAGTTCGGTTCTGGCCGAGCGGATGGCCGAGACCACTTGTTTGAGCCATTCGGCATCTGCCTCGGCCTCGGGGTCAGGGCGACCGGCCTGCGGCCAGGCCGCCTGGCTGATACTGGCGGCCGTCGCGCCGGCCGGCACCCGGACGCGCTGCCAGATTTCCTCGGTGATGAAGGGTACGAACGGGTGCAGCAGCCGCAGGGTGGTTTCCAGCACGCCGGCCAGGGTGTGGCGGGTGGCCCGCGCGGTCGCCGGGTCGGCCGCCGCGGCCTCTTCGAACAGTGCCGGTTTCGACAGCTCCAGGTACCAGTCGCAGAACTCGTTCCAGACGAACTCGTACAGGGCCCGGGCGGCCAGGTCGAAACGGTACTGGGCGAGTGCCTGATCGACCTCGCCAATGGTCCGGTTCAGCCGCGACAGAATCCAGCGCGACAGCACATCGAGCTCATCGTCGCTCGGTGCCGGCAGCGCTTCTTCGCCCACGTTCATCAGGGTGAAACGGGCGGCATTCCAGAGCTTGTTGAGGAAATTCCGGTAGCCGGCACAACGGGCCAGATCGAACTTGATGTCGCGGCCATGGCCGGCCAGGGCGGTAAAGGTGAAGCGCAGGGCATCGGCGCCGAACGGCGGGATGCCGTCGGGGAATTCCTCGCGGGTGGCCTTTTCGATCCGCCTGGCCAGGTGCGGCTGCATCATCGCGCTGGTGCGCTTTTCGACCAGCTGCTCCAGGGCGATGCCGTCGATCAGGTCGAGCGGGTCGAGCACGTTGCCCTTGGATTTGGACATTTTCTGACCGTGGCTGTCGCGGATCAGGCCGGTGATGTAGACCTGCTCGAACGGCACCTTGCCGGTGAAGTGGCCGGTCATCATGATCATCCGGGCGACCCAGAAGAAGATGATGTCGAAGCCGGTGATCAGGACGCTGGTCGGCAGGTAGCGCTCGAAGCCTTCCGACTCCATGCGTTCAGGGTCGGGCCAGCCCAGGGTGGAGTGGGCCCAAAGTGCCGAGGAAAACCAGGTCTCGAGCACGTCGTCATCCTGGCGCAGCGCCAGGTCGCCGTCGAGATTGTGCCGGGCGCGCACGTCCTGCTCGCTGCGCCCGACGTAGATATTGCCCTGATCGTCATACCAGGCCGGAATCCGGTGGCCCCACCACAACTGCCGGCTGATGCACCAGTCCTGGAGGTTTTCCATCCAGTGGCGGTAGGTGTTGATCCAGTTGCCAGGGACAAATTCGACCTGGCCGGATTCGACCAGGTCCAGCCCGAGCCGGCCCAGTTGGTCCATCTTGACGAACCACTGGTCGGTCAGATACGGCTCGATGATCTGGCCGGAGCGATCCCCGCGCGGGACCACCATGGCGTGCGGTTTTTCCTCGATCAGCAGGCCTTCGGTCTTGAGATCCTCGATGATCCGCGCCCTGGCGTCGAACCGGTCGAGGCCGCGGTAACGGGCCGGGGCGTTGTCGTTGACCGCCGCGGTCGGGGTGAAGATGTTGATCGGCTCGAATCCATGGCGTGCGCCGACCTGCCAGTCGTTGAAGTCGTGGGCGGGCGTGATCTTGACGCAGCCGGTGCCGAAATCAGGATCGACATAGTCATCGGCGATGACCGGAATCCGGCGCCCGGTCAGGGGCAGTTCAACGGTCTGGCCGACCAGGTCGCGATAACGTGCATCGTCGGGATGGACGGCCACGCAGACGTCGCCAAGCAGGGTCTCGGGACGGGTCGTGGCCACGACCACATCACCGCGGCCGTCGCTGCGTGGATAGCGGATCGACCAGATCCTGCCCTGCTCGTCGCTGTTGACCACTTCGAGATCCGAGATCGCGGTCTTGAGCACCGGGTCCCAGTTGACCAGGCGCGGGCCGCGGTAGATCAGCCCCTCCTGGTGGAGCCGCACGAAGGTCTCGGTGACCGCCTCGGACAGGTCCGGGTCCATGGTAAAGCGCTCGCGCGACCAGTCGGCCGAAGCACCGAGGCGGCGCATCTGCCGGGTGATGGTGGAGCCGGACTCGTGCTTCCATTGCCAGACCCGCTCGATGAAATCGGCCCGGGTGTAGTCGTCGCGTTTGCCGCCTTCGGCCTCGATCTGGCGGGTGACCACCATCTCGGTGGCAATCCCGGCATGATCGACCCCCACCTGCCACAGGGCGTCGCGCCCGCGCATGCGCTGATACCGGATCAGGGCGTCCATCAGGGTGTGCTGGAAGGCATGCCCCATATGCAGGGTGCCGGTGACGTTCGGTGGCGGCAGCAGAATGCAGTAGGGCTCGCCTGTTCCCGACGGCTTGAAGCAGCCACTGTCTTCCCAGTGCTGGTACCAGCGCTGTTCGAGCGCATGCGGGTCGTAGGTTTTGTCCATCGAGGGTATGGCCCTTATTTCAAGACATGATGATGAACGTCGGCCCCGCGCGCCTTCCAGGCTTTCCAGCGCTCGCGCAACGGCTGCTTGAGCGATTCATCCGGCGGGACGATTTCCAGCACGCGCTGGAAACGACCGCCGGGCAACGGCGCCGAGGGATCCAGGTTGATCAGCACTTCGGCGCTGTCGGGGGCATCTTCCAGGAGCCGGATCGGGGCTTCTGGCTGCTCGATGCCATGCGGCAGAAAGCGACCTTCGGGCATCTTCCAGAGCTGTTCGTCGAGCGCTTCGAGCTGGGTGCGCGGGGCGACCAAAGCGATGCTGGCTGACCCGGGCCAGGCGCGACTCACCAGCACCCCGGCGACGAACAGCGGGTCAGTGTAGCGCCCGCTCATTTCGTAGAAGTCAACCCGCATCTCGTGCTTCAATATCAAAGGGGTGGGGTTGGCGCTATCTGACGCGCATCATCGCTACAGTTAATTCGGTTTCCGGAACCCGGAACCCGGAACCCGTCATCCTCATCCTC
>JBKHEF010000025.1:0-35351 GCA_046540955.1 Wenzhouxiangella sp.
CCCGCACCGGCTCATCCGCGCTCGCACCTGCACGAACATCCCCGACCTGCACATGCCAAAGAGCGGCACAAACCAGACCTAGATCCACCCAAACGCCACCACACCACCCCTCAGCACACAAGTCGATCTGCCGTCGGAGGGGGCGGGACGTTCGGCACTACCCGACCGTCCACCCCCTTACCCGTCCGGAATCAGAAACTGCTCGTTGAGAATGCGCTCTTCCAAAGAATGTTCCGGATCGAACAGCAGGCGTGGGCCGATACTGCGGTCAAGCGCGACGTGGACCCGCCGGACGTCGCGGACCTCGTCATAGTCGGCCGTGGCACTGACCGGGCGGCGCTCCGGCTGGAGCACCTCCAGCTCGATCTCGGCCTTGGCCGGCAGGATCGCGCCCTGCCAGCGGCGCGGCCGGAACGGACTGATCGGAGTCAGCACCACGGCCTCCGTGCCCAGCGGCAGAATCGGGCCGTGGGCCGACAGGTTGTAGGCGGTCGAGCCGGCCGCCGTGGCCACCAGCACCCCGTCGGCGACCAGCCGCTCCAGGCGCTCACGGCCGTTGACCAGGATGCGCACGTGGGCGGCCTGGTTGATCTGGCGCAGCAGCGAGACCTCGTTGAACGCCAGCGCCTCGACACACTGGCCATGGACCGTCTCGCTGCGCATCCGCAGCGGATTGAGCGTGACCGGCCGGGCTGCCTCGATCCGATCGGGCAGGTCCTCGGGTGCGTAGCGGTTCATCAGGAAGCCGACATCCCCCAGGCGCATGCCGAACACCGGTAGATCCAGCCGGGCGTGTTCGTGCAGCGTATGCAGCATGAAGCCATCGCCACCGAGCACCACCAGCACCTCGGCCCGATCCGGCGCCACCCGGCCATAGCGCTTTTCCAGTTCAGCCAGCGCCTCGCGCGCGCCCGGATGCTCGCTGGCCAGAAAGCCCAGGGCCGGGCGCGCGGTCATGATGCCGCGGTGGCCTTGAGCAACTGGCCGATGCCGTTGAGCGCCACCTGCAACGACGGGTAGTCGCCGGCCGAGGTATTGCGCATCTCCTCGAGCATCACCGCCACCCGCGCGGTTTCGGCCTGGTAGCCGTCGAACCAGGCGCTGACCGGATCGGCCGCCTCGCCCTGCTCGGCCAGCACCCGCCGGGTCAGCTGGCGATGGTGGCCGTAGAGGGTGTCGCGCAGGTTGCCGCGGGCATGGGCATGCCACTGGCGCTCGACCGGCAACTGCTCGATCTGCGAGCGCAGCCACTTCAGGCACAAGCGATCAATCAGGCCGAAATAGATCGCGGCCACGCGCGCGACCGGCAGATCCTGGCCGGCGGCCTCGTCGACGATGTCGAGCGCCGGCTGCAGATAGCGCAGCGCGGTGACCCGGGCAGCCAGCTCTGCCGGAAAGCCCTCGGCCACCAGCGCCTCGCGCCGCTCGGCCAGCTGCGCGCACAAGTCGTCATCCAGCAGTTCGGGCAACTGGGCCTCGTAGTCGGCCAGGCCCGGGGCAAAACGGCTGACCTTGCTGGAGATATCGATATCGCGCCCGCCCGGCAGGGCGATCAGGCGGCGGGTGGCCTGGCGCAGCAGGTTCCACATCTCGAGCATGGCCTCGGTCTGCTGGGCGGCCGGCACCCGGTTGTCAAGGGCCTCGATCCGGGCCCAGTAGTCGCGCGCCCGGAAGACCTCGCGCGCCACCGTGTAGGCCTTGGCCATGGTCGCCGAATCGGCCCCGGTGTCCTCGCGGATGCGGGTCGCGAAGTGCGCCCCCATGCGATTGACGATGGAGTTGGTCACCCGGGTCGCGATGATCTCGCGCCACAGCCGATGGCCGGGCATCAGGTCGGCAAAGCGCTGCTTGAGCGGGGCCGGGAAATAATCCTCCAGCTCGCGCGACAGGTAGGGATCCTCGGGCACCTTCGAGTCGAGCAGGTCCTGGTACAGGGTGATCTTGCTGTAGGACAACAACAGGGCCAGTTCGGGCCGGGTCAGGCCGATACCGCGGGCGACCCGCTCGCGCAACTGTTCCTCGTCGGGCAGGTGCTCGAGATCGCGGTCGAGCACACCCTTGCGATCCAGCATGGCGATCAGGTGGGCCTCGGCACCCAGACGGTGCGTGGTCAGGCTTTCCATCATGCTGATCGCCTGGGTCTGCAGGTAGTTGCTGCGCAGGACCAGGCCGGCCACCTCGTCGGTCATCGCCGACAGCAGTTCGTTGCGTTCCGAAGATGGCAGGCGCCCGTCGCGGACCGCCTGGTCAAGCAGGATCTTGATATTGACCTCGTGGTCCGAGCAGTCCACCCCGGCCGAGTTGTCGATGAAATCGGTATTCAGGTGGCCACCGGCCAGGGCGTACTCGATCCGCCCGCGCTGGGTCAGGCCGAGGTTGCCACCCTCGCCGACCACCCGGCAGCGCAGGTCGCGGCCATCGACCCGGACCAGGTTGTTGGCCAGGTCGCCGACCTCGGCGTGCGACTCACCGGACGCCTTGACGTAGGTGCCGATGCCGCCGTTCCAGAGCAGATCGACCGGCGCGGACAGCAGCGCCCGGATCAGCTCGTGCGGGGCCAGGGCCTCGGCCTCGATCCCCAGCCACTCGCGGATCGGCGGCGACAGTGGAATCGACTTGGCCTGGCGCGAATACACCCCGCCGCCGGCGGAAATCAGGCCGCGGTCGTAATCGGCCCAGGTCGAGCGCGGGGTGTTGAACAGCCGCTCGCGCTCACCGAAGCTCACCTCGGGATCCGGGTCCGGGTCGAGGAAGATGTGCAGGTGGTTGAAGGCCGCCTTGAGCCGGATCTGGCGCGAGAGCAGCATGCCGTTGCCGAAAACATCACCGGCCATGTCGCCGATGCCGACGACGCTGAACGGCTCGTTCTGGATATCGCAGCCCAGCTCGCGGAAATGGCGCTTGACCGACTCCCAGGCCCCGCGCGCGGTAATCCCCATGGCCTTGTGGTCGTAGCCGTTGGAGCCGCCGGAGGCAAAGGCATCACCCAGCCAGAAACCGTGCTCGGCCGAAATCGCGTTGGCGATGTCGGAAAACGTGGCCGTGCCCTTGTCGGCGGCCACCACCAGGTAGGGATCGTCGCCATCATGGCGGACCACGTCGCGCGGCGGCTCGACCGCATCGCCGTTGCGGTTGTCCGTGATGTCGAGCAGGCCGTGGATGAAGCTTCGGTAACAGTAGACCACCTCGGCCATCAGCGCATCACGGTCGTCGCCGGCCGGCGGCTGCTTGACCACGAACCCGCCCTTGGCCCCGACCGGCACGATCATGGTGTTCTTGACGCTCTGGGCGCGCATCAGGCCGAGCACCTCGGTGCGGAAATCGGCCAGCCGGTCCGACCAGCGCAGGCCGCCGCGCGCCACGCTGCCGCCCCGTAAGTGGATGCCCTCGGTGCGCGGCGAGTAGACCCAGACCTCGCGGTCCGGGCGCGGCTGCGGCAGGTCGGGGACGCGCTTCGAGTCGAGTTTGAAGCTGATGTAGTCGTGCGGCTCGCCGCGCCGGTCGCGCTGGAAATAGCCGGTCCGCAGGATGGATCGGACCAGATCGCAGAAGCCTCTGAGGATGCGGTCCTGGTCGGCCGAAGAGACGCTGTCGAGCGCGCGCAGAATGGCCTTGCGCACCGCCCGCCAGGTCTGTTTTTCCGGCGCGGCCTCGCGCGTGCGGCCGACCTCTTCGAGATACTCGGCCAGGACCGGGTCATCAAAACCGGCCGCCAGCTTGCGGCAGTCGGTCTCGAGCATCCGCCGGGCGGTGGCCCGCTGGGCCCGGCCTTCGTGCAGCCGGGCCGGGTCGAGCCGGCGCTCGAAATACTCCACCAGCAGGCGCGCGGCCAGCGGCCACGAGGCCAGGGTCTGCTCCATGTAGGCCTGCGAGAAGGGAATCCCGGTCTGCAGCAGGTACTTGGCCAGCGCCCGCAGCACCCCGGCCTGGCGCCAGTCCAGGTGGGCCAGCAGGACCAGGCGGTTGAAGCCGTCGTTCTCGCACCTGCCGCGCCAGATCTGCTCGAAGGCGGCCTGGAAATTGTCGCGCACGGCCGCCAGGTTGATCTCCTCGCTGCCCGGTGGATCCATGTCGAAGTCCTGGATCCACAGCCGGTGGCCGGTGGCCAGCTTGAGCTTGTACGGCCGCTCCGAGACGATCCGCAGGCCCAGGTTCTCCAGCATCGGCAGCACTTCGCTCAGCGGGATCGGCTCGCCGTGCTTGAACAGCTTGAAGCGCAAGCGGTTGTCGCTGCGCTGGCGCGGCCGGTAAAGACTCATGCGCAGATCGTCCAGATCACGCAGGCTGGCGGCATGGGCGACGTCATAGCTGGCCACGTGCGGCGAGACGTCTTCCATGTACGAGGCCGGAAACGCCTGGCCGAAACGCCGGGCCAGCTCCAGGCCCTGCTCTTCGCCGTGCTCGCGCACCAGGGCCTCGGCCAGCTCGTCGGACCAGGACCGGATGGCCTGCTTGATCCGCTCTTCAATGGCCCGGCGGTCATACTCGATCGGGCCGCCGTCGCGCGGCCGGACAATGACGTTGACCCGGGCCAGCTTGGACTCGCCGACCTGGATGGTGAAATCCAGCCGCTCGCCTTTCAGCGAACGCTTGAGGATGGCCTGGATCTTTTCGCGGTTTTCGGTGTTGAAGCGGTCGCGCGGGATGAACACCAGGCAGGAGAAGAACCGGCCGAAGCGCTCGCGGCGGATGAACAGGCGGGTCTGGCTGCGCTCCTGCAGGTCCAGGATCCCGGTGGCCATGTCCAGCAGTTCCTCGGCGCTGGCCTGGAACAGCTCGTCGCGCGGCAGGGTCTCGAGGATATGCATCAGGGCCTTGCCGGCATGGCTGTTGACCCGCAATCCCGAGGCCTGCATGGCCTCTTCAACCTTGCGCCGGACCAGCGGGGTGTCCTGGCAGCGACGAATGTAGGCCCCCGAGGTAAACAGCCCGATCAGGCGCTTTTCACCCCGGACCTCGCCGTCGGCATCGAAATCCAGCACCGAGATGTAATCCATGTAGCCACCCCGGTGGACGGTGGATTTGGCGTTGGTCTTGGTGATGATGATCGGGTTGTCGGCACTCTGGCGGTCAGCCCCGCGGGCCAGTTCGCGCAGCGAGCGGACCGGGGCCGAGCGATGATCCGGGTGCATGATGCCCAGGCCGGTCTCGGGCAGGGCGCGCAGGACCCGGTCGCCGTCGCGCGATTCGATCCGGTACTCGCGGTAGCCCAGAAAGGTGAAATGATCGTCGGCCAGCCAGGTAAAGAAGTCACGCGCTTCATGGGCAAAGGCTTCGCCCAGGCGCTGGTGCTCGGCGGCAAAATCTTCGGCAATGGCCCGCGAGCGTTCGCACATGGCCGGCCAGTCGGTCACCGCGCGGCGCACATCGGCCAGCCCGGCGGCGACCTCCTGCTCGATCTCCGAGAGCTTCTCCGGCCAGGCCTGGCGGTCGATCTGGATGTGCATCAGCGACTCGCCGTCGATGCCCGCCTGGGGCGGACACAACTCCAGCCAGTGGCCGCCCTGGTCGCGGCGGATCTTCAGCACCGGATGAATGATCAGCTGGGCCGAAATCCCCAGCCGGGTCAGGGCCAGAACGACCGAATCGACCAGAAACGGCATGTCGTCGTTGATGATCTCGACCACGGTGTGCTGACAATCCCAGCCGTCGCGTTCGCGCTCGGGATTCCAGGCCCGGATCCGGGCCTCGCCGGGCGAGCGCTGGCTGGCAAACTCGCGCATCCCGCGGGCCAGCGCGGCCAGGCTTTCGATGGCGGCAGCGGCCAGCTCGTCGGCGGGAACCCGCTGCAGGAATTCCTCGGCGAACCGGGCTTCGGCCTCGCTGCCGCCGTGCTCGATGATCGCCCGCCCGACAGCCTCGAGCCGCTCGCGTTTGATCGCTTCTTCCGATGCACTCATGTCCAGCCCCGACTCTGGAAATTATCGTTATAGAGACAGGCGGCCGGTCCTCTCCTCCGGCCGCCCTGGGTTATTTTTCCGGCTAGCGCAAGCCCGTCTCGCTGCGGGCGATGACCATGCGCTGGATCTCGCTGGTACCTTCGTAGATCTCGGTGATCTTGGCATCGCGGAAATAGCGCTCGACCGGCATCTCCTTACTGTAGCCCATGCCGCCGTGCAACTGGACCGCCTGATGGGTGATCCACATCGCCGCCTCGGAGGCAAACAGCTTGGCCATGGAGCCATCGACGGTAAAACGCGCCCCCGTCGTGACCGCCTGCTGCTTGGCCCAGGCCGCGCGCAGGGTCAGCAGGCGCGCGGCTTCCAGCTTTGTCTTCATGTCAGCCAGCTTCTGCTGGATCATCTGGAAAGTGCCGATTTCGGCACCGAAAGCCTTGCGCTCGCGGGCATAACTCAGCGAGGCCTCGTAAGCAGCCTGGGCGATACCGACCGCCTGGGCGGCAATGCCGATGCGGCCGGCATCGAGCACACCCATGGCGATCTTGAAGCCCTGGCCCTCGGCGCCCAGGCGATGCTCGACCGGGCAGCGGTAGTCGGCCAGCTCGATCTCGCAGGTGGCCGAGGCGCGGATGCCGAGCTTGGGCTCGGTCTTGCCGCGGCTGAAACCGGGCTGCTCGGTATCGATGATGAAGGCGGTAATACCCTTCGCCCCGGCCTCCGGGTTGGTCGAGGCAAACAGCACCAGGTAGCGCGCATGCGGCCCGGAGGTGATCCAGGACTTGCGCGCGTTGATCAGGTAGTGGCTGCCGTCGTCGGACAACACCGCGCGCGACTTCATGGTCGAGGCATCCGAACCCGACTGCGGCTCGGTCAGGGCGTAGGCGCCGATCTCCTCGCCCGAGGCGATGGCACGCACGAAGCGCTGCTTCTGTTCTTCCGTCCCGTGCTTGAGAATCCCGTTGCAGAACAGCGAGTTGTTGACCGACATGATGGTCCCGTGCGAGGCATCGGCGGCGCTGACTTCAATCATGGCCAGCGCATAGCCGATGGTATCCAGCCCGGCACCACCGTACTCTTCGGGCACCTCGATGCCCATCAACCCCAACTCGCCCATCTTGCGGATATTGTCGAGCGGGAATTCGGCCGTGGCATCGAAGTGGGCGGCCACCGGGGCGATCTCGTTGGCCGCGAAATCGCGCGCGGCGGCCTGAATCATCTGCTGCTCTTCGCTCAGTTGGAAATCCATGCCTGTTTTACCTGGGTAAAGTGCTCGAATTATAACGGTTTGATGGCCACAGCCCGTAGACAAGCTGGCTTGGCAAGCAGGACGCGCCCTTCACACGAAAAACGCAACAACCCACCAGAAATGTGCTTGACTTCGCCTTTTTCCGGCGTAGAATGTTAACTCCGGACCGGGGTTCCCCCTTCCCCGCCGGAACCGTGGCCGAGGTTTCCCCCCTTGCCTCGGCCACACCTTGATCATTAAAAAGGCGGCCGTTCTCTGCCGGCCGCCTTTTTATTGACCAACGATGCTCATCATGGATGACAAAGCCGCAGAGAATGCTTATAATGCGCGGCTTGCTGGAATCACTCCAGCACCTCGCAATCCTGCCCGCTTCGGGCAGCACCTGTGCCCAGGTGGCGGAATTGGTAGACGCGCTAGCTTCAGGTGCTAGTATTCGAAAGGATGTGGGAGTTCGAGTCTCCCCCTGGGCACCACAAACCCTCTTTTATTCAGAAACTTGACACTCAAGACCTTGCGTTGAATGGTGCCGAGGAGAGGACTCGAACCTCCACGCCATAAAGACACCAGGACCTAAACCTGGCGCGTCTACCAATTCCGCCACCTCGGCAAAAGGGGCCTGTGAGTTTAGCAGTGCGCGGCTCCCGGGATTCGGGATATCAAACTACCGGTTTTCCGGAATCCGGAATCCCGAATCCGGAAAACCGTTAATTCCCCCCGATCAATTATCCCTCGATCAGGCCGCGGCGCTCGAGCAGCGGCTCGATGCCCGGAACCCGGCCGGCAAAGTCCTGGTACAACTCCATCGCTTCCTTGCTGCCGCCCTTCGATAGCACGGTATCGCGCAGGCGCTGGCCGGTTTCGCGGTCCAGTCCGCCGTTTTCGCGGATCCACAGCACGCTGTCGGCGTCCAGCACCTCAGCCCAGAAATACGAGTAGTAGCCGGCTGCATAGCCGCCCATGCTGTGCGAGAAATACGGCGTGCGGTAGCGCGGCGGCACCGGGGCAAAGTCCATTCCGGCCTCGGCCAGCACCCGGGCCTCGAAAGCCATCAACTCATCGGCACTCGGCACCTCGTCGGGACCGAGCTGGTGCAACGCCATGTCGATGACCGAAGCGGCCAGGTACTCGGTGGTGCGGAAACCTTCGTTGAACAGCGCGGCCTCCATCACCCGGTCGAGCAACTCGGTCGGGATCGGCTCACCGGTCTCGTAATGGATCGCGTAGTTGGCCAGCACTTCCGGCCAGTCGGCCCACATTTCATAGACCTGCGAGGGATACTCGACGAAATCGCGCGGCACCGAGGTGGCGGCGAAGGTCGGGAAGCGCACGTCCGAGAACAGGCCGTGGATGGCGTGACCGAACTCGTGGAACATGGTCACGACTTCATCCCAGGTCAAAAGCGTCGGCTCGCCCTCCGGCGGCTTGGGCACGTTGAGGTGATTGCCGACGACCGGATAGCCACCCATCAGGCCGGAATGGACCCGGTAGGAGTTCATCCAGGCCCCGCCGCGCTTGGAGGAGCGGGCATAGAAGTCGGTGATGAACAGGCCCATGCCCTCGCCGTCGGCGTCGAACACTTCCCACACCGTGGTGTCCGGATGGTAACTGGGCAGGTCGGGGCGCTCGACAAAGGTGATGCCGAACAGCTTTTCGGCCGAGTAGAACACGCCGTTGACCAGCACGTTGCGCATCTCGAAATACGGCCGGACTTCGGCATCGTCGAAATCGTAGCGCTGCTGGCGGACTTGCTCGGTGTAGTAGGCCCAGTCCCAGGAGGCCAGCTCGAAGGCTTCCTCAGCCGTCTCGTCGATCATCGCCTGCAAGGCCTCGCCCTCGCGGCGGGCGTTGGCCACGGCAATCGGCCCGACCCGGTCGTGCAAGTCGTTGACGGTCTCGACGCTGCCGGCGGTCTGGACTTCCAGCACGTAGTCGGCGTGGGTGTCGTAGCCCAGCAGACGGGCGCGCTCGGCGCGCAGGGCGACGATGCGGCTGACCGTGGCGGTGGTGTCGTGCTCGTTGCCGCGGCTGCCGCGAACCAGCGAGGCGGTGTGCAGGCGCTCGCGCGCGGCCCGGTTTTCCATCGCGGCCAGCGGCGGCTGGCCGGAGGTGTTGAGCAGGGTGATGACGTACTGGCCTTCTTCCAGGCCGCGCTCGGCGGCCTCAGAGGCGGCCGCCTCGATACGGGCATCGCTCAGCCCGGCCAGCATGTCGGCGCTATCAAAAACCACGGCCGAGTCATTGACCTCGGCCAGCACCTTCTGGCTGAACTCGGTACCCAGCGCGGCCAGCTCGGCATTGATCTCGCGCAGACGGGCCTTGCCGTCTTCGTCCAGCTGCGCACCGGCGCGGACGAACTGGCGGCGAACGTGCTCGACCAGGCGCAGGGATTCAGCATCCAGGTCCAGCGCCTCGCGGTTTTCAAACAGGGTCTCGATGCGGTCAAACAGGGCCGGATTGAGCAGGATGGCGTCGCGGTGGGCGGCCAGGCGCGGGGAGACTTCGCGCTGGATGGCCTGCAGATCGGGGTTGGTGTGGGCACCGCTCAAGTTGCCGAACACGCGCTGGACGTTCGACAGCGTCTGCCCGGCGCGCTCCAGGGCGACCAGGGTGTTGTCGAAGGTCGGCGGTTCGGGATTGTTGGCAATTGCCTCGATCTCGCCGAGCTGCTCGTCCATGCCCTGCTCGAAAGCCGGCAGATAGTGCTCGTTGCGAATGCGGTCGAATGGCGGCAGACCGTAGGGCAGATCGCTTTCGGCCAGCAATGGATTGATTTCTTCCGGCTCGGGCACGACGTCCTCCGGTTCGGCCTCGGTGCCGATCGGTACGGTCTGGGTTTCGGGGGCAGGCGGCGGTTCAGATTCAGCACAGGCGGCCAGCAGCAAGACTGCCGGCAGGGACAACAACAGGGTCTTGTTCACGATCTAAGGCATCCATGCAGAAAAAACTAGCCGCGCATCATACCACCGCAGCGGCGCGGGCAATCAGCGCCGGGCGCGGAAGAAAGCCCGCAGCATCTGGCCCGATTCCTCGGCCAGCACCCCGCCGGTGACCGCGCAGCGGTGGTTGAGCGCCGGGTTGTCGAGGATCTGAAACACCGAGCGCGCCGCCCCGGTGCGCGGATCATCAGCACCGTAGACCACCCGGTCGATGCGCGCCTGGACGATGGCCCCGGCGCACATCGCGCAGGGCTCCAGGGTCACATACAGGGTGGTTCCGGGGAGACGGTAATTGCCGACCCGCGCCGCGGCCGCCCGGATCGCGGTCATCTCGGCATGGGCGGACGGGTCGTGGTCGCGGATCAGGGTATTGAAGCCCTCCCCCAGCACCTCGTCACCGCGCACCAGCACCGCCCCTACCGGCACCTCGCCGATCGCCTCGGCCTGGCCGGCCAGACCCAGGGCATGGTGCATCCAGTGCTGATCGGTGGGCGCATCTGCAGGCTTGCTCATCCCGGCATTCTAGTCCGCCACGCCTGCCCCGGCGGTGCCGCATGCGATACTGTAAAGGTGAAACCCGTGCGAACCTGGATCGTCCGGACCGGTTATGCAATCACGCTTGCAACCGTGGTCTGGGTCATCACCCGGCTGGCGTCCCAGGATGGTCTGGCACGGCTGCTCGATATGGCCGCCGTCGACGGCAATCTCATCGGCCTGCTGCTGGCCGCCTATGTGGGGGTCTCCATGCTCCAGGCCCTGGCCTGGTGGCAACTGATCAGGATCAGCGCCGGCCAGGCCGCGCCTGGCCGCTCGGTCGGCATCTTTGCCCTGACCCAGCTGGGCAAGTACCTGCCGGGCAACGTCATGCATTTCGTCTTTCGCTATGCCTTGACCCGGGCCACCGGCGCAACCCGCCCGGCGGTTCTGGGTGCTACGGCGCTGGAACCCTGGATCCTGCTGTGCGCGGCCCTGGCTGCGCTGGCCCTGCTCGGCGGTACCGACTGGCCGGCCCACTTCGACTGGCCGGGCTGGCTGGCCTGGTTGCTGCCGATCGGGGCGCTGGGTCTGCTGGCCGGCATCCTGCCCTGGCTGCGTCGCCGATTGCCCGGCAACGGCCTGTCGCTGACCGCGCTGATACCGGCATTTCTCCTTCAGGCCGGCTTCCTGTTGGGGTCGGCGGGGTTGTTTGCCGTTCTGCTCGGCCTGCTCGACACCAGCGGCGTGGTGCCATTGCAGATGGTGCTGGCCGCCTCGGTGCTGGCCTGGCTGGCCGGGTTCGTCACCCCCGGCTCGCCCGGCGGCCTCGGCGTGCGCGAGGTGGTTCTGAGCCTCGCGCTCAGCGGCTGGGTGGATCCGGCCATTGCGGTCGCCGCCGCAGCCGGGTTCCGCGTGCTGACCATCGCCGGTGATCTGGTCGTCTTTGCCGGCGGCAGCGCCTGGTGGCATTTGCGCGGCCGGGCCAGCCTGCTCAGCTACCGTCGCTTTCTGGCCGAGGGCGCGGACGCACCACGCTGAACCAGCGGCCACTCTCGACCGTGACCCCGTCGAGCGAGCGATAGGGCTCGACCCATTGCTCGATCATGGTTTCGCGCCGACCGTCCGGCGGCGGCCAGGTATAGCTGTCCCAGCGCAGGTGAAAATGGCTCAGGACCAGCGCATCGACGGGGCTTGCGGCCAGCAGGTCGGCGCGCACGGCCGGCTCGGCCGGCCGGTCCAGAGCCAGGCGCATCGCCTGCGGCCAGCCGGACAGGGCAATCTTGTAGGCCTTGTCGGTCGAGGCATTGAAGGTCCGACAGCCGGCGCGCGCGCACAGGAAGGTCGAGAAAAACTCGTTGACCAGACGCTCACCGCCCAGAAAGACCACCCGCTCCTCCGGCCGCACCAGGCCCGCCAGTTCGGGCACCAGGGCCTGGTCCATCTGGCGGTAGAGCTCGCCGAACGATGCCACCAGGGCCTGGCGATACTGCAGGTTGGGCCAGTGCTCGGCGGTCACCGCGGCCAGTAACACCACCGCGGCCGCCAGGCCCGGCCGGCCGCCTCTGCGGGCCAGGGTCTGCGCGCCCAGGACCAGCATGGTCACCAGCATCAACGCGGCCAGCACGTACCAGCGGCTGACCGAGCGCATGTAGGCAAACGGTGGCAGCTCGTAGATGAACTGGTGCGGCAAGGTCATGATGGCGGCCTCGGCCGGCATGCGGTAGGTCTCGATGGTGATCGGGTCATCGGCCGCACGGCCATCGGCCACCGAATTGATCTTCAGCGATGGACCCAGGGCCATCACGAAAGCACCCGTGAAGGTCAATACCAGGGTCAAATCGCGCCGCGAGCGCCAGAAGCGACGGCTGACGGCAAACATCATGGCACCGATCAGCAGGCCCGCGCCCAGGTAGCTGTGCGCGGTCATCTCGCCATCGGTAAAGAACAACTGCGGCGCCAGGCCGCCGACGCCCCAGATCGGGCCGAACGCGTAGAGTTCCGGGTGCCGGGCGATCAGGGCGACCAGATCGATCCCCTGGCCGCGAAAGAAATCCATGCCCATGACCGCGTAATCGGCACCACCGGGAATGTAGCGGCGGTAGAGCAACACTGCCAGCGCGCAGGCCAGCAGCCAGATCACCGCCCGAACAGCCCGATGGAACAGTTGCCCGCGACCGGCCATGGCCAGTTGCACCAGGGCCAGCCAGCCGCCGAAGGTCAGCGCCATCACCAGACTGTAGGGCTCCTGGAACAGGCCCAGGGTCAGGGCCATGCCGAACAGCCCGAAAGCCAGCCAATGGCTGTCAAGCTGCCAGGCCCGGTACTGCGCCCACAGCAGCAGCGGCAGCAGGGCAAAGCCCCACAGCATCAGCGGATAGCCGCTTTTGGCATACACCACCGGCAGGGCCAGAAACAGCAGCGATCCGAACACGGCCGGCAGGACCGCTGCCCCCATGGCCCGCAGAAAGGCCTGGCTACCCAGGCCGGCCAGGTACAGCAAGCCCAATCCGGTCAGATTCCACGAGGTCAACAGATCAAACGGGCCCAGGCGATGCACCAGGCTGGTCAACTGAACCACCGGCAGCCCGTAGCTGATCGCATGCGGCGCCGAACCAACGGTCAACGGACAGTGCAACCAGGTGCCGGCCTGGGCAAAGCACTCGATGGCCCCCAGGGCGGGCAGCGTCAGCCCCAGCGACATCAGGCCATCCAGCGGCCAGATGCCATACAGTGGCGCGAGCATCAGCGCCGGCAGCGCCAGCAGGACAGCCGCCGGCCAGCGCACCGCCCCGGTGCCCGGCTTCAAGCGTCCTGACCGCGACGGCCGAAATCACCGGCCAGTTGGCGCGAACGGATTTGCTGCAGCAGCAGGCGGTTGGCGGCCAACTGGTCGGCCAGGAATGCCACCAGCACGGTCTGGAAACCGGCAATCAGCAGCACGGCAGCCAGAATCAGCGACTGGACATGCCCGTCCCCCTGCCCCATCAACCAGTAAATCACGAACCGCAGGCCCAGCACGGTGCCGAGCAGAAAGCTGATCGAACCGATAAAGGCAAAGAACCGAAATGGCCGATAGATCACGAAGATGCGGATGATGGTGACCATCGAGCGCTTGATGTAGGACGGAATGCTCTTGACCAGCCGTGAGGGTCGCAGGTCCTCGTTGACCCGCACCGGCACCGAGGCGATTGCCATGTTGCGCTGACCGGCCTGGATGATGGTCTCCAGGGTGTAGGTGTAATTGTTGAACACGTTCAACTCTCTTGCCGCCGCCCGGCTGATCGCCCGGAAGCCCGAGGGCGCATCGGGCACATCGGTGCCGCTGGCCTTGCGCACCACCCAGCTGCCCAGCCTTTGCAGGCGCTTCTTGAGCCAGGAGAAATGCTCGATATGACTGATCGGGCGCTCGCCGATGACCAGGTCGGCCTGGCCGGCGACCACTGGTGCCACCAGGCTGGCAATATCACCGCCGTGATACTGATTGTCGGCGTCGGTATTGACGATGATGTCGGCGCCCAGTTCAAGACCCCGCTCCAGACCGGTCATGAAAGCCCGGGCCAGGCCCTGGTTGCAGGTATGCCGGACGACGTGATCGACACCATGGGCGCGCGCGACCCCAGCGGTGTTGTCGCTGGATCCATCATCAATGATCAACCATTCGACCACATCACAGCCGGGCACCTCGCGCGGCAGTTCGGCCAGCGCCAGCGGCAGGGTCTCGGCTTCGTTGAAGCACGGAATCTGGATGATGAGTTTCACGACATCTCGGCGGCCCGGCAGGTTCGCCGATCAGTGTATCCGATCGGTTCAGACCTGGCCGGCGCCCCGCTTCGTCCAGGGCTGGGAATCCGGCCCGTCGCGCGGCATAATCGGCATCGGGCCCGGTTTCGGGGTACCCGCCCACCACAATCCAAAAAGGACAACACCATGGCTGGAAAATTCGAGATCTACAAGGACAAGGCCGGCGAGTTCCGCTTTCGCCTGAAGGCCGGCAATGGCCAGAACATTCTGGGCAGCGAAGGCTACGGCAAAAAGGCCAGCTGCCTGAACGGGGTCGAATCGGTCAAGAAGAACTCGCAGAGCCCCGAGCGCTTCGAGTGCCACGAAACCGCCACCGGCAAGTGGACCTTCAAGCTCAAGGCGACCAACGGCCAGGTCATCGGCACCAGCCAGACCTATGCCTCGGAATCGAGCTGCCGCAACGGCATGAAGAGCGTGGCCACCCAGTGCGTGGACTCAACGGTCGACGACCAGACCTGAAGCGTCACTCCCACTCGATCGTCGCCGGCGGTTTGCCGGAGATGTCGTAGACCACCCGGGACACGCCCTCGCACTCGTTGATGATGCGGCGGGAGACGTGGTCGAGGAAGGCGTGGTCGAGGTAGGCCCAGCGCGCGGTCATGAAGTCGACGGTTTCGACCGCGCGCAGGGCGATCACGTACTCGTAGCGGCGTGCGTCACCGACCACGCCGACCGACTTGACCGGCAAAAATACGGCAAAGGCCTGGCTGACCTTGTCGTACAGGCCGGATGAGCGCAGTTCGCTGATAAAAATGTGGTCGGCCTTCTGCAGCGGCTCGACATATTCAGGCCGCACTTCGCCGAGAATCCGCACGCCCAGCCCCGGCCCGGGAAAGGGATGGCGCATGACCAGCTCGCGCGGCAGGCCGAGCTCGATGCCGATGCGGCGGACCTCGTCCTTGAACAGCTCCCTCAAGGGCTCGACCAGCTTGAGGTTCATTTCCTCGGGCAGGCCGCCAACATTGTGGTGAGACTTGATTACCTTGGCCTTGCCGGTCTTGGCTCCGGCCGACTCGATCACGTCGGGGTAGATGGTTCCCTGGGCCAGCCAGGCGGCCTCCTGGTGGGTCTTGGCCGCAGCCTCAAACACGCGGATGAACTCACGCCCGATGATCTTGCGTTTTTCTTCCGGGTCCGCCACCCCGGCCAGGGCATTGAGAAACTGATCGCGCGCGTTGACCCGCTCCACCCGAACGCCTAAGTGCTCGGCAAACGTCGCCATGACCTGATCACCCTCCTGGTAGCGCAACAGGCCGGTATCGACGAAGATGCACAGCAGCTGATCACCAATGGCCTCGTGCAGCAGGGCCGCGACCACGGACGAATCGACCCCGCCCGACAGGCCGAGCAGCACGGTGTCGGAGCCGACCTGCTCACGCACCCGTTCGAGCTGGTCATCGATGATCGCCTCGGTCGTCCAGGTTGATCCGCAGCCGCAGATCTCGTGGACAAAGCGCTCCAGGATGCGCCGACCCTGGGCGGTGTGGGTGACCTCGGGATGGAACTGCAGGCCGTAGTAGCGGCGGGCATCATCACCCATGCCGGCAATCGGCGCTGACGGAGTGGTGCACAGGGTCTTGAAGCCGATCGGCAGCGCGGTGACCTTGTCGCCGTGGCTCATCCAGACTTCCAGCAGCGCCCGGCCGGCGGGATCGATACGATCCTCGATGCCGCGGAACAGCTCGCCTGGCTCGTTTAGCGCGACTTCGGCGTAACCGAACTCCTTTTCATCCGACGGGCTGACCGTGCCACCGAAATGCGTGGCCATGGCCTGCATGCCGTAGCAGATCCCCAGCAGCGGCACGCCCAGCTCGAACACCACCGGCGGAATGCGCGGGCTGTCGTCGAAGGCCACCGACTCCGGCCCGCCCGAAAGAATAATGCCCGAGGCAGCAAACTCGGCAATCGCCTGGTCGCCGGCATCGAACGGCATGATCTCGGAATACACCCCGATCTCGCGCACCCGGCGCGCGATCAGCTGGGTGTACTGCGAGCCGAAGTCCAGGATCAGGATGCGGTCGGCGTGGATGTCAGTCATGGAAAGACTCGGGGTTCGGGGTTCGGGGTTCGGGGTTCGGGGGTTCGGGTTGGGCTCCGATCCAGGTTTTCCTGAACCCCGAACCCCGAACCCTGAACCCGCTCTTTCAGCCTAGCTTGTAGTTGGGCGCTTCCTTGGTAATCGTCACATCATGGGCGTGGGATTCGCGCACGCCCGAGGCGGTGATGCGGACAAATCTCGGCTTGTTGCGCATCTCGTCGATGGTGGCACAGCCGACGTAGCCCATGCTTGAGCGCAGGCCGCCCATGAGCTGGTGGATCACGCCTTCCAGCGAGCCCTTGTACGGCACCCGGCCCTCGATGCCTTCGGGCACCAGCTTCTCGGCTTCAGTTTCGGCCTGGAAGTAACGGTCCTTGGAGCCCTGCTGCATCGCGCCCAGCGAGCCCATGCCGCGGTAGCTCTTGTAAGAGCGGCCCTGGAACAATTCGACCTCGCCGGGCGCTTCCTCGGTACCGGCCAGCAGGCTGCCGATCATCACCACCGAGGCACCGGCGGCCACCGCCTTGGCCAGGTCACCGGAAAAACGGATCCCGCCATCGGCAATCACCGGCACCGACAGCTCTCTAAGCGCCTCGGCTGCGGCAGCCACCGCGGTGACCTGGGGCACGCCGACCCCGGCCACCACCCGGGTGGTACAGATCGAGCCCGGCCCCTGGCCGATCTTGACCCCGTCGGCCCCGGCATCGGCCAGCGCGCGGGCCCCGTCACCGGTCGAGACGTTGCCGCCAATGATCTGGACGTCCGGGTAGTGCGACTTGGTCCAGCGAATGCGCTCCAGCACGCCGCTGGAGTGACCGTGCGCGGTGTCGATAACGATGATGTCGACTCCGGCGGCCACCAGCGCGGCAATCCGGTCCTCGGTATCGCCGGCCGTGCCCACCGCAGCGGCGGCCAGCAGCTGCTCGGCGCTGTCCTTGGCCGCGTTCGGAAAATCCTTGGACTTCTGGATATCCTTGACCGTGATCAGGCCCTTGAGCTCGAAGCGCTTGTTGACCACCAGGACTTTTTCGATCCGGTGACGGTGGAGCAATTCCAGCACCTCGTCCTGGCCGGCACCCTCCTGCACGGTGACCAGCTTGTCCTTGCGCGTCATGATGTTACGCACCGGGTCATCGAGCTTTTTCTCGAACCGCATGTCGCGGCTGGTGACGATGCCGACCAGCTCGTTGTCATCGACCACCGGCACGCCCGAGATGTTGTGCAGGCGAGTCAGGTCGATGACCTCGCGGATGGTGGTGTACGGGCTGACCGTGATCGGGTTCTTGATCACGCCGGCCTCGTATTTCTTGACGATCCGGACCTGCTCGGCCTGGCGCTCGACGGTCATGTTCTTGTGGATCACCCCGACCCCGCCGGCCTGGGCCATGGCGATAGCCAGCCTGGCCTCGGTCACGGTGTCCATGGCCGCCGAGGCCAGCGGCACGTTCAGGCGCAGATCGCGGGTAATCCGGGTCGACAGATCGACGTCGCGCGGCAGCACCTCGGAGTAGGCCGGCACCAGGGAGACATCGTCAAACGTCAGGGCTTCTTCGATCAGGCGCATGGTGAAAAAAACAACTCCGGCGGGGCGATCACGCATTATAACAGCGAGCCCTCGCTGGCCGGCTTGATACCATAGTCACCAACCCGCCCCGGACCCGACCCATGGCAGAAAAAGGCGCCATCATCGAACTCATCGCCCTGATCCGCCTGGAACGGGCCGGGGAGATGGCCGAGAAGCTCGAGGAGATGGCCGTCCAGGACATCGCCGATGCCATGGGCGAGCTCGAAGCCGAAGAGCGCCTGGCCATTCTGCGCACCCTGCCGGCCGAGCGGCGAACCGATACCTTCTCCTACCTGACCCCGGGCCTGCAGCGCGAGGTCATCGACAGCCTCGAGCAGAACGAGGCCCGCCGCCTGCTCAAGGAGATGGTGCCCGACGACCGCACCGCCTTCCTTGAGAGCCTGGCGCCCGAAGACCTGGAAAACGTCCTCAAGCTGTTAAGCCCCGACGATCTGAAGCAGTCGCTGAAGCTGCTCGGCTACCCGGAAGAGTCGATCGGCCGCCTGATGACCCCGCGTTTCGTGGCCGTGCGGCCCTCATGGACCGTGGCCCGGGCGCTGGACCACATTCGCCACGAAGCCCACCGCGGCGAGACGATCAACTTCGTGTTCGTCACCGACGAGCGCGGCCACCTGCTTGATGCGGTCAAGCTCAAGGACTTCATCCTCGCCCGCCAGGACGCCAGGGTCGAGGCGCTGATGGACGAGGAGTTCTACTCGGTCCAGGCCGCCGACGACCGCGAAGAAGCGGTCCAGGTCATCCAGCGCTACGACATCAACACCCTGGCGGTCACCGACAGGAACGGCGTGATGCTCGGCATCGTCACGGTCGACGACATCATGGACGTGGCCGAGCAGGAGATCACCGAGGACTTCCACAAGCTCGGCGGCACCGGCAGCCTGAACATTTCCCTGCGCGAGGCCTCGGCCGGCTTTCTGTACCGCAAGCGCATCGGCTGGCTGCTGATCCTGGTGGTGGTCAACCTGGTCTCCGGCCTGGCCATCGCGATGTTCGAGCCGGCCATCGAAGCGGTCATTGCGCTGGTGTTCTTCCTGCCGCTGATCATCGCCGGCAGCGGTAACGCCGGCAGCCAGTCGGCCACCCTGATGGTGCGCGCCCTGGCCACCGGCGATGTCGAGGCGCGCGACTGGCTGAAACTGTGGGGCAAGGAATTTGCCGTCGCCCTGGGCCTGGGCCTGACCATGGGCCTGGCCGTCTCGCTGGTCGGCATCTGGCGCGGCGGGCCGGAGCTGGGTATTCAGCTGGCCCTGGTGGTGGGTCTGGCGATGCTGGCGGTGGTCATCATGGGCGCAATGATCGGCATGCTGCTGCCATTCATCCTGCAACGTCTGAACATGGACCCGGCCACGGCCAGCACCCCGCTGATCACTTCGGTGGCTGACGTTTTGGGGATTCTGGTTTACTTCTCGATTGCCAGTGCGATTTTGAGCTTGCCGGGGGGATGATCGGGTTCGGGGTTTGGGGTTCGGGGTTCGGGTAGGTTCCATTCTGGTTTTCCTGAACCCCGAACCCTTAACCCCGAACCCACTTGAAAAACCGCATCGGCGGCACGTTCAGCGCCTCAATCTCGATATCCGGCCGCCCCAAAACTTCCCGCCCCATGCGCCCGACATGGCCGCGGAACTGGTAGGCCACGAATACCCCGCCCGGTGCCAGCCGGTCGCGAATGGCCTCGAGCACGGCGTTGCCGACATCGCGCGGCATGGTCGAAAACGGGATCCCGGAGACAATGGCCTCGGGCGCCGGCAGGTGGTGCTGGTCGAGAATCTGGCCCAGGTCGGCGGCACTGCCGGCATGCGAGATCAGGCGCGGGTCGTCGATCTCGGCCAGCAACTCGGCAAAGCGGGGGTCGAGCTCGATCGTCAGCAACTGGGCATCGGCCGGCATCGCGGCCAGCAGGGCCCGCGTCGTCCCGCCCGTGCCCGGCCCCAACTCGACCACGCAGCGCGCCCGTGCCACCCCGGCGGTGCGCACCAGCCGCTGCTCAAGAAAGCGCGAACTCGGCACCACCGAACCGACCTGCTCCGGGCTGCGCAAGAACCCGCGAAAAAACGCCACCAGGCGAGACTCTCGCCGGCCACGTTCGGGTCTGGACTGCTCCAGCATTCGGGGGCCCTGCTGACAACCAGTTCGCAGTCTAACATTGCGCAGGGCTTTACCTGAAACCCCGCAAACGGTATCCTACCCGGCTTCGATGGAAAGCACCCTGCGCCAACCCATCGAAGGAATGCGACAATAGAGTTTACGGAGAGGTGGCCGAGTGGCTGAAGGCGCTCCCCTGCTAAGGGAGTATGGGGTTTGTAGCCTCATCGAGGGTTCGAATCCCTCCCTCTCCGCCATCATCAGAAAAGCCCGCCTTGCGCGGGCTTTTTTGATGATCGCTGTGAGGGAAGATCGATTCAAACCCTTAGGTTCGAACCGAGCGCAGCGAGGACGATGCGGCGCAAGCCGCACCCGAAGGGCAAGCGCCGCAAGGCGCGCAGTCCATCCCTCCCTCTCCGCCATCATCAAAGCTCCGCCAGAAACACCCCCGGCGCAACAATCGGACGCCCCTCAAACGGATGCAGTGCCAGAAGATCAGCATCCCCACTGATCAGAACATCACCGTCGCCGGCGACCAGCACCTCCAGAAAACGGTTGTCATCAGGATCGCGACAGGCTTCGATGCAAATCGACGGCTTGATCCATTCAGCCACATCGGCCAGCCATTCCAGGTATCGATTCATCTGCGCCCGAGTCCGATAACGATCGAACTTCGGGCGATCAAGCCGGGTAGCCAACTCGAGAAACGTCACCCGAGAGAGCAGAAGCGTTGCATTTGAGTTGGCAAGATGGGTGACGACCAGACCAGGCGGACCAGCCGGCAGCAAAAGCGCGCTGATCAAGACATTGGTATCGACAACAACCCGATCAGCTTTCATCGGCCAGCAGCTGATCGAGCGCCTCTTCGGTCAGACCTTGCGCACTGGCATAGCGGCCGGTTTCCTCCATCACCGCCAGCAGATTCTGCCAGGCCCTGCTCTGGCGTCGCTGGTACTCCTCAGCCGAAACGATCACCACGCTGGGGCGGCCCTGGCGGGTGACTGTCACCGGCTCACGCTGAGCGGCCTCGATGACCTGTCCAAAGCGATTCTTCGCCTCCAGGGCGGTGAAGCTTTTCATGACTCGATCCTGCCGGCTAAAACAGCTATTCTAGCCATATTGAGATGCGTGGACCAGTGCTGAGCCTACCTCTCTGAGAGAACCACCCGCACCAGTTCCTCCGCCAACTCCTCCGCACTCGCCTCCACCGTCTTCAACACCATCTCGGCGTTTTCCGGCACCTCGTACGGCGCGCTGATGCCGGTGAAGTTGGGGATCAGGCCGGCGCGGGCCTTGGCGTAGAGCCCTTTCACGTCGCGCTGCTCGCACACCTCCAGCGGGGTGTCGACGAATACCTCAATGAACTCACCGTCAGCAAAGCGCTCGCGCACCATGCGCCGCTCGGAGCGGTAGGGGGCGATGAAGCTGACCAGCACGATCAGGCCGGCGTCGGTCATCAGGCGAGCGACCTCGCCGACCCGGCGGATGTTCTCGATCCGGTCGGTCTCGGTGAACCCCAGGTCGCGGTTGAGGCCATGGCGGACGTTGTCGCCGTCGAGCAGGTAGGTGTGGTGGCCCATGGCCAGCAGCTTCTTCTCGGCCAGGTTGGCAATGGTGGACTTGCCCGAGCCCGACAACCCGGTCAGCCACACGCACTTCGGTGCCTGGCCCTTGAGCCGGGCGCGCGCGGCCTGGTCGACATCCACCGCCTGCCAGTGCACATTCTGGGCACGCCGCAGGGCGTAGTCGATCACCCCGGCCCCGACCGTGCCATTGGTCTGGCGGTCAATGAGCACGAAACTGCCCAGATCCCGGTTGGCCTCATACGGCTCAAACGGGATCGCCCGGTCCAGTTCCAGGTCGACCCGGGCGACGGCATTGAGCGAAAGCTCGCGCGCGGCCAGGTGCTCCTGGGTGTTGACGTCGATCTGGTGCTTGATCTCGCTGACCCGCCCGCCGACCAGGCTGGTGCCGGTCTGGATCCAGTAGTTGCGCCCCACTTTGAGCGGATCGACGTCCATCCACAACAGGTGCACGCCAAACTGGTCGGACACCTCCGGCGGATCGTTGGCCGCGGCCAGCACGTCACCGCGGCTGACATCAATCTCCTCGGAAAGCTCGACGATCACCGCCTGCCCGGCCACGGCGCGCTCGACCTTCTCGCCGGCCACGTGCAGCCCGGCCACGGTCGAGCGCCGGCCCGAGGGCAGCGCCACCACCGCATCGCCCAGCGCCAGCGGCCCGCCCAGCAGCGGCCCGGCAAAGCCGCGGAAGTTCTGGTTGGGCCGGCAGACCCACTGCACCGGCACCCGGAACGCGCCATCGGGCACTTTGCCGGTCTCGGCCGCGGCGGTCTCGAGCGCATCGAGCAGGGTCGGGCCCTTGTGCCAGGGCGTGTTGTGCGAGGCCTGGGTGACGTTGTCGCCGTCCAGGCCCGAGATCGGGATGGCGGTGACCCGGGCAATGCCCAGCTGGTCGGCCAGGAAGCGGTAGTCGGCGACGATGCGCTCGAACACCGATCGGTCGAAATCGACCAGGTCCATCTTGTTGACTGCCAGCACGATGTGGTCGATGCCCAAAAGCGAGCAGATATAGCTGTGCCGGCGGGTCTGGGTCAGCACACCCTTGCGCGCATCGATCAGCACCACCGCCAGGCGCGCGGTCGAGGCCCCGGTGGCCATGTTGCGGGTGTACTGCTCGTGGCCCGGGCAGTCGGCGACGATGAACTTGGCCCGGTCGGTATCAAAGAAGCGGTAGGCGACATCGATGGTGATGCCCTGCTCGCGCTCGGCGGCCAGGCCGTCGACCAGAAGGGCAAAGTCCAGCTTCTCGTTCTGGGTGCCGAAGCGCTGGCTATCGGCCTCCAGGGTCTGGATCTGGTCTTCGAACAGGCGCTTGGCGTCGTAGAGCAGGCGCCCGATCAGCGTACTCTTGCCGTCATCGACACTGCCGCAGGTGATCAGGCGCAGCAGCGGCTTGGTCTCGTGTTCATGGAGATACTGCTTAAGAGAGGTCACCATCAGAAGTAGCCCTCCATCTTCTTTTTCTCCATCGAGGCGGCCTCGTCGCGGTCAATCGCCCGGCCCTGGCGCTCCGAGGAGGTCACCGCCAGCATCTCGGCAATGACCTTGTCCATGGTGTCGGCCTCGGACTCCACCGCGCCGGTAAACGGGTAGCAGCCCAGGGTGCGGAAGCGCACCTTGCGCGTGGTGATCTCGTCCGGGTCGACCGGCAGGCGCTCGTCATCGACCATGATGATCAGCCCGTCGCGGATCACGGTCGGGCGCTCGGCGGCCAGGTACAACTCCGGCACCTGGACCTTTTCGCGATAGATGTAGAGCCAGATATCCAGCTCGGTCCAGTTCGACAGCGGAAACACCCGCACGCTCTCGCCGGCGTGAATGCGGGCGTTGTAGAGGTTCCACAATTCAGGCCGCTGGTTCTTGGGGTCCCAGCGGTGCTGGGCGGTGCGGAAGGAAAACACCCGCTCCTTGGCGCGCGATTTCTCCTCGTCGCGGCGCGCCCCGCCGAGCGCGGCATCGACCTTGTGCTTGCTCAGGGCCTGGCGCAGCGACTGGGTCAGCATCACGTCGGTATGCACGGTCGCGCCGTGGTCGATGGGGTTGATGCCCTGCTCCAGCCCCTCGGGATTGACATGGACGATCAGCCGGCAGCCGGTTTCCTCGGCCCGACGGTCGCGAAAACCGATCATCTCGCCAAAATTCCAGCCGGTGTCGATGTGCATCAGGGCAATCGGCGGCGGCGCCGGGTAAAACGCCTTGACCAGCAGGTGCAGCAGCACCGAGGAGTCCTTGCCGACCGAATAGAGCATGATCGGGTTCTTGAACCCGGCGGCAACTTCGCGAATGATGTGGATCGCCTCGGCTTCGAGGCGGTCGAGATGGCTTAAGTTCATGCAGCCCCCATGGACAGACCAGGCGCGCATTGTAGCCAATTGCCGGCAGCCGCCGGGCAGATTGGGTTTGACTCTCCTCACAGACCTTGGTTATGATCTGACCCCGTGCTGGCAATCGGGTCGGTGCTTTGGCAAATTTTTCAAGTAGAGGTAGACATCTCATGCAAGCCGCGAAAAGATTCTTGGGGAAATCGGCAGTCATCGCTGGCTGCGCCGCGCTGTGCGCCGTTTCAGCATCGGCCGCAAGCCCGATTGGAGAACTTGAAGTCCGGGGCAACGCCCGCGTCGCCCAGCAGGGTGCTGACAGCAGCATCTCGTTGCGCGACACCACCTATGGCTGGTTCTCTGGTGATCAGATCCAGACCGGCAGCAGCCAGGCGCTGCTGAATCTCGACAGCGGCGCCAGCTTCGGTTTCGCTGAAAACACCACCGCCAGCGTTTCGACCGACGATGGCCTGCAAGTCGCCCTGGATGACGGCGTTTTGCTGTATGCCATTGAAGAAGATGGCGCCACCATGGAACTGGTCAGCGGCGAGTACACCTTCTCGACCGCTCCGGCCGACGTGCAGGTGATGCAGGTCTCCAATACCGAGGCCGGCTCGGTGGGCATGGTGCAGCGGATGGAAGACGGCTCGCTGCAGGTCTCGGTCCAGGAAGGCGTCCTCACCGCGCGTGACAGCAGTGGTGCCCTGCAGTACCAGGTCGTCAGCGGCGAGCAGGTCTCGTTCAATGCTGACCGGATCGAGCAGGTCCAGGTCCAGGTCGAAGCCACCGGCGGTGGCGCCGGCGGAATCGGCGCCTGGTTTGCCGCCAATCCCATTCTTGGTGGCCTGGCCGTGGCCGCTGCCGGCTTCGGTGTCTACAAGGTTGCCTTCGAAGATGACGATGATCCGGAACCGGAACCCGTCAGCCCGTAATATGGGTTGCCCGCTTCCGGTTGTGTTCTGAAGCGCGCATTCAGACCTGGAAAGCGGTGCCCCGGCACCGCTTTCTTTATTTCTGAGAAAAGGCCGATGACCAGACTATCCCTGTTGAAGGCGGTGGCGCTTGCGACCGTTGCCCTGATGCTGTCTGCCTGCGCCACGCGCGGCGACACCCCCGAAAACTCCGTCGACGACTTCCAGGCCCAGCTCGAAGAGCGCGAGCGGGTCAGCGAAATCAACGAGCAGCTGCTGATGCTGGCGGTCGACAGCGGTTCCGACCGGGTCTACCGGGTCGGCCCCGAGGACCGGGTGCGGATCGATATCCTCGGCGTCGAGGAACTGTCGCGCGAGTATCGTATCAATGGTGCCGGGGCCATCCTGCTGCCGCTGGTCGGGTCGGTTTCGGTTGCCGGCCTGAGCCTGGGCGAACTGGAGGAGGCCGTCGCCGACGCCCTGGCGCAGAACTACCTGCGCAACCCGCAGGTCTCGGCCGAGGTCACCGAGTACCGCAGCCAGCAGTTCACCGTGGTCGGTGCCGTGGAAAATCCGCGGGTCTACAACACCACCCGCCAGACCACCCTGATCGAGGCCCTGGCCATGGCCGGCGGCATCGACCGCGAAGCCGGCCAACAGGTTTACCTGACCGACCGCGTGCCGGACCCCGACACCGGCCGCCCCAGCACCCGCACCCTGATCATCAACATCGAAGACCTCATGCGCGAGGCCGGTCAGTACAACCTGGTCCTGGGCGAAGGCGCGATGATCAACGTGCCACGTGGCGGCTATGTGTATGTGGAGGGCGCGGTTGAACGTCCGGGCGCGTACGCGCAGAGAACCGACACCAGTGTTCTCAAGGCCCTGGCCGAGGCCGGTGGGCTGGCATTCGAGGCAGACCGGTCCGACATCCGGGTTCTCAGCCGCAATCGCGAAACCGGCGTCTGGGAATCCCGCGAGATCGATTACAAGATGATCCGGGAAAATCCCGATAGTGATGTCCCTCTGCAGAATGGGGATGTAGTGGTGGTTGAAACCAGCGGAATGCGTTCGGCCTGGAACGGTTTTCTGCGCGCTGCCGCCCCCATCGCCCTGCTTGGCTTCCGACCGCTGTAGAACGACATGAGCGACGACAAGGACAAAAAACCCGTCCATCACCTGCAGCCGGTCCAGGCCGGCGGGCAGCAGATGGCCGTCTACGACCCCACCGTCCAGGCCGGCGTCGACGACGACGATACCATTGACCTGCGCGAGTACTGGCGCATCCTGGTCAAGCGGCGCTGGACCGTGATTGGCGTGCTGGCGATCATCGTCGTGGCCGCGCTGCTGGCGACCTTGCTGATGGTGCCGGAATACCGCTCGACCGTGCAGTTGCAGATCACCCCGCAGGGCTCGCGCATCCTTGCCTACGAGGACTTTGCCAACGAGCAGGGGGCCGGCGTAGGACGCGGCTACCAGGAATTCCTCACCACCCAGACCGAGATCCTGCGCAGCCGCTCGCTGGCCGAAGCGGTGGTGCGGGCCGAGAACCTGCAGAACCACCCCGAGTTGACCGGCGAAATCCGCCAGCGCAGCGTGGTGGCAGAACTGCGCAGCCTGCTCGGGGTTCTGCGCGGTGGCGATGATGCGGAACAAGACGAGCAGCGCGACCCGGTTAGAGCCGCCGCCGAACGCCTGCGCGAGCGCATCGAAGTCCAGCCCGTGCGCAACTCGCAGCTGGTCAACCTGAGCTTCATCGCCTTCGACCCCGAGTTCGCCGCGCGCGTCGCCACCGCGGTGGCCGAGCAGTACACCCGCGCCAACATGCAGCGGCGGGTCGATGCCGGGGCCGAGGCGCGGGTATTTCTCGAGGAAGAACTCAACGAGATGCGGATCAACCTCGAGCGCTCCGACCAGGCGCTGATGGATTTTGCCCGCCAAAGCAACATCGCCGACCTTGAAGAACGCCTGGAGATGTCGCGCGAAGGCCTGCGCCAGCTCAGCAACCGCTTGAGCGAGATCCAGACCGAGCTGGTCCAGCTCTCGGCCTGGCGTGAGCTCATTGACCAGGGCCGCATCAACGCCCTCGATCCGATCGTCAACAGCGAAGTGCTCGAAGACCTCGAGCGTCGCCTGCTCGAGGCCAATACCGAGTACACCAGCCTCTCGGAGCGTTTCATGGACGGCTTTCCGGCCGTGCAGGAGGTGCTCGGCCGGATCGAACAACTCGAGCGCGAAATCGCCAACCGCCGCGCCACCATCGTCGACAACATTCTCGGCCGCTACGACAACCTGCGCGTACAGGAGGCCTCGCTGGAAGATGCCATCGCCCAGCGCGAGCAGTTCATCATGGGCCTGAACGAGCGCGGCGTGCAGTACAACATCCTGCGGCGTGAATTCGAGACCAGCCGCGAGCTCTACGACGGCCTGCTGCAGCGCATGAAGGAAATCGGCGTGGCCGCCGGCGTGCAGGAAAACAACGTCGCCGTCATCGATGCCGCACGCGTGGCCGGCAGCCCGTTCAAGCCCAACCTGCCGCGCAACCTGGCCCTGGCCGCCGTGCTCGGCCTGATGGCCGGGGTCGGGCTGGCCCTGCTGCTGGAGTTCCTCGACGGCTCGATCCGCCGGGTCGAAGACATCGAACGCCTGGTCGACCGCCCGGTCCTGGGCATGGTGCCGCTGGTCAAGTTCAAGGGCCGCGACGGCAAGCAGAAAAAACGGCCCTCGGTGGTCGAAAATCCCGACCACAGCATCTCCCACTACAGCGCCACCAAGCCTTCCTCGGGCGTGTCCGAGGCGTTCCGCTCGCTGCGCACCAGCCTGGGCTTTTCCACCGCCCACGGCATGCCCCAGGTGCTGATGTTCACCAGCGCCTCGATGAGCGAGGGCAAGACCACCTGCGCGATCAACCTGGCCACCGTGCTGGCCCAGAACGGCAGCCGCGTGCTGCTGATCGATGCCGACCTGCGCAAGCCGCGCGTCCACCGCGAGTTCAACCGGCCGCGCTCGCCGGGGCTGACCAACCGCATTGCCCTGTTCGAAAACAGCGGCAAGGACAACAGCGCGATCTATCCCACGCATGTCAACGGCCTGTTCATGATGCCGGCCGGCTCCTCGACCCCCAACCCGGCCGAGATGCTGTCGTCGGAACGCCTGGAGAAAGTCATCCAGGGCTGCAAGCGCGCGTTCGACATCGTCATCATCGATTCCCCGCCGGTGCTGGGGCTGGCCGATGCCCTGATCCTGTCACGCCAGTCCGAAGGGGTGGTGTTCGTGGCCAAGGCCGGCGAAACCGGCAAGGACAACTTCCGGGTGTGCATGAAGCGCCTGGCCCAGGTCCAGGCACCGGTGCTGGGCATCGTCCTCAACGGGGTCGATCTGGACAGCCCCGAGTATGCCTACTACTCGTCGTACTACTACAGCTACGAAAGCCATGACGACGATCACGATGAGGCGGCCGGCGAAGACGCGCCCCGCCTTGGCAAGACGGCTGCATCCTGACCATCCAACCTGCGACCATGCCCAACAACGATGCCGAGTCTTGTTCGCCCAAGCCCCCGGGTCCTGCTGTGGGCCCTGCCGCTGCTGGCTGCGGCCGGCATCGCGACCAGCGAATACACCGCCCTGCGCCGGGCGGCTGAGCAGGACCCGATCAGCCGGCTGCAGGACCTGGCCGGGCAGCAGCCCTGGGGCGGCCTGGCCGGGCGCGAGCTGGCCGGCCGCCTGGAAGCGCGCTGGCGGCTGGATCCGGCCGCTTCGGCCGAGGCGCTGGGCTGGCAGCTGACCCGCTACCCGCTTGATCCCTGGCGCTGGCTGCTGCGCGCGCGCATTGACCGCGAACTCAATCCCGACCCCCAGCTCAGCCGCCAGCGCCTGGAAGCGGCCATTGCCATCCAGCCAAACCACCGCGAGCTGCGCTGGCGCGCGGCCAACCTGGCCCAGAACTTCGGCGACGTCGATCTGGTGGCCGACTACCTGCGGCTGTGGCTGATCGACCAGCCCAACCAGGTCAACTCGGCGCTGTTCATTGCCTCACGCTGGCTGCCCGACCCCGACCAGCGCCTGGACCGGATCCTGCCGCCGGGCGAGGACTACCTGGTCCAGGCCATGCGCCACGCCCGCATCAGCAGCCAGCCCGAACTGGCCCGGGCGGTGTGGCGCCGGCTGGACCAGCCGCGCGCGCCTGACGACCTGGCCGTGCGCGAATACATCCAGGCCCTGCTGGCCGATGGCGACGATCAAGCCGTACTCGCGCTGTGGCAGCAACTCGATCCCGACTACCGCCCCGGCGATATCCCCGGCGGGCAGTTCGCGTTTGCACCGGAGGCACTGGCCACCTTCGGCTGGGACCTGCGGGTGCCGGCCGGGGCCCAACTGGAGCGGGTCGCGTCCGGCCCGGCCGGGACCGATGGCGCGCTGCGCCTGGTCTTCGACGGCAACGAAAACATCCACCTGGTACGGCCGCTGCTGCGCTTCCCGGCCCCGCCGCCCGGGCGCTACCGCTTCAGCGGCTGGTGGAAGGCCGATACGCTGACCACCCGCAGCCTGCCCGGGCTGTACCTGCGCGAGCTCGAAGGGCCGATGCGGGCCAGCGTCGAGCTGCCCTCGGCGGATTTCGACTGGCAACCGTTTGCCGTCGACATCGAGCTGACCGAACCCGGCGACCGCCTGCAGCTGCAGGTGCTCAGACGCCGGACCCGGAACTTCGACCGCAACCTGGGCGGTGAACTGCAGCTGGCCGGCCTGCAGCTCGAGCCGGCCCCGGTGCAGCCGGAAACCGGTACGATCGAGGCACCATGAACGATCAGACCACCGATTTCGAGCGCCTGGCCGAGCGCATCCTCAACGACCGCACCGGCCAGCTGACCGCACCGGAACTCGACGCCCTGCTGACCTGGCTGGCCGGCGGCGAGCGGCGCGGTGCCGGCGTACTGATCCAGCAGCTGGGCCCGGCCGGCGAGCAACCGCAGCTGCTGCGCCAGGTCTACGAAGACCTCGACGACGCCCTGTTCAGCCCCGACGGCCTGGAACTGGAGGCCGCGTTCGTCTCGGCGCGCGAGGAAGACAACGTGCGCAAGGCCCGTTACCGGCGCCTGATGAACGCCTTCCACCCCGACCGCTTCGCCGACCATGCCGACTGGCTGACCTCGCGCTCGCAGTTCATCCATGCCGCCTACCAGGCCTATCGACGGGCCGAACCGGTCGCGTCCACCATCGCCACCGCCACACCCACCGCCGAGACCGGCAGCTACAAGCCGCGCAATCCGCGCGGATCGGCCCGCCTGACCCCGGCCGAACCCGGCCCGCTGCGCCGCCTGCGCTGGCGCCTGCGCAACGTAGAGAACCTGCAGGCCAAGATCCTCGGCGGCCTGGCCGCGCTGATGCTGGTCCCCCTGCTGCTGATCTACCTGCTCGACCCGGCCCCGACATCGCGCCCCGGGGCGGCGATCGAAAACCCCAGCCCTCAAGCCAGGCCAGCCGAAACGGCAACCGCTGCACAACCCGAAACCCCGACCCAAGGCATCCAGACCGCCCCCACCCTGGCCCAGACCCGACAAACCCCTACGCCCCCGGAACCCGGAACCTGGAACCCGGAACCCGAAACCCGAGATCCGGAACCCGAAAATCGGAATCCTGGACCCCAAACCCCGAACAATGTCACCCCGGGCTTGACCCGGGGCCTGAACCCCGAATCCCGGGGTCCCAACAATGTCACCCAGGATCCCAACCCTGTCACCCCGGGCTTGACCCGGGGCCCAAACCCCGAACCCCAGGACCCCATCCTGGCCGAAGCCCTGGCCGCCCGAATGGACCTGTCCGAAACCCGCTTCGAACCCCCCCAGGGCCTGAAAGAATTCCGCCTCCCGGACCCCCAGTCAACGCCGAAGGTCCAGCCAACTCCGGAGCCCCAGCCAACGCTGGAGTCCCAGCCAACCCCGGAGCGAGATCCAACCCCGGAACCCAAACCAACCCGGGAATCCGAGTCAACCCCGGAACCCGGAAACCCGAACCCGGAAACCCGAACCCCGAACCCCGAACCCCAAACCCCCAACAATGTCACCCCGGGCTTGACCCGGGGTCCAAACCCGGAACCCGCGCCAGCTCCCGAACCAACCGAGGAACCCGAACTCCCGAACCCGGAAACCGGAACCCAGAATCCCGAACCCCGAACCCCAAACCCCGAACCCGACCCCATAGAAACCCGGGTCGCCACCCTCCTGTCCGCCTACGAATCCGCCTTCACCCAGGGCAACATCGACGCCTTCATGGCCGTCCTGACCGCCAACCCGCGCGAGAACCGCAACCGCGGCCGCGACTGGTTCCGGAGCAGCTACCGCCGACTGTTCACCGAATCGACCAGCCGCCGGCTGGAAGTGACCGTCGCGCGGATCGAGCCGGTGCCCAGCGGCTGGCAGGTCACCGCGCTGTTCGAGCTGTGGGTGGCCTACCCCGACCGGCGCGCCACCCATGCCGAACAGCTCATCCGCTATACGCTGGAAGCAGATCCCGACGGCCAGTTGAGGATTGCCGCCATTGACTACTGAAGTCATCGAACATCCGGCCGCACGCCGGCGGGCCTCGCGGGTGCGCCTGAACCGGGAGCCGGCCCGCCCGGCCACACCCCCGGCGCTGATCGCCACCACCGGGGTGGTGGCGGCCCTGGTGCTGGTCCTGCCACTGATGATGGGCCACCGGACCGCAGCAACCTTGAGCGCCAGCCTGATGGTGCTGGTCTGGCTGGCCGCACTGGCCGCGGCCGGCGGCGCGCTGTCGGGCCAGATCCAGCGCCCGCCGCGCGGCTGGCTGGTCTTTGCCGGCCTCCTGACCGGGCTGGTGACCCTCCAGATCCTGCCACTGAAAGGGCTGGCGGCCCTGTTCGGACCCTACCCCGACCCGCTCTGGCAGCAGCCGGGCTTCAGCCCGCTGACCTGGTCGCCGGACGTCGGCGCCAGCCTGCGCGGCTGGGCGGCGTTCATCGCCCTGTTCACCCTCGCCTGGCTGGCCGCCAGCCTGCCGCGACAGATGCGCATGTGGCTGTGGCTGGCGGTGGTCGCCATGGCCCTGTTCCAGGGCCTGTACGGGCTGCTGTCGCACGCCACCGGATCAGACACCGTGCTGGGCATCTGGCCGCGCAACAACCCGGGCTTTGTCCACGGCAGTTTCTCCAACCGCAACCTGTTTGCCGCCTACCTGGCCCTGACCTGGCCGCTGGCGGTGGGGATCTGGTACATGCGGAAAGTCCCGGGCCTGAGCCGGCTACCGCTGGAAGTGCGCATCGCCGGCAGCCTGATCAGCGGCGCCATCATCGGGGCCGCCATGCTCGGCAGTGCCTCGCGCCTGGGCTCGGCGGCCGGAGTTGGCGGCATTCTGCTGGCCCTGCTGCTGTGGGGCCGGCATCGCCAGATGATCCACGGGGCCTCGGCCTGGCCGGCCTACGCGGCGGCCGGCGCGGCCCTGCTGGGGGCGACCTGGTACGGCCTGACCCCGCTGGCCGAGCGCCTGCTGGCCACCAGCGGCGAAGAAGCCCGGCTGGAGGTCTTTGCCATCGTGATCACCGAGTTTCCGCGCGCCTGGTGGCTGCACGGGGTTGGCCTGGGCGGGTTCGAGGCGGTGTTCAAGCAGTTCCAGCCGGCCGCGATCGGCGGCTGGTTCGACTACCTGCACAACGATCTGCTGCAATGGCTGATCGAAACCGGCCTGGTCGGCCTGGGCCTGCTGCTGGCCGTTGTCGCTGCACTGTGGCGCAACGCCCGGCTGAGCACCGAGCGGATTGCCCTGTACTCAGGTCTGGGCGCATTGAGCATGGTCGCGCTGGGTGATTTCAGCTGGCATATCCCGGCCACCCAGGTGGTGCTGGCGATATTCATCGGCACCCTGCTGGCCAGGCGCTGAGTCGGCAGCGGCCGCTGGATCAGCGTTCGGTTGTACTTGGCGCAGTGCGGAAAACTGTGCTAGATTGCGAAACATGTACGCGGGGAGCTGGCGTTGCCCGCAGGGTGGATTCAAGGCAAGAGGGGCTATGCAACACTTCAATTGGATCAGTGAAAGTATCGTAGGGGCGGGCACGGCATTCATTGCCGCCAGCGCGCTGATTCCCATGCTCAACGGCCCGGCCCAGCGGATCGGACTGACCGACAATCCCTGTCATCGCAAGCGCCACTTCGGCTCGGTGCCGCTGACCGGCGGTTTGGCGATGTTCCTGGCGCTGGCCCTGGCGATGATCGTCAAGGGCAACAACCTGGTCGACTACTCCTCGCTGCTGGCCGGCATGACCGTGTTGCTGATCCTGGGCATGGTTGATGACCGCCACGACCTGCGCGCCTCGCTCAAACTGCTGGTTCAGATCGGAGTGGCCGCCATGGCGGTGCTGTGGGGCGGGATGGAGTTGACCTACCTCGGCGCCATCCTCGGCCCGGCCTACGGCCCGGTCGGGCTGGGGCCGTTCTCGGTCCCGTTCAGCATCGCCTGCATCGTGTTTCTGATCAACGTCGTCAACATGGCCGACGGGGTCGACGGCCTGGCCGGCGGGATCGGCTTTCTGTTCTTTGCCGGACTGGCGGTGATCGCCTGGCTGGGCGGCGCGCCGCCGTCGCTGATCACGGTCAGCATCACCATGGCCGCAGCCACCGCCGGCTTCCTGGTCTGGAACATGCGCTTTCCGTTCCGCGACCGGGCCAGCGTGTTCATGGGCGATGCGGGCAGCATGATGCTCGGCTTTGCCGCCGCCTGGCTGGCGATTGCCGTGGCCACGCACGGCGGGCGCGACAGCGTCTACCCGGTCAGCGTGGCCTGGCTGCTGTTGATTCCGGCCATGGACACGGTCGCCCTGACCTTTCGCCGGATCAGCCAGGGCAAGAGCCCGATGGCACCCGACCGCAGCCACCTGCACCACCTGCTCAGCCGCAGCGGCTTTTCGGTCACGGCCACGGTTGGCCTGATCCACCTGGCGGTCGTGATTACCGGGCTAGGCGGCATTGCCGGCTGGATGCTGGGGCTGCCGGAGTGGCTGATGTTTGCCGTGGCCGCGGCCGCGTTTGTCGGCTACACCCTGCTGCTGCTCAATGCCCATCGCCTGCTGCGCTGGCGCCTGCGACTGCGTCGCCGCCAGGCCTGAGGCGGGTTCAAGGCTCGCTCAGCGCCCCAGCCAGCGCCGCCACCACGGCCGGCGCGGCTCGGGCAGCACCTCATAGAGTTCGTCGATATCCGGCAATTGACCAACCGCCAGGGCGGCCGGAAAGCGCCGGCCCAGCAGTTCGGCAACGTCTTCTCCGACCCATTCGGCGATCTGCGCCCGGCCAGCCGAGATCTGCGGAATGCGACGCCGGTCGCGGTGAGCGTCAGAGGCGACGAAATGGACCAGCCCGCGGGCGATCATTTCTCTTGAAGCGGCCTGCACCCCCTCACCGAACTGGCCGGTACACGACTGCGCGGTGACCTGCGACAGGCAGCCTGCCCCGACCCACTCGGCCAGCCGATCGGGATTACGGCGCAGCGCGGTGTTGCGCTCGGGATGAGCAATGATCGGCACAATGCCCTGGCCACGGATGTTGTCGAGCAATTCCTCGGCGCCCATCGGAATATCGTGGACCGGCAACTCGACCAGCGCCGCGCGGCCGAAGCCGCCCAGGGTCAGCGCGGTTTCATCGCGCAGGGCGCGCGGCAGCTCCGGGACCAGGTGGTTCTCGGCCCCCGGCAACAGCTTCAAGGCAATCCCTGCCTCATCCAGCTGCTCCTGCAGAGCCTTCACCGCAGCGCGGATCTCCGCGGCTGCGTTGCGATACACCCCGTTGAGGTGATGCGGGGTGGCAAAGATGGTCTCGATGCCGTCATCCACCGCGATCCGGGCCATGGCGAGCGACTGCTCGACCACTTTCGACCCGTCATCGATCCCGGGCAGGATGTGACAATGGATATCTACCGCCATGGCGTCACTGTAGCAGACCCGCGCCGAAAAACCAGCCACCACGCCAGCCAGCCGGCCGCGACCCCCAGCAGGTTGACGACGATGTCCAGCACCTCGAACACCCGGCCGTCGACCAGCAACTGCAACCCCTCCATGACGAAAGCCAGCACCACCATCACCGGCAGCGAAAACCGGTGCAGGTCGACCCGGGCGACAAACAGCAGCGCCGAGACCACGGCAAACAGGCCGAAATGCATCACCACGCTGGCGCCCTGGGCCTGGCTGGCCTCGCGCGCCAGCGGCAGCAAGGCCGACAGCAAATCCCGCAGCCACTCGATGGCCGCCGGCGGCAGGGCCAGCCCGGCCAGCATGGCCAGCACCGCCAGCCGCAACAGCCAGCGCTGCCACCACACCACCGGCACGCTCACCCACCAGGCCAGGCCGAACAGACCGGCGATGAATAAAACGACGAATAACATCATTGGTACGAATGGTTGACTACTGCGCCAGGGTTGCAGTTTAAGGGAGTTTTTGGGGTTCGGGGTTCGGGGCAAGCTTGTCACCCCGGAC
>JBKHEF010000026.1:0-34541 GCA_046540955.1 Wenzhouxiangella sp.
TCCAGTAACGGAGCAGCCGACTCGATCGACCAAACACCCCGCCTGGCGGCTGCAGCATCCGAGTAATAAAGTTCGGCTATCCGCAGGAAGGACGCTAGATGCTGGCTACCCAAATCGGATGCGAGTCGGTCACGGGCCGTGCTTGCATCATGGCTGAGTATATGCCCCCGGCTTTCGGTGCTGACCAGCAAGCGGAGCTTGTAAGGGTCACGTGCAATCGTGCGGTCCAGGACTCTATGCAAGAAGCGTGTGTCACCTGAGGCATCCTGAGGCAAATCATGACCCAACCCCTTATTCAGCTTGCGACGCAGATTGCCAGTACCGACGCGCCACTCGGGCCAAAGTCTCGTTAGCTTGGACGGTGAAAGCAGCAGTGCCTGGCAGATTGGTGGTCGGCGATTGTTCTGATTCTCGAATGGTGGAATGGTTGCTTCCGGATCAAGTGCCAGCCATAGCTGGTCGGCTCTGCCATTAAAGCTGAGCAGTTGCTCCCGGCGCACGGCGATAGACTGGTCGCCTCTCGTTTGCCAGCGCCGCACCCAACGCCGAAAGACGTGGTCAAAGCGCTCGTGGTCCCAGTAGTCTCCGCCGTTTTTCATCTTTGGGTCATTGAAATACCAACGCAATGCCCGCAACTGGAGATTACTGAGATGCCCTACCACGCGTGCCAGGGTGTGTGCAGGTATTCCTAGCTTTCTGGCAACAATCTGGCCACGTTCAGTGCCTGAAAGATCGGCAGCAATTTCCCGAAAATACTCACAGCGATGGCGGTGGCCTGTACGGAGCGCCTTGTCAATTTCCTTGAGCACACTTCCAACCGTCAGGACATGAGAAACTGACTCTTCCAGCAGGGCCTTGTCTTCGATCGAATTGCGCAACATCTTCTTCAGATCACGTTTGTTGAGCTGAAAAATGTCTGCACTCAGCACCACTTCAAGGCGAGCGAGATCCGCGCTCAGATGGGCAATCTGCTGTTCAAGATCCATCGAAGCGGTGAAGTATTCGGGAACCAGGGCAGCGATGATGGAAGGTTCCATCGACGCTAAAGCATGATCGCTGTCTTCGACGGTGCTCATAAAGGTGAAGCCTCGACGTTTCAGCAAGCCATTGATCAGTTCAATGTCGCGCTTGTCAAGCTGGTCTGTTCGCCCTCCGAGACAGCCCTTGATGAGTAGCCAGAGCATGCGCCGGGCCAGCTTGCGACGTTTGTGACCACGCCGCTGATGCCGGTGGATACGGCGGCTGGATTGGTCCCACCAGCTCAGGGCATCAATCGGTATCTTGATGAGAGCGGCATCAACCGCCCCTTCTGTCGGGTCCTCTCCGGGCTCGTAGATGAAGCTAGCGAGTCCGGTGTTGCAAGCACCCAGATCAACGCCGAGTGCGCAGACTTTCCTGTCGGAAGTAGACGCCAAGATGGCTTTGCCCATGATGTCCCTCGCAATCTTGTCAATGTCGCGGAAAATTTGCTATGATGAAGTTTCAGCGTAAACTGAAATCATCCAAGAGCATCCCGGATGGCCCGCCCTTCTGCTTTGCATGGCGGGTTTTTCAGTTAAAGGGCAGAATTTCCTGCCGGTTGGTGATCGCCAGATAACGCAGCCCCATGCTGTAGGTTCAGGATATACTCTTCAAGCTTCTCAGGCAAAGTCCCGAGAACAGTAAACCTGTTTTGTGGCAGTGAATTTCTCCGCCCACAAAGGCTGGACCTCCTTTCAGTCTTCATCTGGACAATGGTAGGTTCAGGATTCTTTCCCGACACTCTGGCAGTCGACGAACGGCGGCTGGCAGCGCCCCTTGGACGGCGTGAGCCATGATTCGGGACCGTGGCTCAAATCACCTTTCGGGGATTCCGGTGACGGCACTGAAACGTCGACACTTCGTCATCGGGCAAGAATCGGCGATTTGGGAGCACTCGAATTGGCCGGGCTGGAGGTTGGAAACTTCTGGGCACTTCTGATACCGGTGGCAATGAATTCATCACCGGGAATTTTGGAGGTTTTTTCTAAGCTGTTGAAAGGCTTTAGAATGTGGCGCGCCTGACAGGATTCGAACCTGTGACCCCTGCCTTCGGAGGGCAGTACTCTATCCAGCTGAGCTACAGGCGCACGCGGGAGGAGGATTATACAGGAAACCGAATGGCCACGGCCTTCGGGCGGCGGTCGTCGACAACGCCCGGGCCCGGCAACCGGTCCGTTGCCCTCCGGATCAACGCACTGGCTTAGTGCTCCCACACCAAGGTGCAAGGAAACCGGCAGGGATCGTCGCGCGATTGATGCCGGTCAAAAATTCCCCGCCTCCAGTATGATAATTTTCACATATTGTCATACCGCTCCTCTTGGGAGGGGAATTCCGCGATGCGTGTCTTTCTCATGCTTGTCCTTGCAATCAGCCTGTTTGCCTTCGAAACTACCCTGGCGATGTCGCAGGCCGAGGAAACCGATCGGATCCTGGTCACGGCCGAGCGCTGGCTGGAGCCGACTCGTCGCACCAACGAAACCGTCTATACCGGCACCGAAATCACGGCGCGCGGCATGGAACTTCAGGGCGTGCGCGCGCTGTCGAGCGTGTGGGAGGCGATGAAGATCCTGCCGGGGGTTCACATGGAAGCTTCGGAAGGATTGGGGCTTGGCGCCGAGCAACGCAATGTTCGAATCCGCGGTGTCCCCGGGACGCTGGGGAGTCTGACCCTGGACGGCGTGCCCAATTACGGCGCCAATCCCATCGGCCCCCGTGACTACATCTACGACATGGAGAACATTGACAACATCTCGGTGTTCAAGGGTGCCGTTCCGGCGGATCTCGGCACCGGGGTGGGCTCGCGCGGGGGGGCGATTGTTTTGCAGCCGCTTTGGGCCCGCGAGAATCCCGGCATGCAAGCATCGCAGGGCCTGGGTTCGGATTCGTTTCAACGCAGTTTCGGCCGCCTGGATAGCGGCAGGCTGGGCGATTGGGGCACGCGTTTGTCGATATCCGGCTCCCATTCCAAGGCCGATCAATGGCGCGGACCCGGCCAGATCGGACCACGCAGGAATCTCAATGCCACCGCGGTGCAACCGTTCGCCGGGCGCGGCCAATTCCGTTTGTGGGTCAATCACAATGACCTGGATCAGCATCTGTTCCCGGCGCTTGATTTCTCACAGGTTCAGAATCTGTCGGAGAATCGCCGCTTCGCTTACAACGCCGAAAGAACCGGAATTCCGGGCATTGACCGCAATTACTTCGACTTCAATCGCGGCACGTACAAGAACACGGACTTTATCGGGTTTCTGGAGTTGAACCCGAGCGATGCCCTTGACCTGTCGTTCAAGCCCTATCGATCAGCGGAAGACACCACGATTTTCCAGGGCGTGACGATGGCCGGCGGTCGCGTGCAGCGGCGGCTTCGCGAGGCAACGCGCACCGGGGCGATCGCGCAAGCCGCCTGGTCCGGCCCGGAGCTCACGGCCGTGCTCGGTTACCACTACGAAGACACCGATCTTGAGGTCTCGGTCGAGAACTTTGCCATCACGCCGGAAGGCCTGGTCTTCCAGGGATTTGGCGTACGGGCGACGCCGGACTCGGCGGCCATCCACAGCCCGCATATCAAGCTCGCCGGCCGCTGGAGCCGGATGGACTGGCAGCTGGGTCTGAAGTACTTTCGCTATTCCGAAGGCAACTCCCAGGGCTTTGTCAGTCGCCCCCCCGATTTCGAGATTGTCCCCGCACCGGATCTGGATCGCCGCTCGCGCACTTACGATATTCTTCTGCCCACCCTGGGTGTCGGCTCTCAACTGACCGATCAACTCTACGTGTACGGCAGTTACGGCCGTAACTTCATCCGGCCTTACATGTTTCTGCCCCTGGTCAATCTCTACAATAACAACCGAACAACATTTCAGGCCCAGGGCATCGCTCTTGACGAGCTTTTCGACGGCTTCGACATCGAGCGTTCGGAAAACTACGATATCGGGCTGCGCTACACCCATGATCGCTTCGAGCTTACCCCGACCTTGTTCTATGCGCGCCACCGTCGCGTGATGACACCGCTGTTCGATCCCAGGGTCAATCTGACCTACAACCAGAATGCTGGCAGCGCCACCTCACACGGTCTGGATCTGCAGACGGATCTGTTCCTGACGAACAACCTGACCGCTTTTGCCAATGTGACCTATACCCGGTTCACCTACGACGACGATCTTGTTTTCCAGGGTCAAACCCTGCGCGCCAGGGGCAATCAACTGGTGGACACGCCTGAGTTGATCCTGCGCGCAGGGTTCAGTTACACGCGCAATCAGTTTGAAATCGGGCCTTCCCTGCGCTATACCGGCAGCAGATTTGGTGATGTCCAGCACCGCGAGGAGATCGATGCATTCACCCTGTTCGATCTTCGCATCAGCTATACGATTCGAGACTGGCTGAACAGCGATGCACTGCGCATATCGCTGGAAATCAACAACATTTTCGACAAGACGCATATCTCGCGCATCGCCGCGTCTGACTTTGACCGTGGAGGCTCGGCGAGTTATCAAGTCGGCGCGCCACGCACGGCGGTTCTGTCGGCGTCCGTGGTTTTTTAAAAAACTGATGCCGGCGTTCACAGGACACTTTCGATTTTTATTTTTTAGGAGATTCCCGCTATGAGCTGCACCTTGCCCCAGGAAATGATCGACAGGACCATCGCTTTCCATGGTCATGAATGTCCCGGCTTGTGGATCGGGGTGCGCGTTGCCGAACTGTGCCTGCAGGAGTTCGGCCACAACGACCAGGACCCCCTGACCGCCGTGGTGGAGGCAGACATGTGCGCGGTCGATGCGATCCAGTTCCTGACCGGCTGTACCTATGGCAAGGGCAACCTGATCCACAGGGATTACGGCAAGCTGGCCTTTTCCTTTTACCGTCCCAGCGACGGCAAGGCCAGGCGGATCGTGTTCAATCGCTCGGCCATCCGCGCAAGTTCAGGCGAGGGCATGGCAGCCGTTCGCTCACCGGAAAATCGCGCGCGGGCCCAGGAAAAACTGCGCAATCTGCCGCTGGGCGAACTGTTTACCTTGACCCCCCTGGACACGCCGGCGCCAAGGCCGGCGCGGGTGCTGGAAAGCCTGGTCTGCTCGTGCTGCGGCGAGGCGACCATGGAAACACGCACGCGCCGGATGCACGGTGAAGTATTCTGCATCCCCTGTTTCCAGAACCTAGACCAGAAGCTGTGACCGCGTGGGCGAAGACATGGAACTGGGCGCTGCTGTTGACCCTGGTCCTCAGCGGTGCGTCCGCCTGGGCTGAGTCGATCACGATCCGTGATATCGCCGGCCGCGATGTAAGGCTCAGCGGCCCTGCAGAGCGGATCGTGGCGGTTGGGCCGGGCAGCGCGCGCCTGGTGGCGTACTTCGGCGCCATCTCCCGGCTGGTGGGCATCGAGGCCATGGATCAGCAGCCCCCGGGTGGACGGGCGTATGCCCTGGCCCACCACCCCAGGTTCATGGATTTGCCCCTGATTGGCCAGGGCGGGCCAGGCCGCTCGGTCGATGCCGAGGCCATCCTGGGCCTGCGGCCGGATGCGGTGATTGCCAACCTGTTCGACCGCGCCGATGCCGAGCGCCTGAGCCGCCAGGTGCGCCGGCCCGTGGTGATGGTGAGCTTCGGCAGCGACGGGGTCTACGACCCGGAGCTGGTGCTGCGCTCCATCGAGATCGTCGGGACGGTCCTGGGTTTGCCGGAGCGCGCTGATGACCTGACTTCGTTCATCGAAGCGACCGAAGCCGACCTGGCCCGTCGCGTGGCTTCGGCCCGGCAGGCCAGCGAGCCATCGGTCTTTGTCGGCGCCATCAGCATGCGTGGCCAGCATGGCATTGCCAGCACCCAGTCACGCTTCTTGCCGCTGACCCTGCTCCATACCCCCAGCCCAGCTGACCACCTGGCGCAGGGCACAAGGCACCTGTTCATCGACCTGGAGCAGCTGCTGCTCTGGGACCCGCGCCACATCTTCATCGACACCAGCGGCTTGCCGCGCGTGATCAAGGAGGTCAACCGGCAGCCCGGCTTTTTTGCGCGGCTGGAGGCTTTTCGGCGCCAGCGGGTGCTTACCCTGTTTCCTTTCAATCACTATGGCACCAACATCGAGCTGGCATTTGCCAATGCGTACTTCATCGGCAGCGTGCTCTACCCGCAGGCCTTCGCCGATGTCGACCCGCATGAAAAGCTCGAGGCGTTGGCCGGGTTTTTCCTGGGCCCGGTCGATACTGGGCCGCTGTATCGGGAATACCCCGGCTTTCAGTTGTTGACCCTGCACGACGACCGCCTCGCTATCGAAGCCTATGATCACTGAACTCGGCAGCACGGCCGCCTTCTTCCAGGCGCGTCGTCGTCGCCATTGGGTCAGCCTGGGGTTTGTGTTGCTGGTGGTCGTGCTGGGATGCGCGGCCCTGGCCAGCGGATCCTCAGGCTGGCTGCTGCTGGATGCCTGGAACGGTGATGCTAACGCCCGCTTCGTGATCACCGAAATGCGCTTGCCGCGGGCCATGGCGGCGGCACTGGCCGGACTCCTGCTCGGGGCGGCGGGGGCTGCGATGCAGTCGGCGCTGCGCAATCCCCTGGCCTCGCCATCGACCATCGGCGTCTCTCAGGGCGCGGCATTCGGTGCAGCGGTATCGATCATGTTCCTGCAGGGCGGCAGCGATCAGGCCGTGCCCGCCATCGTGGCTCGGCTGGACGGGAGTTCCCTCACCGTCCTGCTGGCCTTTGCCGGGGCCCTGGCCAGTGTCCTGTCCATCATGCTGCTGGCCACGGTGCGCCATCTTTCGCCGCTGGCGGTGATTCTTGCCGGAGTGGCCCTGTCGGCCTTCTTTTCAGCGGCCACCATGCTGCTTCAGTACATGGCCGACGACACCCAGGTTGCGGCAAGCGTGTTCTGGACCTTCGGTGATGTCGGCCGAGCCGGCTGGGCGGAAGTGCGCATCATCGCCTTCGTCGGCATACCCAGCCTGGCGGTCATTCTCGGCCTTGGGCGGCTACTGAACGCGCTCCAGTGGGGTGACCATACCGCGCAGGGCCTGGGCATCAATGCCCGCGCCGTTCGCTTGCTGGTCATGGTCGCCGGAGCGATCGCATCGGCCGCCCCGACTGCGTTTATCGGCATCATCGCATTCGTTGGCCTGATGGCCCCGCACATCGCGCGGATCTTTGTCGGTGATGACCAGAACCACGGGCTGTTCCTGTCCGCGCTCATCGGGGCGGCGATTCTCCTGCTGGCCGACATCATTGCCCGGATGGTATTGGCGCCCGTGGTCCTGCCGGTCGGCATCATTACCGCGTTTGCCGGTGTGCCGGTTCTGTTGTACCTGCTGGTCCGGCGCACGTGATTTCAGCCCGCGATATCCGCTTTGCCTACGCAAAGACCCTGGTGGTCGACGGCGTCAGCCTTGAAATCAGGCCTGGCGAGTGCCTGGCGCTGCTGGGCGCAAACGGCTCCGGCAAGTCGACGCTGCTGAAATTGCTCCTGAAGATCCTCAAGCCCGCCGAAGGCGCGGTCTACCTGTCCGGCCAGGACCTTGCCCACATGGATCGGCGCAGCATTGCGCGTCATCTGGGCTATGCCGAGCAGTCGGCCTCGATACCGGACTTTTCGGTGTTTGAGGCTGTGCTGACCGGTCGGCTCCCGCATGGGAGCGGACGCCCGAACGGGCAGGATATCCAGATCGTCGCCGAGACCATCGGCCAGATGCAGCTCGACGACTTGTCCCAGCGCCGGCTGCAGTCCCTGTCCGGCGGCCAGGTCCAGCGCGTGATCATCGCCCGGGCGCTGGCGCAGCGGCCGAAGGTGCTGCTGCTCGACGAGCCCACCAACCATCTCGACATGCGCGCGCAAATGGAGGTGGCCCGCCAGATCGTTGCCGCGATCCAGCGCTTTGGTATCGCCGCCCTGCTGGTCCTCCATGACGTCAATCTTTCCTTGCGCCTGGCTCAGCGACTGGTGTTCCTGAAAAACGGCCGGGTCCAGGCCAACGTCAGGCCCGAGCAGATCACGCCGGAACTGGTTGAACATATTTACGACCTGCCGGTGGAAATCGGCCGGGTCGGAGAGACCCCGTTCATCGTGCCGCGCTGGCTTGAGTCTTGAGCCGAAGATCCGGCAACCGACCGGAATATCACCCCGCCGCTGACCGGCGGCCCATCCCGGGTTTGTCATCGCACGGTCATCAGAGGCATCTAGCCTCTCCACAGCTTCTTTTGCAGGTACGCAATGCCGGATCTGTCCTCCATCACGATCGTCGTGCCGACTCGCAACGAGGCCGGGAACATCCCCCTGTTCCTGGAATCACTGCCTGCCCAGATGCCCCTGATCGTGGTCGACAAGAGTGAGGATGCCACGCCCGATATCGTTCAGCAGGCGCGCGGTGGCAACACGAGGATTCTCTACTGCAACGGGACGCTGACCGAGGCCAGGCAGGTCGGGGCAGAGGCTGCCGAGACGGAATTCATCCTGTTCACCGATGCCGACGTGCGCTTCTCGGACGGTTACTTCGAGCGCCTCCGGGGTCTGCAGGCCGATGTCATCCATGGCCCGAAACTCTCCCGCGACCGCTATCGCTACTACTATGCCGGGATTGCGGCCGCCCAGCGCGTGTCGGACTGGCTCAGCATACCGGCAGCCACCGGCTCAAACCTGCTGGTCGGCAAGTCGGCCCTGCGCGCCGTGGGTGGTTTCGATACCCGCCTCACCTGCAACGAGGACTCCGAACTGGTCTGGCGGATCCATCGGGCCGGCTACCGGTGCCGGTTCGATCCGGGGCTGGTGGTGTGGGCGACCGACCACCGTCGCCTTGAGCGCGGACGCCTGCTCAAGACCGGCCATTCGCTGCTGCGCTGCGCGTTGCTCTACACCGGCCTGATGCCGGAGCGCTGGCGAGGACGCGATTGGGGCTACTGGGCAACAGCGAACAAGACATCGCGCAACTGACTGACCTTGAAGCCGGAACCCGGGTGGGTCGACCAGAAGGCAGCCGATGATCATCCTCGCGCGGTGCCTGAAACCTGCCAGGAACCTCGCCAGGACGAGATGATGACTGTCACTGGACGCCTGGATATCGGCTAAAGACTTATTCTATGCAAGCCACTGAACCAGCGCGTATCCGCTCCATCCATCGCCGGGCAGCGGACTCGCTGAACATGACGAAAAGATTTCCGCTTGCATCCTCTTTGCCGGTGCTCAGCAGGGTCCTGGCCAGTTCGTGCATTGACTTGCGCGGGTTCTGAAAACTCTCGATCATGGCAGAACCGTTCAGATACCGAAGCTGATGAATCAGCGCGCCATGCCGGTTCAACAGGTCCAGGAAATCGTCGACAGAACAGTTGGCCCTGGCCAATAGCCCGGGGGCGAATTCGATGATCCCGGCAAGCCTGTCTCTGGACTTCGATAACATTTTCCGCGCACCGGACAGAACCCGTTCTTCAGCGCCTTGCGTATCTATCTTGATGAAATCGACGATCCGGTCCTTCGTTACCCTGTCTAGAGTATCCAGGCTGATTTCAACCCAGGGCCGGTCGGGCACAGGTTCAATGCGCTGGTCACCGGGATTCAGGCGGCTCAGGTATAGCCGCCCCGAACCCGGCTGATCACTGACTGCCAACCGTCGCGCCTCGACATTGTCACAGCAGTTGAGCAACAGGTTTGCACACAGCAGCCGAAAATGTTCAGGGTCCGGTTCCAGCGAAATCACTTGCCCCTTCAGGCCGACTTTAAGAGCCGACAGCATGCTGAAGTAACCCACGTGAGCCCCAACGTCGACCACCGTCATCCCGGGCTGCAAGGTGCCGGCCATCAGGGCCGTTTCTGCAGGCTCCCATACTCCGTGGTCTCTTAGATAGGGCGCGAAATAACGGTCTTCGCCAGGGCGATGGGCCAGGACAAAGTCAACGGCTTCAGAAATATGCACCCGACTGAATCTCAAACCGGCGCCGGCTGCGGGACATTTCATACCTCCACTGTGCCCATGTGCACTGTAACAATCGTCGGATCCACGTAAATCCGGTATCCCAGGCTCATCAGTTCTTTGCAGACCCAGAAGTCTTCCGACAGGTATTCCTCGCCGGCAATGCCGGTTCGAAAAACATCGTAATGGATACTCGCTCTGACGTCGTCACCACGGATGTTTTTCCGTGATCGTGAATAGACTCGTCCCTCTTCGATCGCTTGATTGACCAGCGCTTGAACTGCGGCCCTTGAAAGCAACAAGGCAGCGGTTCCAATCCGTGTAACCTGGATCAATGAACCATACTCCCCCAATGAGCGACCCACGTTGAACTGTCTGGACCCATCTGGATTCCGACCTTTCAAGGGCACCGCCGCGCCAACAACATCAACTCCGAAGCTAAGCATCCGGCTCAGCCCTGATTCCGGAAGCACAACATCTGCATCCAGAAACAGCAAATAGTCATGCTCTCCGCGTACATGGAATTCCGACAGAATGGTGTTGCGGGCCCGGGTGATCAGGCTTTCATTGGCCAGGCTCATGAAGGAGAACCTGATGCCCTTTCGCTCATACCTCAGCAATTGATCAGCAAAGCGACAGTGAACCATCCCGCCATAAGCCGGAGTGCCGATGAAAAGGCTCATAGACATGGTGCATACTTGTTGAGGTGCGCATTCAACTGCCGCCTGATCTCGGCCTGGCGAATCAGCTGGTCGTCGGACAGGGTCCGGTATTCTGCCAACAACCGCAGATTGGATGTGTAGGAGGGTTGATTGACCGTCTCGCTGATGTTTCTTGGATGAAAAAGATGGACCGCGGGCCGAAGATCCAGCTCAATGCCCGGGACCCGTGACCTCTCCAGGAGATAACTCATCGCATCATCCTCGCCCCCCCAGCCCACAAATCGCTCGTCCCAGCCCCCCATATCGAGGAAAGCGTGCCTGGATATCGCCACTGCCCCACCGGCAAACGGCGGAAACTCTCCGCTGCATTCCCGATCGGCAGCGGGACCGGGGGATCTTTCAGGAAACCAGTCAAAATCTCCGGCCCGGACTCGCTGCGTTTCTTCGACATCCAGATCATGCAGCCTCATGAATGGCTTGATGACTCGGTATGGACCGGAGGTCGCATGAACGAGATTGACAATCGCCGAACCGAAAATGATATCGGCATCCAGAAACAATAGCCACGGGGTTGTGGTTTGTACTGCCCCGATATTCAAACCCCAGCTCTTGTTGAACTGCCCGGGGTTGAAGGCAAATATGCGACGCACTGCCGGATTCGCCAGATCATTTCCAAGCCTCGGCACAGTATCCTGCTCGACAAGCACAACCTTCAATTTCGGCCAGCTGCTCAACCACTTAAGCACGGCTCGCAGATTAGCCTCACGCGCATTGCTCTTGTCTGATCGATAAGTCAGAATGCAGGAAATCTCTTTCATTCATCTTTGCCCGCAATGTCTCGAGACATTCTACAAGATCACGCCTCCACGCCCATGATCAGCGCCTTGATGGTGACCCAACCTGGCCGGGAGACTTTGTCTCGCATTTCAATGATGGACTTTGCAAGGCAGGATCATCCACATCGTGAACTTGTGGTCGTACACGATGGACGAGCGGACCATCATCGGCGGCTCACTGCCATGGCCAGTCGTTTCAGTCGTGACCTCATCAGGGTCGTCCACACCGGTCCCGGCCAGACGCTTGGTGCCCTTCGCAATCTTGCCGTTCAATCGGCACTCGGGGAATACGTATGCCAATGGGACGATGATGACCGACACCATCCACAGCGCCTGGCCATACAGTGGAACGCACTGCAGGAACACCAGGGAGAGGCCTGCTTTTTATGTGATCAACTGCACCTGTTCGTCAAAACAGCTGAGCTCTACTGGGATGACTGGACCGCCGAGGCCTATCCTTTCAACCTTGTCCAGGGCACGATCATGGCACGGCGAGAGTGTCTGCCGGCCTACAGGGACATTGGCCGTGGCGAGGATACCCAGTTGCTGATTGATCTGCTCGAGAAAGAAGCCAGGATCTGCCGGGTAAAAGGGGCTGGCTGGTGCTACGTGTATGTCCACCACGACAGCAACGTCTGGTCCGAGGGCCATCACCGGGCTATTTCCCGGGCTAAGGCCCTCGGGCCGGCCGCCTTGCTGCAGCGATATGCAATGCTGAAAAAGCGCCTTTTGGAGTATGAGCCTCCGCTGGGCCCGGCCCGACTTGTCAGTTCCCAGGGGACCCTGTTCTAGCCGGCGCGATGGTCGGTTGCCGGTCCATCCGGTAAAAAGGAACGCGCCAGATTCGCCAGCGTCGAATTTGATTTCCGGATCCACTCTCCATCGATCATGCCTGCATGGACGTCAGTCATGTCTCTGCGTTCGGCCGACCACCAGAGATGAGCCCAGAGATGGACACTGTAAAGGTCCGCGGGTGGACAATCTCGCTCCTCCAGCAGTGTCCTGATCCCCTCCGGCGTACTCCCGTAACGGTAGAAATACGCGCTGGGCAGCACGCGAACCGCTTCTGGCATCTGATGCCACAAGCGGCCTGCCTCACGGCATGAATGGGTATTCCAGCGTCCGTCGAACGCCCTGGCCATGCCTTGCCGCCACGCCGACAGAAAAGCCGATTCCGGTCTCGACAGCAGCACCGCATTGCATAGCGAGGGTCGCATGGGTTCGCCAGGTGCCAGGGGTGAATACTCTTCGCCGATGACGAAATCAGAGTCAAGCCAGGCTTCAGGATACCGCTGCACGAAAAGGGTATCCATATCGGCGTAAATTCCGCCTTCTTCGGCAAGGATATCGAGGCGGAGAAAGTCAGCCTCGTGGGCATAATCGATTCCCAGGTTTCGGATCATACGGCCCTCCTGCGTATCCTCATAGCGCTCGGGTCGGAAGGCCGACGGCCCTGATGCAATCGGGCGCATTGTCAGCATCGGCCTTATCCGGTCCCACAGCTCACCCCATGGCTCATGTCGGTAGTGAAACTGTATGGATTCAGGCTTGTTGACGGCGATGCATGAGGCCAGGCAAAGGTAGTGGAGCAGATGAAAGGCTTCGCTCTGCTCGCGAAGACCGAAGACGAAGTGGAACCTGCGCGGAATGCTCATGCGGTGGCCGTGGCAAGATGCAGCATGTCCAGCCAACGGCGGGCAACCACGGGCTCGCCAAAGTTCTGGACGATACTTTCCCTGATTTCCCTGGCTTGCATTCTGAATGGCTCGGGGTCATCGAAGAACTTGCGCATCAGCTGGCCCGCGGACGGCCCGTCAGCTTGTGCCCAACGTTGACTGGGAAAGTAACTGGGGCGGTGCGGTGGCCACAGCGGAACGCGAGCTGATCGAGACGGCACCGAACCAGGCCAGTTTTGGCCCAGATAATCCAGATGGCCGCTCCAGTTCGTGGCAATCACCGGCGTTGCCCGGGTGGCAGCTTCGAAAGTCCCCAGACCGAAGGCTTCGCCGTGGGTCAGGGATACGAAGGCATCTCCAAGAGCATGAATCAAGTCAATCCCGGCCGCATCAAGAGGTTCGTCATGAACGATGACTTGCGCAGGTTCGCGTCCTCGTGCTCCGGAGACCATGCCAAGGGCTCTTGCCGCCAACTCTGGCGTGGGTTCACGCTTGTAGTAAGGGCCAGGGCCATGACCCAAACGCCCGGTCTTGATCAGCAAGGTCACCGGTTCGGCTTGATCGAACTCCAGCGCAAAAACGCGCACCAGGGCCTCCATGTTCTTGCGCGGATCCCATGCGTTGATGCTGTAGAAAATACGGTTCCCTGCGGGAATACGCAGATCCTCGCGCGCCTGCGCCAGTTCTGTCGGTGAATAGTCGTTCCAGGTATGACGGCGAATATGTGGAATCACATGGACCGGGACACCAATGCCGGCTCGTTCAAAGACTCCCTTGTTCCATGCCGATGGCACGACAACATCATCTGCCAAAGCCAGGAGTGGCATCCAATGCGCTGGAGGGCGGTCCGTCTCCCAGGCAGTGCAACCGATATTCCGGCATCCTGCCTCAAACAATCCGGGCCAGGACTCTGGTGGCGCATGCACCACGACCGTATCACAGGCGATGGGACTTTGGGTTCTTTCGATCAAGACACGCAGATCCGCCAACGCCGATCCGCCCATTGAAGTCAATGCTTGTTTGTTGCCGTCATTGACATGCCAGCTTGAGGCTCTCATGCCATCCGGATGCCAGCTCAACGGCACCCAATGAACCGCAATGCCCGCATTGAGCAACGCCCTGACGTTGGCTATTGCAGAAAGTCCGTAACCTGACCAGTCTCCGCCGCCGTAGTATCGAACGCCAGCTTTCGGTGGACTCAAGACGGACCGACTCAGCGTAACCGGCGTAGTCCAAGCCAGCCGAGCAGCACCGCAAGAAAGCCCAGGGCTCCACCGCCACTGACTGGAATCGGCACCGCGGTAATCGAGCCCAGGGTAACCGTGGCTGTCGCCTGGTTGCCTTCGGCGTCGGCGACGGTGTATTGGAAACTCACGCTTCCACTGAAGGATGGAGGAGGCGTGTATTCAAAGGTGCCATCAGACTGAACCTGGAGAACACCGACTTCAGGCTGGGTGTTGCCAACCACTCTCAGATCGGTGCCGTCATCATTGTCAAGTAAATTGCCTCTGAAGGTCCGTCCTTCTGCTGGTTCGAAGAACTCCTTGTCGTTAGCGACGGGGACGACCAGAATACTGGCCGACCCGGTCGACGTGGCATTGGCCGTATCGGCTACCGTGTATTCGAAGCTGTCCGAACCGCTGAATCCAGCAGCCGGTGTATAGGTGAAGTTGCCGTCTGGCTGGCCGACGACAGTGCCGTTCGACGGCTGTCCATAGTTGCTCACCGAAAGGTCATCACCGTTCGGATCGCTATCGTTGGCAAGCACGTTGCCCGCCAGCGACTGAGCTGCCCGTGTCTCGAAACTTTCGTCCTGTACGATCGGGGGATCGTTGTCAACCTGGACCTGCACTGTGCCCGAGGCTGTCGAGCCTGCTCCATCCCGGATTTCGTAAGCGAAACTCGCCACACCCAGAAATCCCTGATCAGGACTGAAACACAGGGTGTCATCTGCCGAAATCGAGGCAGTCCCGTCTGTCGGCTGAGTCAGGCCGATGACCGAAAGATTGCTACCCAGGTCATTGGACAGCACGCTGATTGCGCACGTCTCTGCTCCCCCTGAAATGCGGATTGTGTCAGGCGTTGCCACGGGCAGAACCAGAACATCGACATTCGTATTCCAATCACAGACTGTATCCTGGGACTGATAGACAAACGAATCCTCCCCGCTGAAGCCGGGATCAGGCGTGTACTCGAACTCGCCCGTCCGATTGATTACGCCGGGCGATGTCTGCTCCACACTGCCATTTGACGGGCTTGAAAAGGATACGATCGAGATGGCATTGGGCTCGGGCTTTGCATCGGGTGGCAGGGGATCGTTGTCCTGCACGTCCCCACTCAGTACGCCACCGGCAGAAACCTGATATTCGTCGGCGGCTACGGGTGGTAACAGAGAGACACGCACGGTGGCGTTGGATGATTCAGAAATATTGGATTTAGCCAGATAAATAAAGCTGTCTTCACTCACGCCGCATCCGGACGGGCCTGACAGGCCATTGAAAAAAACCTCAGACGAGGTATTCTCATACACGCCTACTGATGAAGAAAAATTAAAATCTTCGATCCGGGCCTCCCCAACAAAGTCATCATTGGCCAGAAGATTGCCCAGGCGTTGAGGAACCTGGCGGTTGATGACCTCGTACGTGTCGTCAACGGCCTGTGCCGCCACGCTGCCACTGATCAAAATACCTGCGCCGATCGCGGCTGAAGCAGCGGTGATTTCGTGGCCTCGCAACCGAATGCGGCGGGTAGTCGGCTTGCCTTCCGGAGATTTGGGCATGATTCAGGCTCGTCGTCGACGGGTCCCCCTCCGGCAGGAGCATACACGAGCCCGGCGTCTCAGAACAAGGGAAGATCGCTGCAATCGATTCCGACCACAGAAAGCCTTCGGAGGGCAGTACTCTATCCAGCTGAGCTATGGGCGCACATGTGGGCTAAGGCTCATAAAGGAAACCGAATGATTGCTGCCCTCCGAAGGTTTTCAGCCGCCCAGCTCGCGCAGCAGTGCCTCCATCGAGGCCTTGGCATCGCCGTAGAACATGCGGGTGTTGTCCTTGAAAAACAGCGGGTTCTCGATGCCGGAGTAACCGGTGCCACGGCCGCGCTTGCAGACGAAGACGTGGCGCGCCTTCCATACCTCAAGCACCGGCATGCCGGCAATCGGGCTGCCCGGGTCGTCCTGGGCGGCAGGGTTGACGATGTCGTTGGCGCCGATGACGATGACCACATCGGTGCTCGGGAAGTCATCGTTGATTTCTTCCATTTCCAGCACGATGTCGTAGGGCACCTTGGCCTCGGCCAGCAGCACGTTCATGTGGCCCGGCAGGCGGCCGGCGACCGGATGGATGGCAAAGCGCACGGTCTTGCCCTGGCCGCGCAGCTTGCGGGTCAGTTCCGAGACCGACCCTTGCGCCTGCGCCACCGCCATGCCGTAGCCGGGCACGATGACGACGCTGTCGGCATCCGAGAGCGCCGAGGCCACAGCGTCGGCATCGGCTTCGAACATCTCGCCGTCGACCGCTTCCGAGCTGGTGCTCTCACCCCCCCAGCCGCCGAGGATCACCGAGATGAACGAGCGGTTCATGCCCTTGCACATGATGTAGGACAGGATGGCCCCGGAGGAGCCGACCAGCGCCCCGGTGACGATCAGCAGGTCGTTGCCCAGGGTAAAGCCGATCGCCGCGGCAGCCCACCCGGAATACGAGTTGAGCATCGACACCACCACCGGCATGTCGGCCCCGCCGATGGCGAGGATCAGGTGGCAGCCGATGGCGCCGGCGATGATGGCGACCAGCAACATGGTCCACAGGCCGGCACCGCCCAGGTACAGGTAGGCCAGCGCGAAGCAGGCAATGATGGCGACCAGGTTGAGCAGGTGACGGGCCGGCAGGGTCAGGGCCGCGGAGCTCAGTTTGCCCGACAGCTTGCCGTAGGCGATGATCGAGCCGGTAAAGGTGATCGCCCCGATCAGGATGCCCAGGAACAGCTCGACTTTCAGGATATTGAGCTCGACGGCCGTCTTCTTGGCGATGGTGGCGGCAAAACCGGCCAGCTCGGCGACCGTTCCGGCCTCCTTGGCCGCCAGCGCCGCGGTCATTTCCAGATGGGCATTGATGCCGATCAGGACCGCGGCCAGCCCGACCAGGCTGTGAAAACCGGCCACCAGTTCGGGCATCTGGGTCATCTGCACGCGGTTGGCAACGAACCAGCCAACGGTACCGCCGATGACCACCATCAGGCCGATCAGGACAAAGTGGCCGATGCCCGGGGCATTGCTGGTCGCAGCGATGGTGGCCGCCACCGCCAGCGCCATGCCGATGATGCCGTACCAGATCGCGCGCTTGGCCTTTTCCTGGTTGGACAACCCGCCGAGGGCGAGGATAAACAGTACGGCGGCCACCACGTAGGCAGCGCCAATCAGACCTTCGTTCATCGTCAGCACCTCAGGACCGCTGGAACATGGCGAGCATGCGGCGGGTTACGAGAAAACCGCCGAAAATATTCACCGAGGCCATCAGGACCGAGGCCGCGGCCAGAATCATCACCAGGATGCTGCCGGAGACGATCTGCAGCAGCGCACCGACGATGATGATCGACGAGATCGCGTTGGTGATCGCCATCAGGGGCGTGTGCAGCGAGTGCGCCACCCCCCAGATGACATGGAAGCCGATGAATACCGCCAGCACGAACACGATCAGATGTTGCATGAAGCTCGGTGGCGCCACCGTGCCCAGGGCCAGGCAGAGCAGCCCGCCGATGCCGAGCATCAGGCCGGTCCGGTTGAGCGAGCGCTTGAGTTCCTTCGCTTCGCGTTCGGCTTTCTGCTGAGCGGTTTCTTCCGGTTCTTTTTTCTTGGGCTTGGCCGCGGCGATCGCCTTGACCTTGGGCTGCGGCGGCGGCCAGGTGATCTCGCCCTGGTGGGTGACCAGCGCGCCGCGGATGACATCATCGTCCATGTTGATGACCGGCTGGCCGTCTTTTTCCGGCGTCAGGTCATCGAGCATGTGGCGGATGTTGGTGGCGTAGAGGTTGGACGCCTGGGTCGCCATGCGGCTGGGGAAATCGGTATAGCCGATGATGGTGACCCCGTTGTCGGTGACGAACTTCTCGTCGGCCCGGGTCAGGGTGCAGTTGCCGCCGCGCTCGGCGGCCAGGTCGACGATCACCGAGCCGGGCTTCATCGCCTCGACCATGTCGGTGGTCCACAGCTCGGGTGCCGGACGGTTCGGGATCAGTGCGGTGGTGATGACAATGTCGACCTCCGGGGCCAGTTCGCGGAACTTCTCGAGCTGCTTCTCGCGAAACTCCGGGCTGGAGGGTGCGGCGTAGCCGCCGGTCTCGGCCCCGTCCTGGGCCTGTTCCTCGAAATCCAGGTAGACGAATTCAGCGCCCATGGACTCGATCTGCTCGGCCACTTCAGGGCGCACGTCAAACGCCAGGGTGATCGCGCCCAGCGAGGTCGAGGTGCCGATCGCCGCCAGACCGGCCACGCCGGCGCCGACCACCAGCACCTTGGCCGGCGGCACCTTGCCGGCAGCGGTCATCTGGCCCATGAAGAAGCGGCCGAAGTTGTTGCCGGCCTCGACCACCGCGCGGTAGCCGGCGATGTTGGCCATCGACGACAGCGCGTCCATTTTCTGCGCCCGGCTGATGCGCGGCACCATGTCCATGGCCAGCACGGTCATCTGCCTGGCCTTCATCTTTTCCAGCAGGTCTTCATTGGCCGCCGGCCAGATGAAGCTGATCAGGGTCTTGCCTTCGGGGGCGGCCTCGATCTCCTCGGCCGAGGGCTCGCGCACCTTGACGATGATGTCGGCCTGCTCCCAGAGCTCGGCGGCGGATCCAACCACTTGCACCCCGGCTGCCTCGTAGGCCTGGTCGGTGATGGACGCCAGCGCGCCGGCGCCGGCTTCGACCAGGCAGTCGTAGCCCAGCTTCTGCAAGCGCCCTGCACTTTCCGGCGTCAGCGCCACGCGGGCCTCGCCCGGCGCGGTCTCCCTGGGTGCACCAATCTTCATGCCATCACTCCTTGGACATTTTTCGTTTCCGCGACATTATTCCAGATAGCGCCCGACAACAAGGCCGCCTTCCGGGAAAAGGGGAACCTGCAGGGTTCGGATGACCCGCCAGATTGATCAATGCGGCGTGCCGAACAGGCGATCCCCGGCGTCCCCCAGGCCGGGGATGATGTATTTGCGCTCATCGAGCTTTTCGTCGATGGCGGCGGTGTAGACCGGCACGTCGGGATGGGCTTGGGTGACCCGGGCCAGGCCCTCGGGGCAGGTCACGATGCAGATGACGACGATGTTGTCAGCCCCGTTTGCCTTGAGCAGATCCAGCGCTGCGACGGTCGAGCCTCCGGTGGCCACCATGGGGTCGATCACGAAGCAGGTCCCGCCCTTGATCTGCGGCGGAAAGCGTTCGTAATAGGTCATCGGCTGCTTGGTGGCCTCATCGCGGAACAGGCCGACGAAGCCGACCCGGGCGGTCGGCACCAGTTCGAGAATGCCGTCGAGCATGCCCACGCCGGCTCGCAGGATCGGCACCACCACGATGTCGGTGGCAATCTTTCTGGCCCTGGCCTCGCCGACCGGGGTCGTTACCGTGACCTCCTCGGTCGGAATCTCCTTGAGCGCCTCGTAGCACAGAAACTCGGTGATCTCGGTCGCCAGTTCCCGGAAGCGCTTGTGCCCGGTCTCTGCATCGCGAAGAATGGCCAGCTTGTGCTGCACGCACGGATGCTCGATCAAGGTATGCATGATTGATCTCAGCGCGATTCGGCGGTCTTCGACAAGGTCTTGCTCAAACCCGCCACCACCGCACCGATGTCGGACAGTTCCGCCGGCAGGATCAGGGTATTGGTCTCCTTGGCCAGGTTGCCGAACTCCTTGACGTATTGCTCGGCCACCCGCAGGCTGACCGCCTCGGCGCCGCCTGGCTGGTTGATGGCCCGGGCGATACGCTCGATGCCGGCCGCGGTGGCCTCGGCAATCAGGCGGATTTCCTCAGAGCGCCCCTTGGCCTCGTTGATCTGCTTGAGCATGTCGCCTTCGGAGATGTTGATGGTTTCCTGCTTCATCCCCTCCGAGACGTTGATCTTGGCCTGGCGCGCGCCTTCCGATTCCGCCACCACGGCACGACGCTCGCGTTCGGCCCGCATCTGCTTTTCCAGCGCATCGCGGATGGTTTCCGGCAGGACGATGTCGGCGACCTCGTAGCGCAGCACCTTGATGCCCCAGGGCTCGGAGGCTTCCGAGAGCACCTCGACGACTTTTTCATTGATCGCCGAGCGTTCCTCGAACGACTTGTCGAGTTCGATCTTGCCGATCACCGAGCGCAGGGTTGTCTGGGCCAGCTGGATGGCGCCGAAGCGGTAGTCCTCGATGCCGTAGGAGGCCAGCTTCGGGTCGATCACCTGCATGTAGATCACGCCGTCGACGTGGATCTGGATGTTGTCCTTGGTCACGCAGGCCTGCTGCGGTACGTCGATGGCCTCTTCTTTAAGTGTGTGCTTGTAGGCCACGCGATCGACAAAGGGAATCATCAGGTGGAAACCCGCATCGAGCACGCTGTGGAAACGCCCGAGCCGCTCGACCACGTAGGCTGAGCGCTGCGGCACGATCTGGGCGGTCTTGGCAATCGCGATAACGACGATGGCCAGGATGATCAGGGAAAGAAAAGTGGCAAAGTCCATGTTCGGGTTCTCGGGTGGTCGTCGATTCAGTGCCTGGGCGGTCAGGACTCTTCGGGCCGCTGGCCGGATACGGTCAGGGTGATGCCGCGATGGCCAATCACCCACACGGTCGCTCCTTCGGGATGATCCCCGTCGATGCTTTCGGCGGTCCAGTCGGCACCGCTCAGGTTGACCCGGCCAACGCCGTCGACAAAGCCACGGGTGACGGTGACGCGCTGGCCGCGACTGGCAATCAGGTCACGATCGCCATCCCAGCGCTCGCTGACCCGGCCGCGAAACCAGACCTTGATCCGCTCGCGGGCAAACAGCAGGGTGCCGACCGACAAGACGGCGAAGACGATGATCTGTTCGGGCAGTTCATTCAACAGCCCCAGCGCGACCAGCAGGCCGACCAGGAGGGCGCCGACGCCGAAGAAGATGGCCACCAGACCGGTCATGAACAGTTCCGACAGGATCAGCAGGGCGCCGAGAATCCACCAGATCCAAGCCGAATCCATCATCAGATGCTGCCCCTGCGTGTCCAGGGCCCGATTATAGACCAGCAGGGTCCAGCCACCAATGGCGTCCGGCCGCCCATCGGACAGGGCCTGCAGGTGTAGTGGCTTCCGCTAAACTGGCAGGCTATGGACACCCTCCAAGCCGCCCTCCTGGCCCTGGTCCAGGGCCTGACCGAATTCCTGCCGGTCTCCAGCCAGGCCCACCTGGTGCTGTATTCGCTGATCACCGGCCAGGCCTACCAGGGCCTGGATTTCGACATCATCCTGCACTTCGGCTCGCTGGTGGCGGTGGTCGGCTATTTTCGCCACGAGTTGCTGGCGATGGCGCGCGACTGGCTGGGGGCGATGGCCGGACGCGGCGCCAGCGCGGATTCGCGCCTGGCCTGGCTGATCATCCTGGCCACGATACCGGCCGGCTTGCTGGGCCTGTTGCTCAAGGACCTGGCCGAGGTGGCCCTGCGCAGCCCGCTGATCATGGCCGCTGCCCTGATCGGATTCGGCCTGGCGCTGGGCTGGGCCGACTGGCGCCATCGGGGCGCGCGCGATGAATACAGCCTGGGGGTGCGCGATGCCCTCATCATCGGCCTGGCCCAGGCGCTGGCGCTGATTCCGGGCACCTCGCGCTCGGGTATCACGATCACCGCCGGGCTGTTTGTGGGCATGTCGCGCGAAGGGGCGGCCCGCTTTTCCTTCCTGCTGTCGGTCCCGATCATCGCCGCGGCCGGACTGCTGAGCGTGATCGACGTGGCCCGGGACGGTATCCAGGCCGGTGCTGGCCCGCTCACGGTCGGCTTTGTCGTCGCGGTGTTGAGCACCTATGCCTGTATCCATTACTTTCTGGCTTTCATCCAGCGCATCGGCATGCAGCCGTTTGTCGCCTATCGCGTCATCCTCGGCCTGTTGCTGCTGCTGTTTTTCCTGCGCTGAAAGCCGTGCGTTTATAGTGCGGCGGTGACCCTGGACGAGAGTGATCCCGGATGCATGGCTTGTACCGATGGCTGGGCGCGGCGGCTGCAGGCCTGACCGTGAGTACCGTCCTGGCTGAATCGATCCTGGCATTACTGGCTTTCCTCGGCGCCGGTGACCATCTGCTGTGGGCGCTGACCCGCCCAACCGCGGCAGCCACCTCAGGGCCGGCCTGGCTGGCGGTGATCTGGCTGGGCGCGGCCACCGCCGGCAGTGCCCTGGCCAGCGCGATCGCCGGGCATGACTCGGCGGCCATTCCCTGTGGCACCCTGCCGGCCGCCTCGCTGGCCCTGGTGGCCTGGTATTTCCGCCAGCCAGGCCTGGTGACCGTGGTCCTGGTCCTGGGCCCGATGCTGGGTTGCCTGCTCGGCATGTCACTGGGGCGGGCGGTTCGGCGCCGGGACCAGCGCGATGGACTGACGGCCTCACCACCCGGGGCTGGGATATAATTGGAAGTCTTTGCTGCTTCGCTGAGGAAGTTCCAAGGTGTCTGAAGCCGACGACCGTATTTTCCTGAAACGTTTCAGCCTGGTGCTTGTCGCCCTGGCGGTCTTTGCCCTGTTGATCATCGTCCTGGCCAATATCCTGCATGGCACGGTGGAACGCGAGGAATCCGCCGCCCGCGAGGTGGCGCGCGAGCAGCGGCTGATGCCGGTGGCCGGGGTCTATGCCGGCGAGACCGGCCGGGCCGCGGCCATGGCTGCGCGCGAGGCCGCAGCTGCCGACACCGAGATGACAGCAGCCTTCGACGGCTCGCTGGACGGCAGCCTGATCTACGATCGCGCCTGTGCCTCGTGCCACGAAGTCGGCGCGGCCGGCGCGCCCGAGATGGTCGCCAGCGCCTGGGTCGGCCGGGTCGAGAAAGGCCAGGAGCAACTGGTCTCCAATGCCATCAACGGCATCGGCGCGATGCCGCCACGCGGCGGCCGGCGCGATCTGACCGACGAGCAGATCGAGGCTTCGGTCTCCTACATGCTCGAGATGGTTGAATAGGTCCAGGCCCGGGCGCCGGAAAAAGCCGACGCCCGGTTCGGTTATCATGACGGCCCACGTCAGTCAGGGCATGATCACCGGGGTCGATCGAGCATGCTGGATCCGCAGCACTTTCCCACTGAAACCACCGAATTTGCGCTGACCGGCCCGGCCGGCCGGCTCGAGTGCCTGGTCGATGTGCCCGAGGCCGGCAGCGAGCGCCCGGCCACGGCCGTGCTCTGCCACCCGCACCCGCAACACGGCGGCACCCTGCGCAACAAGGTGGTCACCATCATGGACCGCTCGCTGCGCGAGCTCGGCCTGGCCACGGTGCGGTTCAACTTTCGCGGCGTGGGCGACAGCGAGGGCGAGTACGACAACGGCCAGGGCGAGACCGATGACCTGCTGGCCGTCATCAAGTGGGTCCAGCAGACCCGGCCCGACACCGATCTGTGGCTGGGCGGGTTTTCCTTTGGCGCCTTCGTTGCCCTGAAAGCCGCGCGCGACCTGCCGGTCCGCCAGCTGATCACCATCGCCCCGCCGGTCGAACGCTACGGCTTCGAGGAACTGCTGCCGCCCAACTGCCCATGGCTGGTGGTCCAGGGCGACGAGGACGACGTGGTCTCGGCCGAGGCGGTCACGCAGTGGGCCGAGGCGCTGGACCAGCCGCCCGACCTGGTCGTCATGGAAGGCGCCGGCCATTTCTTCCACCGCCGCCTGATGGACCTGCGCGGCCTGATCAAGAACCACGTCCAGTCCAACCTGCCCGCCTGAGCGGACCGCCAGGCATGTCCGAGCCCACGCCCCCCGGTCCGCTGGCCCGCTGGCAAGCGCTGGTCGATGACGGCCGGCTGCAGGCCGACTCCCACCAGCGCCAGCTGCTGGCGCGGCTCGAGGATCTCTTCCAGCACCTGGCCGCTTCCCGCCAGGGCCTGATCCAGCGCCTGCGCCGCCGCCACCCGGGCATCACCGGTCTGTATCTGCACGGCCAAGTCGGCAGGGGCAAGACGCTGCTGATGGACTTGCTCGCCGCCAGCCTGGAAGACGCCGGGGTACCGGTCGAGCGGATTCATTTCCACCGCTTCATGGACCGGATTCACCGCCAGCTCGCCGAGCGCGAAGGCCAGCGTGATCCGCTCAAGGCCATCGCCGCCGACATCGCCGGCGATCTGCAGGTGCTGTGCTTCGATGAGTTCCACGTCAGCGACATCGGCGATGCCATGCTGCTCGGCGAGCTGTTGCAGGGGCTGTTCGAGCGCGGCGTGACCCTGGTCGCCACCTCCAATACCGTGCCCGACGAGTTGTATGCCGACGGCCTGCAGCGGGCCCGTTTCCTGCCGGCGATCGCCGCCATCAAGGCCCACTGCGCGGTCCATGCCCTGGCATCGACCGAGGATTACCGCCTGCGCGAGCTGGCGCGCCACCCGACCTGGCTGCAGCCGCAGAACGAGCAGCACCTGGCCGAGCTGGGGGCGGAATTCGCGACCCTGGCCACCGGTGAAACGATCAGCGAGGGCTCGATCCGCATCCGCGGGCGTACCGTGGCCGTCACCCGCCGCGCCGGGTCGGTGATCTGGTTTGATTTCGACCAGCTCTGCCGCGGCCATCGCTCCAGCGCCGATTACATCGAGCTGACCCGGCGCTTCTCGACCCTGATCGTCCAGGATGTACCGGCGCTGGACGACAGCGACAACGACGCCGCCCGCCGCTTTATCCACCTGGTCGACGAGTGCTATGACCGCGCGGTCAAGCTGGTCGTGGCCGCAGCGGCGCCGATTGAGCAGACCTACACCGGCCAGCGTCTGGCCCGGCCGTTCGAGCGCACGGTTTCCCGCCTGATCGAGATGCAAAGCCACGCCTACCTGGCCCTGCCGCATCGGCCGTAACCCGGGCCGACCGCCTCAGGCGCTGGGGGTAATCAGGCTTTCGATGACGTGTTCGACGTAGGCGTCGAATTCAGCCTCGCCGCGTTCGGGCACGACTTTCTGGGCCTGCATCTGCAAGTAGCCCACGTAACCTGAATAGACCAGGGTGGCGCGCTGGCGGGCGACCTCGGGGGCCAGGCCCAGCTGCTCGAATGCTGCGGCCAGGTACTGCACGCGCCGCGCGGTGACCCGTCGCAGGACCGGGCCGATGCGGTCATCGTCGGGAAAGGCGCACAAGGCCAGGTAGACCCGGTGGGTGAGGGTCTGGCGGGTGGTCCGCCAGACAAATCGGGCCAGGCGCTCGGCCGGGTTTTCATCCGCGGCCAGGGAACGCTCGAGATGGTCGGCATCCTGCTGTTCCCAGCGCTTGAGCGCGCTGCCGAGCAACTCGTCACGGCCGGGAAAATGCCAGTAAAAGCTGCCCTTGGTGATCTGCAGGCGGCGGGCCAGCGGTTCGACCGCCAGCGCGGCCACGCCCTTGTCGGCAATCAGCGCCAGGGCGGCTTTTTCCCAGTCTTCGGGCGTCAGCGAGGCGCGATCGCCGTTGGCCTTTCTTGCAGTGGCGGCTTTCGTCATGAAAAGATGGTAGCTGATCTTTGCACCAATCGGCGCAATGCCTTGAAAAGCGCTCCGGCATCCGCCATTGAAGGACATTGACTCCCATGAAGGCTAACGCCATACTGAAGCGTATGGAAGCAGTTCGCAAACTCCACAACGAGATCCGCCGCCGTCAGATCTGGACCGATGACGGCATTCGTCTTCACCTGCGCTACTACGGCGATGATCGCGCCCCGTGCGTGCTCATGGCCCATGGTTTCGGCCAGACCCAGTATGCCTGGGAAGCGACCGGCTGGCAGCTGGCCGCGGCCGGCTGGCAGGCGGTCAGCTACGACGCCCGCGGCCACGGCGAAAGCGACCGGGCACCCAGCGGCGAATACGACTTCGAGCAGTTCGTCGAGGACTTTCGCCGGGTGTGCGATTCGCTGCCCAACACCCCGATCGTCATCGGTGCGTCCATGGGCGGCCTGACCGCGCTGCTGGCCCACTCGGAAAAACCCAAGGTCGATGTCCGCGCCATGGTCCTGGTCGACATCGCACCACGCTGGGACGAGCGCGGGGTGGCCGCCATGCTGGCGTTCATGCGCCAGCATCCCGATGGCTTTGCCTCGCTCGAGGAAGCCAGGGAGGCGGTCCGTGCATTCCTGCCCCATCGCCGCCGCAATACCCGCGCGACCGGGCTCAACCGCAACCTGCGCCAGGCCCGCAACGGCCGCTGGTACTGGCACTGGGACCCGGCCATGCTGGCGCTGGCCGAGAAATCGTCGAACCTGCAGTCGCGCCTGCAGTCGGCCAGCCGGCGGCTGAAGGTGCCGACCCTGCTGATTGCCGGCGGCATGAGCGAACTGATCGGCGCTGAGCACATTTCGGAGTTCCGCAAGCTGGCCCCGCACGCTGAAACGGTCGAGGTCAGCGACGCCGCCCACATGGTGGCCGGCGATGCCAATGACCACTTTCTGTCTGCCATCACGCCGTTTCTGCGGCGCCAGGCAGAACAAGGAGCAAGCTCGTCATGATCACCCTGCTGTTCTTCGCTGCCGTCCTGGCCACCGTCCTGGTCTGTGCCTATCTCAAAGTGCGCGTGCCGGTCTGGACGGCCGCCGTGGGGGTTGTTCTGCTGGCCTTCACGCTGGCCGGGCAGCCGGGCTGGCTGATCCTGAGCCTGGCCTGGCTGGTGTTTGCCGTGGTCGCGGTGCCGATGAACCACCTGCCCTGGCGGCGCGAGTTCCTGACCCGGCCGGTGCTCAAGGCCTTTGCCGGCATGGTGCCGCAGATCTCGGAGACCGAGCGGGTGGCGCTGGAAGCCGGCACGGTCGGCTTCGAGGGTGAACTGTTTACCGGCCGGCCGCGCTGGCAGCGGCTGATCAAGAAACCCCTGCACGAACTGACGGTTGAAGAGCAGGCCTTCCTGGACGGCCCGGTCGAGCAGTTGTGCGACATGACCGACGAGTGGGAGGTCAGCCACTACCGGGCCGACCTGCCCGAAGCGGTCTGGGATCACCTGAAGAAAAACAAGTTCTTCGGCATGATCATCCCCAGGCAGTACGGTGGCCTGGAGTTTTCCGCCGTCGCCCATCGGGCGGTGCTTGAGAAAGTCGCCGGGGTCAGCTCGACCCTGGGCTCGGTGATCGCCGTGCCCAATTCGCTTGGGCCCGCCGAACTGCTGCTCCATTACGGCACCAAGGAACAAAAGGACCATTACCTGCCGCGCCTGGCCGACGGCCGCGAGATTCCCTGCTTCGGCCTGACCAGCACCACGGCCGGCTCGGATGCGACCTCGATTGCCGACTACGGCGTGGTCTGCAAGGGCAAGTTCAAGGGCAAGGAAACCCTGGGCATCCGGCTGAATTTCGAGAAGCGCTACATCACCCTGGCCCCGGTGGCCACGGTGGTCGGGCTGGCGTTCCGGCTCTACGACCCCGACGGCCTGCTCGGCAAGACCGAAGACATCGGCATCACCCTGGCCCTGCTGCCGCGCGATACCCCGGGCATGGAGATCGGCCGGCGCCATTTCCCGCTCAACAACCCGTTCCCCAACGGGCCGATCATCGGCAAGGATGTCTTCATCCCGCTCGACTACCTGCTCGGCGGGGTCGAATACGCCGGCCAGGGCTGGCGCATGCTGGTCGAATCCCTGTCGGTCGGGCGGGCCATCTCGCTGCCGTCCTCGGCCACCGGCGGGGCCAAGACCGCGGCCCTGGCAACCGGCGCCTATGCCCGCATCCGCAAGCAGTTCAACATGCCGATCGGCCGCTTTGAAGGCGTGGAAGAAGCCCTGGCCCGGATCGGCGGCTACACCTACGCCATGAGCGCGCTCAGCCGCCAGACTGCCTCGGCGGTCGACGACGGCGAAAAGCCCTCGGTGCCCGGCGCGATCGCCAAGTACTGGGCCACCGAGATGAGCCGCGAGGTCATCAAGGACGCCATGGACGTCCACGGCGGCAAGGGCATCATCCTGGGGCCGAAGAACTACCTTGGCCGCGGCTGGCAGGGCGCGCCGATCTGGATCACGGTCGAGGGCGCCAACATCCTGACCCGCTCGATGATGATCTTCGGCCAGGGCGCGATCCGCTGCCATCCCTACGTGCTCAAGGAGCTCGAGGCGCTGCAGATCGACGACGAGGACGAGCGCCTCAAGACCTTCGACAAGCTGCTGTTCGGCCACGTCGGCCACAGCATCTCGTGTGCCGTACGCTCCATGGTGCTGGGCTTCAGCGCCGGGCGCTTCGCCGCCGTACCGGGCGACCGCAAGACCCGCAAGTACTACCGCAAGCTCAGCCGCTACTCGGCCTCGTTCGCCTTCCTGGCCGACATCGCGATGCTGACCTACGGCGGCAAGCTCAAGCAGAAAGAAAAGATTTCCGCCCGGCTGGGTGATGCGCTCAGCCAGCTCTACATCTGCTCGGCCATGCTGCGCCGCTTCGAGCAGGAAGGCCGGCCGGCGGCCGACCAGCCGATCATGGCCTGGGCCTTCCACGACGCCATCCACAAAACCCAGGGTGCCCTGGCCGGGGTGATCGACAATTATCCCTTCGCCTGGGTGCGGCCCTTCCTGCGCCTGCTGGTGTTTCCGATCGGACGGGCCGAACGGACCCCGAACGACCGCCTGGGCCACAAGGTCGCCGCCCTGCTGCTGTCTCCCTCCGAGACCCGCGATCGCCTGACCCGCGGGGTATACAAGTCCGACCGTACCGGCTTTACCATCGGGGTGATGGAGACCCTGCTGCCGAAGGTGATTGCGGCCGAGCCGGTCGAGCGGAAATTGCTCAAGGCGCTGCGCAGCGGCCAGATCTCGGGCTTGACCTACGAAGCGCAGGTCGCCGAGGCCTGCGAGAAAGGCGTCCTCTCCGCCCAGGATGCCGATCTGCTGCTGGATGTGCGCAAGCGCAGCCTGGAGATCGTCGCGGTCGACGACTTCGACCATGCCGAGCTGCAGGCCGGGCTGACCGCCGCCGGCGATGCCGCGCGCGGCGACCAGCGCAAGGCTGCCTGAGCTATACTCCTTCCCGACCCCGGCCGACCGGCCGGGGTCTTGAAAAAAATCGCGTACAGGTGCCCTGGCCTTCAAGGCCGGGGTGAAACGGGAAGCCGGTGAACAATCCGGCACTGCCCCCGCAACTGTGATCGGCGTCGATGCAAGTCATCGGCGCGGCCTCGACAGCACCACTCTGGCAACAGGGGAAGGGTCAGGCCCGGGCATCCACGGCCACTGCGTGCCGCCCGCCGAAAGTCAGGAGACCGGCCTGTACTGACTTGATCGACCGGGTTGCGGCGGGCAACCGGGAGTGCTCGGGTGGTTGGCCCCTGGCCTGCGTCCGTCCCGCTCTCTTTATGCTCGTCGCCCGACCCGGCGCAACTGCGCGGGTGAGCGCGAGGAGCCTTGAAAAATGAAGATGTTTCGTCCTGCCGGCCAGGCTGTGGCCGGCATTCTGTGTGTTTCGCTGTCCCTGTCGGCTGCCGCGGTGAGCGTCGATGAGACCATCGTCGTGACCGCCAATCGGGTCGACCAGCCACTTGAGGAAGCGCTGGCCCGGACCAGCGTGATCACCCGGGCCGATATAGAGCTGTCGCAGGCCCCGGACCTGCTCGAGCTTTTGCGCCAGCAGGCCGGCGTGGATGTCACCCGGTCCGGCGGGCCAGGCGGCCAGACCAGCCTGTTTCTCAGAGGCTCGAACTCCAACCATGTGCTGGTGCTGATCGACGGGGTGCGGGTGGCCGCGGCCGGCACCGGCGGTTTTGCCTGGGAGCTGATCGACCCGGCCCTGGTCGAGCGGATCGAGATCGTGCGCGGTCCGCGCGCGGCGCGCTGGGGCTCGGACGCGATCGGCGGGGTCATCCAGATCTTTACGCGCCGGCCCGATCGGCTGGAACTGCGCGCCGGCTATGGCCGCTACCGCGACCGCAGCCTGGGCGCCGGAATGGGGACCGAGCAGGCCGGGCTGCGCCTGGCCGCCCGCCGGGTCGGCGGTTTCTCGGCCCAGAACGAGCGCGGTTTTGCCTTCGACCCCGACGATGACGGCTTCGAGATGCTGAGCGCGGCCGGTGGTGGTGCCCATCGCCTGGGCGCCGGGGTGCTCGACTGGAGCGCGCGCATCGCCGATGGCCGGATCGAGTTCGACCAGGGGGTCTCGGAGGTGACCAACTATGCCGCCGCCCTGCGCTATGACCTCGAACCGGTCGGCGGCTGGCGCTGGTCGGCCACGACTGCCCTGTACCGCGACCGCCTCGACACCACCACCGCCTTCGGCCAGACCGAAAACATCACCCGGCGGGTCCAGGCCGGGCTGCTCGGCGAGCGCGCCATCGGCCGCGACAGTCGCTGGCTGGTCGGTATCGATGGCTGGCGCGAATCGGGTGTTGCCCGGGGCAGCTGGTCGGACGCGCGCGACAACCTGGGTGCCTGGACCGGCCTCGACGGCCGCCGCGGGCGGCTCGACTACGAGGCCAGCCTGCGCGCTGACCGCGATGAGGGCTTCGGCAACGCGCTGACCGGCAACCTGGCCGCCGGCTGGCGGCCAGGTGATGCCTGGCGCCTGTTCGGCTCGATCGGCCGGGCCTTCCGCGCGCCGAATTTCAGCCAGCTGTTCTCGCCCGGCTTTTTCGGCGCGTTTGCCGGCAATCCCGAGCTGGATCCCGAGACCTCGGTCTCGCTGGAAGCCGGGGCCGACTGGCAGTTCAGCGCCACTGCCAACCTGAGCTTGAGCCTGTACCAGACCCGGATCGACGATCTGATCGATTTTGCCGGCGAGGATTTCCAGGCCATCAACATCCGGCGCGCACGCATCCAGGGCGCCGAGCTGGCCTACCGGCTCGAGACCGAGCACTGGCGCGCCCGCGCCCAGTGGACCTGGCAGGATGCCGAAGACCGCGACAGCGGCCTGCCCCTGCTGCGGCGGCCCGATGAGAAAGCCGCTGTGAGCCTGGACCGGCGCTTTGCCGGCGGCCACTGGCTGGGCGCGGAGCTGGTCTATAGCGGCCAGCGCTTCGACGTCGGTCAGGCCGAACTGCCCTCCCATGTCCTCGTCAACCTCCGCGCCGGCTTGCGGCTCAGCGAGACCGTGCGCCTGGAAGGCCGGCTGGAAAATGCCGGCGATCGAGAGTACGAACCGGCCGTGGGCTTCAACGCCACTCGGCGGGCGCTGTTCCTGGCCTTGAGCTACCGGGGCTGAAGCCTGGCGGGCGATCCGGTCACGCCGAACTTCGGCGGCGGTCGGATCGCCCGTTGCGGACGTCCGGTCTGTGCGGTTCAGAACATGCCGGTCTCGAGGCGCGCGGCCTCGGACATCATGGCATGGCTCCACGGCGGGTCGAAGGTCAGGGCGACATTGACCTCTTTGATGGTCGGGACCAGCTGGACGCGGTCGCGCACATCGGCGACCAGGATGTCACCCATGCCGCAGCCGGGCGCGGTCAGGGTCATGGCGATATCGACCCGCCGGTCCTCGTCGGTGATGTGGCTCAAGTCACACTGGTAGATCAGGCCTAAATCGACGATGTTGATCGGGATTTCCGGATCGAAGATGGTGCGCAGCTGGGCCCAGACCAGGTCCTCGACATCCTTGTCGCTGGCGTTGTCAGGCAGGGTCGGCCGCGGCGGCGGCTCGCGGCCGATGGCGTCGGCGTCGTCGCCGGCCAGGCGGAACAGCCGGCCATCGACGTAGATGGTGAAACTGCCGCCCAGCGACTGGGTGATGTAACCCGTCGTCCCGCTGGGCAGCTCGACCGCCACGCCCTCGGGCACCATGACGACCTCGCAATCGCGCTCGAAGCGGGCCGGCGTGTAGCTGTTGCTGAACATGCAGTACTCGGATCCGGATAAAACAGGATTGAATTGGTCCCTATTATAGCGGCCGACCGCCCGGTTGAATCAAGGGTCCGGGCCTGACTCCTCCAGGCCAAGGACCGTCTCCGCCGCCTGCCGGGTCAGCGGGTGGTAGCCCGGCCGGGCGCGCTGGTAGACCTCGACCGCCCAGTCCCGCCCCCAGTCGCTGTCGGCCAGGGCGGCATACAGCGGTCGGGTGAACTTGTTGCGGCCGACCTCGAGCAGGAAGCGCTCCAGGCGCTCGATGCCCGGCTCGTAGCGGGCCTCGATCGAGCGCATCAACCACAGGTAGAGAATCTCGTAGTTGGTCTGCTCGACCAGACTGAAGCGCTGGTCCATCTGCGCCATGGTCGCAGCATCCAGCGTACCTTCCAGCCCGCTCAGGAAGTGGCGCCACTGGTGCACCGACCAGGTATCGACAGGCAGGTCATCGAGCGTGATCTCGCCCGAGCGCCAGGCCCGCCGGGCGCGATCGACCTGCTCAAAGGCATCCGATTGCGGCTCGATGGCCGCGGCACTGTCCGGCAGGCCGGGCTGGTAAAGCCACTGATCAATTTCGGCCATGCTGAGCTTGTCGGGATGGGCCGCCACCAGGTGTTCCTCGACATAGGCCCGGAAGTCCTCGGAATCCAGCGACTGGAAGGCGAAGTGGTCGAAATACTCGCGCAGGAACGCATCGAAGTCCTCGCGGCCGACGCGATGCTCCAGCCAGTCCATGAAAAAACCGCCCATGTCGTAGGGCACGGGCATGAAGGCCTGCTCCGGGTCGCGATCGGACAGATCGCGCACCAGCTGGCGGTCGCGCTCGTCGACCGTCTCCAGGGTCTCGAGCAGCCCGTCCCAGGCCAGCTTGGCCAGCTGGTCACGGATTTCTTGGCCGTAGAGCGCCTCCATGATGCGGGCCTCGAAATACACTGTAAAGCCCTCGTTGAGCCACAGGTCGCGCCAGGCGGCGTTGGTGACCAGGTTGCCCGACCAGGAATGGGCCAGCTCGTGGGCGACCAGGGCCAGCAGACTGCCATCGCCGGCGATGATGGTCGGGGTGAGGTAGGACAGGCGCGGGTTTTCCATCCCGCCAAACGGAAAGCTCGGCGGCAGCACGAGCAGGTCGTAGCGGCCCCAGCGGTAAGGGCCGTAGAGGTTTTCGCCGATCTCGAGCATCTCCTCGAGCACGGCGAACTCGTCGGCCGCCCGCTCGATCCAGTCCGGCTCGGCATACACCCCGGTGCGCGGCCCGGTCTCGGCAAACACCAGATCGCCGATCGCGATCGCCATCAGGTAGGACGGGATGGGCTGCGGCATCGTGAAGCGGTACTCACCGGTGGCATTGCGCTCGAATTCATTGCCATCGGCCCCCATCACGACCATCAGATCACCCGGCGCGCGCACCGTGGCCTCAAAGGTATAGCGTACCGCCGGGGTGTCCTGCAGCGGCACCCAGGTGCGCGCATAGTGCGGCTGGCTCTGGGAAAACAGGAACGGCTTGCCCGAGGAAGTCTGCTGGGCGTTCAGCCACTGCAGGCCGAAGGCCTCGGGCGAGGTCGCATAGTCGATCCGGACCTCTTCGATACCGGCCGGCAGCGCGATCACCAGCGGCCGGCCGAGGTGGCCCTGATCGGCCCCGAAGCGCCACGAGATTGGCAGGTACTGGCCATCGGGCTGGATGGCATTGATGTCGCGAATGTCCAGGTCGCGGGTATCGAGCACCAGGCGCTGGAAACCAGGCTCGGGACGGTCCAGCTCCAGCACCACGTGGCCGCTGAGCGTGCGCGCCTCAAAGTCGGCATCCAGATCCAGCCGCAGGTGCGTGACGCGGACCTTTTCATACTCGGCAAAGCTGTGCGGATCGGTGCCGGCCTGGACCTGAAACTCCGGCGTCGGTGTCAGGGCCGCCGGCGGATCGTCCTGCTGGCAGCCGACCAGCAGCACGGCGAGCCCGAAAAGCGCGGTGTAGCGAAACGGAGACAACATGCGCGAATTCCTTACAGGGGAATGCAAACGAGAAACGGCAGAAAAGCAGAGCCGGCGACGCTACAGCGCCCCGTCGCCTTCTTCCTGGGTACGGATGCGGACCGCCCGCTCGACCGAGGAGACAAAGATCTTGCCATCACCAATCCGGCCCGAGGCGGCGGTTTCGACGATGGTCTCGACCACCCGGTCGGCCTGCTCGTCGGGCACGACGATCTCCAGCTTGAGCTTGGGCAGGAAATCAACCACGTACTCCGCCCCGCGGTAAAGCTCGGTATGGCCCTTCTGGCGCCCGAAGCCCTTGACCTCGCTGACTGTCATGCCGGTGATCCCGGCCTCGCCGAGCGCGTCACGGACATCGTCCAGCTTGAAGGGTTTGATGATGGCGGTAATCATTTTCATCGGTGTCACCAAGGTCTCACTGCGTGGAAAGCCCCCATAGTAAACTGCCCGGCAGCGCAAAACGGCCGCAATAAGCGCTCTGGACTGTTCCGGACAGGCGGGTTCGCTGAAGGCCTTGCCACGCGTCGAGCCGAAGCGGATCATCCAGGCTGCAAT
>JBKHEF010000027.1:0-34424 GCA_046540955.1 Wenzhouxiangella sp.
TGAACATTCTCATCAACGTCATGGCCATCGTCAGCCTGGTGATCGCGCCGCTGCTGGGTCAGTAACCCCGATCAGCAAAAGCGCACCGGAAAACGCGGCTCTTGAGGGGCCGCGTTTTTCGTTTCCGGCAAGGAAAGGCCGGGTTCAGGCAGGACTCTGACCGGCAGAACTCTCCGGCGCCACCGAATCCACGATCAGGGCAATCGCCCCATCCCCGGTCACGTTGCAGGCTGTGCCGAAACTGTCCTGGGCCATGTAGAGCGCAATCATCAGGGCAATCGCGGTCTCGCCGAACCCCAGCATCGAGCCCAGCAGGCCGACCGCCGCCATCACCGCCCCGCCCGGCACGCCGGGGGCGGCCAGCATCACCACGCCCAGGGTCAGGATGAACGGAATCATGCTCAAAAGCGACGGCACCGCAAGCCCGTCCTGGAGCACCATCACCGCCACCGCGCAGGAGACGATGGTGATGGTCGAGCCGGCCAGGTGGGTGGTCGCACACAGCGGCACGGTAAATGCCGCCACTGATTCACGAACGCCATTGGCGCGGGCCGCTTGCAGGGTCACCGGAATTGTGGCCGCGCTCGACATCGTCCCCAGGGCGGTGAAATAGGCCGGCAGCATGCCGCCGACGAGCCTGACCGGAGAGGCGCCCGCGCGCAGGCCGGCGATGACGAACAGCACCAAGATCCAGACCCAGTGCAAGGCAATCGACATCGCCAGCACGACGCCGAAAGTCTTCAGGGTGGCAAACACGGTGCCGGCTGCGGCCAGTTCGGCGAACACGCCGGCGATGTAGAACGGCAGCAGCGGAATGATCACCTTGACCAGCAACCAGCGAATAACGTCGCGGCCCTCATCAAACAAGAGCTTCAGCCGTTCGGCCCGGCTGGCGGCGATGCCGAGACCAAAGATAAAGGCAGCCGCCAGCCCGCTCATGATCCCGAACAGCGGCGGAACTTCCACGCTGATCAACGCGCTCGGCGCCGAACCGGCCGCATCGGCAACCGACATCGCGCCACCGGTCAGCATGGGCACCAGCGCGCTGGCGGCAACGAAAGCCAGAACACCGGCCGCCAGCGTCGAGCCATAGGCCAGACCCAGCGTGGTGCCCAGCAGGCGACCTGAGTCGCGCGGCAGACCGGCAATCCCGCTGGTGATGTAGAACAGGATCAGCAGCGGGATGGTGAAAAACAGCAACTGGCCGAACAAGCCCTTGAAGGTCAGCAACACGCGCGTGACCCAGTCCGGCGCGAACAGCCCGACCAGGATCCCGAGCACGATGCCGGCGATCAGCTTGAAAATCAATTTCATGCCTGTTCCCTCTACGATGGAGTTATGGAGAATTTTCAAATCCAGTCCGGCAGGCGCAGCCAGACTTCTTGGAGCCTATCCTGCTGGCGGCGATAATCGGGCATCAGCTCGGCCACCCGGCCCCAGAACGCCGCCGAGTGATCGGGATGAACCGTGTGCACCAGCTCGTGCAGCAGCACGTAATCACAAGCGAGCGGCGCGCAGAACATCAAGCGCGCGTTGAGCGAAAGATCGCCGCGCGACGAGCAGCTGCCCCAGCGCGCGCGCTGGTTGCGGATCTGGATCTTGCGGTAGACGAATCCATGTTCGCGGGCCAGCACGGCCACTCGCTCGGACAGAAAACGATCTGCCTGGCCGATCAGCCAGCGTCGCAAACAGGCCGATACGCGCTGATCAAGGCGCTCGGCAGCCATGGCCGGCAGCCGCAGGATCAGGCGTGAGCTTTGCTCGCGGAATCCGGGTCTGGCCCCGGATGCGGACTGGTACTCCACCGACCAGGACCGATCCAGCGCGGCCAGTTCAACCCGCTCCGGCCGCGGACCCAGCAGCGCCCGGGCCAGCCCGGCCCGGGCCGCAGCCTGGCGCTGCCGGGCCTGATCGATCCAGTCCGCGCGCTGCGCCAGCAGGGCCGGCAGGCGGCGGCAATCGAAGCGCGCCGGCACGGTCACGACCAGTCCGTCGCGCGGATCCATGCGCAGGCGGACATGACGGGCGCCTGGATGCACCTTTAGCTGGTAATCAATATCCATTCCACCGGCGGTGTTTTCAGACACGGATCAAGGCGGGCGGCAAGGCGGGTTGGGATACCATTATGCATTCGCATGATCCAACTGTCTGACATTACCCTGCGCCATGGTCCCGAGGCCCTGCTGGAAAAAACCTCGGCGACGATCTATCCCGGCCACAAGGTCGGCCTGATCGGGGCCAACGGCAGCGGCAAGACCAGCCTGTTCCGGCTGCTGCTCGGCGAGATCGAACTCGACGCCGGCGAGCTCTCGCTGCCGGCCGACTGGACGCTGGCCCACTTGGCCCAGGAACTCCACGACCTGGACCGCCCGGCCATCGAATACGTCACCGACGGTGATACCCGTCTGCGGGCCGCCGAGCAGGCTTTGGCCAAGGCCGAAGCCAGCGACGACGGACATGCCATCGCCGAGGCTCATGCCGAACTGGCCGAGGCCGGCGGCTATGATGCCCATGCCCGCGCCGGTGCCCTGCTCAACGGTCTCGGCTTTCGTGCCGAGACCCATGGCCACCCGATCGCCAGCTTTTCCGGCGGCTGGCGAATCCGCTTAAGCCTGGCGCGCGCACTGATGTGTCCGTCGGACCTGCTGTTACTCGATGAGCCGACCAACCATCTGGATCTGGAGACCGTGGTCTGGCTCGAAGACTGGCTCCGGCGCTATCCCGGCACCCTGATCGTGATTTCGCATGACCGCGACTTCCTTGACCAGGTGGTCGACTCGGTCCTCCACATCGAGCAGCGGAAACTCAATGCCTACAGCGGCGGCTACTCCAGCTTCGAGCGCCAGCGCGCTGAACGCCTGGCCGGCCAGCAGGCCGCTCATGAACGCCAGCAGCGCGAAATCGCCCATATCCGCAAGTTCATCGACCGCTTCCGGGCCAAGGCGACCAAGGCCCGGGCCGCCCAAAGCCGGATCAAGACGCTTGAGCGGATGGAAATGCTGGCCCCGGCCCATCTCGACTCCCCGTTCGACTTCGCCTTTCCCGTCCCCGCGGCAGCAACCAATCCGCTGCTCCACCTCGACTCGGTCGATCTGGGTTATGGCGATGCCATCGTGCTGGGACAAGTCTCGCTCAGCCTGGCGCCGGGCGACCGGGTCGGCCTGCTCGGGCTCAACGGGGCCGGCAAGTCGACCCTGGTGCGCGCCCTGGCCGGGGAACTCGAACCGCTGGCCGGCCGCATCACGGTCAGCCCCAAGCTGCAGGTCGGCTACTTCGCCCAGCACCAGGTCGAACAGCTCGATCCGACCGCCAGCCCGATCACCCATCTGGCCCGCTTGAGCACGGATCAGTCCGAGCAGCGCCGGCGCGACTTTCTCGGCGGCTTCGACTTCCGGGGCGATATCGCGACCGTCCCGATCGGCCATTTCTCAGGCGGCGAAAAAGCCCGTCTGGTCCTGGCCATGCTGGTCTGGCAGGCGCCCAACCTGCTGCTGCTTGACGAGCCCAGCAACCACCTCGACCTCGACATGCGCCATGCCCTGACCTTGGCCCTGCAGGGCTTCGAAGGCGCGGTGATCACGGTCTCGCACGACCGCCACCTGCTGGCCAACACGGTCGAGGACTTCTGGCTGATCGATAGTGGCCGGGTCACACCCTATGCCGGGGACCTGGATGACTACCGGCGCTGGCTCAAGGACCGTCCCGCCGGGCCCGGCCTGAAGAACGGGAGCGAGCAGCCAATCAAACCATGTTCTTCGCCCACCGCTTCCCGTGCCATCCTGAAACCATTGAGAAATCGGGCCGAGCGACTGGCGCGCGAGGTCGATCGGGCGGCACTGCGCCTGCGCCAGATCGAACAGGCCCTGGCCGACCCGATCCTGTACGCGGACCCCGACCGGCAGCCACTTGAGCGGCTGCTGCAGGAACGCACCATCGTCCAGCAGGAGCAGGCAGAACTGGAGCACCAATGGCTGCAGGCCGAAGCCGAACTCGAACTCGCACGCGATGCCTGACTGCAGCGCCTGCCTGTTGCTGCCCCGGTAGCGATCAGCTATGGTTCGGACTGTTCCGACCTGCCGGCGCTCGCTGCCCGTTGCATGACTCCAGGCCCACCATGACCAAGCCCGACCATGACGACCCTACTGGCGGTTGGTGACCTGCACCTGGGTCGAAGCCCCGCGGCACTGCATGCAGACCTGCAGCCCCGACGCGCCGAACTGGGCCCGGAAGCGGCCTGGTCGCGTTGCGTGGACCAGGCCCTGGCGCGCCAGGTCGACGGCCTCCTGCTGGCCGGCGACGTGGTCGAGCGCAGCCGCGACCTGCTGGTCGCCTATGGCGATCTGAAAGCCGGGGTCGAACGCCTGACCGCCGCCGGCATCCCGGTTGTGGCCGTCGCCGGCAACCACGATACGCTGGTTCTGCCGCGCCTGGCCGGCGAGATCAGGCAGTTGCGACTGCTCGGCGCCGGCGGGCGCTGGGAAGAGGTCAGCATCGGCCAGTTGCGGGTACTGGGCTGGTCGTTCCCGCGCCCGCATGTTCGGCAAAATCCGCTTCAGACCCTGCCCGACATCGATCAGGCCGAGCGGGTCATCGGACTGCTCCACTGTGATCGCGACCAGGCCGATAGTCCTTATGCTCCGGTCACCGGACGCGAATTGCAGGCCACAGCTACGGCCGCCTGGCTGCTCGGTCACATTCACCAGCCCGACCCACTGGACGGCCGGCGGCCGATCGGTTATCTCGGGTCGGTGACCGCTCTTAGAGCCTCCGACACCGGCCCCCGCGGTCCCTGGCTGATCCAATGGGACCGGCAGACGGTGACCGCCACTCACCTGCCGCTGGCCCCGCTGCGCTATGACCGCCTGGCGGTCGATGTGACCGGACTGGACGCCCCCGAGCAACTGTCTGAAGCCGTCCTGGCGGCCAGCCGAGCCCATGTTGAGCGCTTGACCAACCAGGTTTTTCTGCCCGATGTGATCGGACTGCGACTGGAATTGACCGGCCGCTGCCGGTTCGATGCCATCCTCGCCGAGGCGGCCGAGGCGCTGGTTGCCAATGCCCGGCCCTGGCAGGAAGCATCCATCCAGCTGTTCATCGACAAGGCCACGGTCGCCACCGAGCCAGCCGTCGATCTGGAGCGCCTGGCGCGTCAGGAAGACCCCTGTGGGCTGTTGGCCCGACGCATCCTGATCCTGCGCGACCAGCGCCATCCCGGGCACGCAGCCCTGATCGAACAGGCCCGCCCGGCCCTGGCCGCGGCGGCAGCACAGAAGGAATTTCGCCCCCTTGACGTCGATCTTGACGATGCCCAGCTGAGTCACTGGCTGCTCCAGGCCGCCCGCTGCGCGCTCAACAGCCTGCTTGCCCAGAAACGGGGAGCGGCATGAAACTGCTCGCCCTCGAGATCCGCCATCTGCCCGGCATCGAGGCACCATTTTCCGTGGCGATGGATCCGCAGACCGCCAACCTGATCACCGGACCCAACGGCTCGGGCAAATCCAGCCTGGTGCGCGCCGTACGGGCAGTGCTTTATCCGCAGGCCGAAGACGGTTACTGCGAGCTGGTGCTGCGCTGGCAGGATGGCAACGGTGAACTGATCGCCGAGCGCGTTGGTGACCAGGTCAGCTGGATCCGCAGTGGAAAAAAAACCGCCGCCCCGCGCCTGCCCGATGCCGCCTCCATCGACGCCTTCCTGGTCAGCACCGAGGATCTCAGCGCGCCCGGGCGGACCGATGCCCACATCGCCGCTGAACTCAAGACCCTGCTGACCGGTGGCTATGATCTCGATGCACTGCTGACCGCAGCGCCGCTGGCCTCGCCACCGCGCCCGCAGAAACTGGCCCGCGAGGTCGAGCGCCTGCACCGGGACATCGACGACAAGGAGCGCGAATACACCCAGCTGCATGACGAGCTGGACCGGCTCTCGGCGCTCGAAGATCAACTCGGCCAGGCCACCGAAGCCGCCGCCCGCATCCAGGCCGTCACCGACGCGCTGGCCCTGGCTGAGGCTGCTGCCCGCCGATCGGCGCTGGAAGCAACCCTGATCGAAGAGTTCCCCGGCGGCATGGACCGCCTGCGCGGCGACGAGCTGGAACGGCTCGACGATTGCCAACGCCAGCTCGAGTCCAGACAACAGGCCATCGTGCAAGAACATACCGCGCTCAAGGCTGAACAGGCCCGGCTGGACGAAACCGGCGTCGATGACCCTGAGGCTCTGGAAGGCCTGCAAGCCGAGCTCGCTGATGCGCGTGACCTTCTGGCCGCATGCGAACAGCGCATCGAAAGCGAAAGTGATCAGCTCGACCAGGCCGAGCAGATGGCGGCGGAGGCCGCCGCCCGGCTCGGTGGCGACCCGCCCGCCCGACTCGAACAACTCGACCAGGCCGCCCTTGAGCAGCTCGAAAAGCAGGTCGACAAGGTCCTCGGCCTGCGCGAACGCATCCGCGCACTCGGCGGCCAGTTGGGACTGACCCAGGCTTCACGCAACCTGACCGGTCGGCCGCGCGATGATCTGCGCAATGCCCGTTCGGCCCTCCAGGACTGGCTGGCACTGGCGCGTCTGAGCCCGCTGGAGGGCTGGCTGTGGGGCATTCTGGCGCTGGCCGCCCTGATCGGTGGCGCGCGCCTGCTCGCCGCTGCCGAGCTTGCGAGACAACCCGAACTTCTTTTGCTGGTGGCCCTGGCAGTCGGACTGCCGGTGGCCATGCTGGTCCGGTTCGGTTTGCGCCTGCGCGACCGCGGCCAGGCGCGCAGGGATTTCGAGGCCAGCGCAATCGAACCGCCGCTGGGCTGGAACGAACCCGAGGTCCGTGCCCGGCTCAAACGCCTGGACCTGGAACTTGAAGCTGCCACCCAGCACGAGATCAGTCAGCTCAGGGCCGGCGATCTGCGCCAGGAACTCAACATCCAGCGTGCCGCCCTGGACCGCGCGCGCCAGCAACTGGGCGAGCTGGCGGCCGGCCTCGGCTTGTCAGCCGAACATCGACTGGAAACAACGTTCCTGCTCTGGTCTCGCCATCTTCAGGACTGGCAACAGGCCCAGGCGCGCAGCGCTCGCCATGGTCAACGACTCAAGCAGCTCAAGGTCCGTTACCAGGCCGAGTGCCAACAGGCCAGCAAACTGCTGGAACGGCACGGCGTGGCCGTCGACGAGCTCTCCTCCCGCGCCCTGGCCGGGCTGGTCAACCAGCTGATCCCGAAAATCCGCCGTCATGCCGAGCTGTTTAACTCAATCCAGGCGCGCAACCGCCGGATCAGCGAACTGCATGCTGACATCACCCAGTTGCGCCAGCGCCTCCATGCGATCTTCGAAGCCGCCGGCATGCGCCCGGAAGATGACATCGGCCTGCGGCACAAGGCCGAGCAGTTGCCATTGTGGCAGAAGCTGGAAGGCGAACGGATTGAACTGGGCCGCGAGATCGCCCGCCTCGAGCAGCGTCTGAGCGAGGAGCCGGACCTGCTCAAAATGGCCCGCCGCCAGCAGCATCAGGCACTGACCAGCCTCAACGAGTCACTGCACGAAAGCGCGGCTCAGCGCGACCTGCTCAACCGTCGCATCGCCGAAATCCAGACCCGCCATGCCGATGCGCTGCAACGCCGCGAGCTGGCCCGTTTGGTGGGCGAGATTGAGGCCGGCAAGAACGCACTCGAACTCGAACTGGAGCGCCACCTGCTCGCTGCGGCCGGCCGCTTCCTGGTCGAAGATGTCGCCGCAACCCACCGGGCCGAGCAGGCTCCGGCGCTGCTGGCCGCCGCCGATCACTGGCTCAACCGGTTTACCGGTCATCGCTATCGCCTTGAATTCAGCGCCAATGAGTTTCGCGCCCGCGACACCCGAAGCGGCCAGCTGCAGCCGGCCACCCGCCTGTCCACCGGCACCCGCGCCCAGCTGATGCTCGCCGTGCGGCTGGCCTGGATCGAACAGCTCGAGGCCCGTTTCGAACCTTTGCCGCTGTTCATGGACGAGGCCCTGACGACCAGCGATGCCGACCGCTATCGGGCCATCGTCGAAGCGGTTGGCCAACTGGTCGCCGGAGGCCGTCAGGTGTTCTATATCACCGCGCAAAGTGATGATGCCCAGGCCTGGCGCGACTGGCTCGGGCAGGGTCTGGTACCCCATGAGATCGACATGGCCCGGCTCCGCCAGGACCAGGTCGAGCAGCTGGAATTCCGCCTGCCCGAGGGACCTTCGGCGCCACCGAGCATTCCGGATCCGGACTGCGCCAGGCCCGACAAGTGGGCGCGCGAGGTCGGCGTCGACGCCATCGACCCGTGGCGCGATGCCGGGCTGATCAGTGTTTTTCACCTGCTGCGCGACGATCTCGGCCTGGCCGCTGGCCTGATGCGCGCCGGGCTGCACCAGCTCGGTCCTCTGGAGCGCTTTGTCGAACTGGTCCGCACATCCCCCGATGCCGCTCCCGACTGGTTGGACGCAGAGCAGGCCCGGTTGCTGGGCGGACGGATCAGGGCAGCGCGCATGCTCATGGAGCACTGGCGCTCGACCCATGCCCGCCCGGTCGATCGGGCCACGCTGATCCGGACCGGTTTGATCAGCGATCGTTTCCTGCCGCGCGTGGCGCGCCTGGCCGAGGAGGTCGGCGGCGACCCGCACGCGCTGATCCATGCTCTGGGTGAGGGCCAGGTCGCGCGCTTCCGCAGCGACACCCTGGGACAACTGGAAAGCTGGCTGGCACGGCATGGATTCCTGAGCGCCAACGCCGCGCATGACCGCCTGACCGGTGCCGAAATTGCCCTGGCCTGCGATCTTCCGCCCGACCTGGCAAACGCCCTGCTTGAGTGGCTTGAAGCCGCGATCCGCGACCCGCTGGCGCCGGGGCGCTGAAAACCCGAAGCTACAGATTGCGCCCGTAGAACAACTCCTGAATCTCCTTGCGCAGGCGTCGCTCGATCCGGTTGCGCTCGCGCTTCTCGATGTCCTCGGCATTGATCCCGAACAGGTAGTTGTCAAGATCGAAATCCTTCAGCCGCATCTTGGTGTGGAACAGGTTTTCCTGGTAGACGTTGACATCGATCATGTCGTAGGCGTTCTTGGTATCGCGGGTAAAAAAGTTCTGGATCGAATTGATCTTGTGATCGATGTAGTGCTTGCGTCCGCGCACATCGCGGGTGAAACCACGGACCCGGTAGTCGACCGTGACGATGTCGGACTCGAAGCTGTGGATCAGGTAATTCAGGGCCTTGAGCGGCGAGATGACGCCGCAGGTGGCCACGTCGATGTCGGCCCGGAAGGTGCAGATGCCGTCGTGGGGATGGCTTTCGGGATAGGTGTGGACCGTGATATGGCTCTTGTCGAGGTGGGCCACGATCGCGTCCGGCAGAGGCCCCGGGGCCGCCGAACCCACGTCCTCGTCGCTGACCACCGGCTCCTCGGCGATCAGCATGGTCACGCTGGCGCCCTGCGGCTCGTAGTCCTGGCGGGCCACGTTGAGCACGTTGGCACCGATGATGTTGGACACATCGGTCAGGATCTGGGTCAGCCGTTCGGCGTTGTAGGCTTCGTCAATGTAGGCTATGTATTCCTTGCGCTGGCTTTCGTTGGTGGCGTAGCACAAGTCATAGATATTGAAGCTCAGCGCCTTGGTCAGGTTGTTGAAGCCGTGAAGCTTGATTCTGTTGGCGGACAAGAGTGGATCCCTCCTGAACATGGATGACCGACCGGTAACCGCTCATTATCGGTCATCCCGCCAGGCTGTTGCCAGGCAAAATGCGTAATCCGGACGGATTGCGGATGCAATTTCCGGCATGTTGACGCACGCCGCCCGAAAGGGGACTATCATTCGAATCATGACAGGGGATGGATTCTGACAACTAAAATGCCAAACGAACCTCAGTTTTACCCGATCGATCGTGAAGCCATCAGCCGCCTGCTGTCGATCTGCGAGCGGCGCCATTTCGAACCCAAGCAGGTGGTCATGCGGCCTGGCGATAAGGGCAACAGCCTGCTGTATGTCATCGACGGATCGTTATCGGTGTCCACCGAAGGCGACGACGGGCGCGAGCTGATTCTGAGCTACCTCAATCCCGGCGACTTTCTCGGCGAGCTCGGCCTGTTCATGAAGCCCCGCGAGCGCGAGGTGCTGGTCCGTACCCGGTCGATCTGCCAGCTGGCCGAAGTCCCCTACGAAACCCTGCGCCTGGCGCTGGACAACGAACTGTCCGACTGCGCGCTTGAAATCATGACGGCGATCGGCTCCAAGCTGTCACAGCGCCTGCTCCAGGCGCGCCGGAAAGTCCTGCAGCTGGCCTTTCTCGACACCCAGGGCCGGGTGGCCAAGACCCTCATCGACCTGTGTGACGAACCCGATGCAGTCTCTCATCCCGACGGCACCATGATCCGGATCACCCGCCAGGAACTCAGCCGCATCGTCGGCTGCTCGCGCGAAATGGCCGGCCGGGTCATGAAGGCCCTGGAAGAAGATGGCATGCTGCGCGCATCGGGCAAGACCGTGATCGTGCTGGGCAAGTACAAAGGCGCGGCCAGCGGCTGAACCGGCCAGGGTCCTGCCCGGTCGGTCAGGCCCGGCCCAGCCAGCGCATCCATCGACCGGCGGCAGCGTCGGCCGGTGCCTGGCGCGGGGCGCGGACCAGAATCAACGATACGTTGTCCCTGGCGCCCGCCTCCATGGCCATGGCCATCAGGCGGTCGGCAATCTCCTCCAGCGACTCCTGTTCGGCCAGGGCCGCCACCATCGCCTGGTCGCTCAGCTCGCCGCTCAGACCGTCTGAGCACAGCAAAACCAGCTGTCCGCTCTGCCAGCGGCCCTGGATCTGATCAATCCGGGGCTGATCGGCCGAATGCAGTCCCAGACAATCGGTCAGGACATGCCGCTTGGGGTGATGGGCAGCTTCGGCGGCGCTGATCGCGCCCGCCTCGACCATCAGGCCGGCCAGGTTATGGTCTCGGGTCAGCAACTCCAGCCTGCCGGAGGGCGCATCAAAACGGTAGGCGCGACTGTCTCCGACCCAGCAGATTTCGTATTCATTACCGCGCTCGACCAGGGCAACGATGGTCGTCCCCATATCGGTCAGTTCAGGCCGGAGCTGCTGCTCGGCCCGAATCGCGGCATGGGCAGCGAGGATCGCCGAGTGCAGCGACTGACCCTGCTTGAGGGCGGCGCGCACGGTGGTCCGGGCCAGGCGACTGGCCTCAGCGCCCCCGGCGTGGCCACCCATGCCATCGGCCACCAGCCACAGGCCGGCAGCCTCGTCGACCAGAATGGCGTCCTGGTTATTGACGCGAACCCGACCGGTCTCGGATTGCCCGGTCGAACGCGAATTGATCAGCGGATCGGGAACCATCGTTCCATACCAGCGTAAAATGCGGCCCCATCAGATCACATGGACGGTCGTCAGTCCGGTTATTGTGGCACGAACAATCATGGCTGACCCTCCGGACCCCGTTTTCTTCAGACAGCGCTAATTTACCATGCAGGTTACCGACTCAAGCCGTGCCATTTGCTGGCGCGTCCTCAAATTCGGCGGCAGCTCCGTTGCCCGCTCAGAACACTGGCCGTTGATCGCCCAGAGCGTGCGGCGCGCACTGGATGAAGGCCGCCACCTGGTCATCGTGGTTTCGGCCCTGCGCGGCATCACCGATCTGCTCGACGCCCAGACCCGAGCGGAGACCGCCCAGCCGGTCGCCGATGTCATGGACCAGATCGAGGCCCGCCATCGGTCGCTGGCCGAGGCCCTCGCTGTCAGCATGTCTGGTCTGGACGAGACTCTGGCAAACCTGCGGGTGCTGCTCGGACATCCGGACCTTTCCACCAGCGCACCGGTCCAGGCCGATCTGCTCGCCCAGGGCGAACAGCTCAGCAGCCGGCTGGCCGTTGCGATTCTGGCCGGCCAGGGCATCGAAAGCCGCTGGCTGGACGCCAAACAGGTCCTGACCTGCCCAGCGGATGCCGGTCGCGCCCGCACCAGCGAATTCCTGTCGGCCCACTGTCCGGCCGAGCCCGACCGCAAGCTGCAGCAACGGCTGGCCGCCACCGGGCGCTGCCACGTCATGCCCGGCTTCCTGGCCGCCAATTCACGCGGTGAAACCGTCCTGCTCGGGCGCGGCGGCTCGGATACCTCGGCGACCTGCACCGCCGCCGTGCTCGAGGCCGAGCGGGTCGAAATCCATTCCGACGTCCCCGGCCTGTTCAGCGCCGACCCGCGCCGGATTCCAGCGGCGCGCCTGCTCAAGCTGGTCAGCTACCGCGAGGCCCAGGAACTGGCCGCCATGGGGGCCAAGGCCCTGCACCCGCGCTCGCTGATCCCGGTGGCGCGCGACCGCATCCCGCTGTGGCTGTGCCAGGTCGATCGGCCCGATCTGACCGGCACCCGGATCACGCCCGAGGCGCGCGATCACGGCGCCCAGGTCAAGGCCATCGTCCAGCGCAAGGGCATGACCCTGATCGCACTGGAAGGGCTGGGCATGTGGCAGCAGGTCGGCTTCCTGGCCGACATCTTTGCCGAGTTCAAGGCCCTGGGGCTGTCGGTCGACCAGGTCTCGACCTCCGAGTCCAACGTCACCATCACCCTGGACCCCGGCGCCAACGTGACCGACCAGGCCACCCTGCGCGAACTCGGCCGCCGCCTGGAGAAACATTGCCGGGTCGAGATCATGAGCGACTGCGCAACCGTCAGCCTGGTCGGGCTGGGCATCCGCACCATCCTGCACCGGCTCGGGCCGGCGCTGGAGGTGTTCGAGCAGCGCCGGATCTTCCAGGTCAGCCAGGCGGCCAACGATCTCAACCTGACCTTCGTGGTCGAATCGCGCCATGCCGACCGCCTGGTCCAGCAACTTCACCAGCAGGTCATCCCAGGCGGAGTCGGCGGCGATTCGGTGTTCGGGCCCACCTGGGAACAACTATTCCGCGACGATGCGCCGGTCAAGGCGCACGCGCCCTGGTGGCAGGAACAGGCCCAGGCGCTGATCGACCTGCTCGGCGAGCGCGACTGCGCCTATGTCTACAACCTCGATGAAATCCGCGCCGCCGGGCAACGGCTGCTGAACCTGCAGTCGGTCGACCGGGTGCTGTACTCGATGAAGGCCAACGCCCACCCGGCGATCCTGGCCGCGCTGGTCGAACAAGGCCTGGGCATCGAGTGCGTCTCGCTCGCCGAGGCCCGCCATGCGCTGGCCAGCGCGCCGGCGCTGGGCGTCGAGCGGATGCTGCTGACGACCAACTTCGCCGGCCGCACCGAATTCCGCCAGGCCCTGGCCCTGGGCCTGAAGACCACGGTCGACAATCTCTACATCCTCCAGCACTGGGGCTCTGACCTGGCCGGTCGCGAGATCTTCCTGCGGCTCGACCCCGGCTCCGGTCTGGGTCATCACAAGATGGTGCGCACCGCCGGCAGCCATGCCAAGTTCGGTGTGCCCTTGAGCGAGATCGAACAGGTCCGGCGACTGGCCGAAGCCCATGACATTCGCATCACCGGGCTGCACGCCCATACCGGCTCCGGCATCCTCCACCCGGACAACTGGCAGCGCACCCTGGAAACCCTGGGCGAGGCCGCACGCGCCCTGGCCGATGTCGAGGTCATCAACCTGGGCGGCGGCCTTGGTGTACCCGACCGCGCCGACCAGGTGCCCCTGGACCTGGCCGCGCTGGATGCCGGCCTGGCCCGGCTCAAGCATGACCTGGTCCGCCCGATCCAGGTCTGGCTGGAGCCGGGCCGTTATCTGGTCAGCGAGGCCGGCGTGCTGCTGGCCCGGGTCAACCAGACCAAGGGCAAGGGCGAGGTGCGCTATGTCGGCCTGGCCACCGGCATGAACTCGCTGATCCGCCCGGCGCTGTACGGGGCCTGGCACGAGATCGTCAACCTGACTCGCCTCGACCAGCCCGGTGACCGGGTCTACAACGTGGTCGGCCCGATCTGCGAGACCGGTGACATTCTCGGCCTGGACCGCCTGCTGCCCGACTGCCGCGAAGGTGATGTCATGTTGATCGCCAACACCGGTGCCTACGGGGCGGTGATGGCCTCGCGCTACAACCTCCGTGAGCCGGCCGAGGAACTGTTGTTCCCGTCTTCGGCAAGCCGCATGCCGTAGCGGTCGGCCAGGACCACGAACTGATCCTGGATCGCCGCCCGCTCCGCGCGCAGCAACTCGACCAGTTCACGCTCGTTCCACAACAAGGTACGGACCAGCACGCGGTCACGGTAGCGCAGAATATTGCGGCGATAGCGCAGGGCCACGAACCCGGTCGGCGGCAGACTGGCCAGATAGGCCAGGGTCTGGACAGGGCCCAGATCGCTGTGCTGCCACAACCCGTAGCCGATCAGCGCATACCAGGCGCCGAAGCCGATCACGCCCAGACCAAAGTAGGCAAACAGCCGGATGGCCTCGTCGCTGATCAGCAGCGCACCGAGGCGGGCGAAGGCGTAAGGCAGCGCATTATGAATCAGCCCGAACAGGGCGATTGGCGCCATCAGCACGGCATAGGCGGTCATCTGCAACCGCAGCAGCCGGCCGGTCACCGGCGTGCCGGTCGATGAGGCCAGGGCCTGACGGACTTCGGTCTGGTGCAGGTGGTCGCGGTAGCGCTCGACCCGGCGTCTGAGTTCCGCGACCCGGACTCGGTCGGCCCGCCAGGCCTTGCCGAGCACTTCGGCAATGAACTGCCGGGTATGCACACGGCGCTGAAACGCCGCAGCCACCTCGGCTGAAGAGCGGCTGTAGAGTCCGGCCAGGCGGCCCAGCCAGCGCTTGACGAAACGCTTGCGCTGGGGCGGCTGCGGCGGTGGCAGATCGGCCAGCGTCCCGAGCGAACCGGCCAGCGCATCGGCCAGTTGATCGACCAGCTCGGCGAGCTGATCGTCCTCCAGATGCAGGGTCTGGCGACGCAGCGACTGCTGGACATCGTCGGTCAGCCGGACCACGGCCTGCTCGGGGTCGCGGCGATGCAGCTCGGCATAGTCGGCCACCCGGATCGGTCGCCCGATGCGCAGCAGCGCGACCGAACCGAGAAACTCGCGGTGTTCCAGATTGACACCGGCCGGAACGATCACCAGGCCCAGGGCAAAATCGTTGCGCGCCTCCGCGCCCAGCGCGATCCGGGCAATGCCGGTGCGTAACTGTCCCACTTTCAGTCGCGGCGAGTTGCGGCCCTCGGGAAACACCCCCAGGCAGCCGCCGCGTTCGAGCATCTCGAAGACCTGGTCAAACACGGCCCGGTTGCGGTCGGCATGATCACCAACCTCCTCCCGGCGATAGACCGGGATGGCACCCAGGGCGCGATACAAACGCGCCAGCAAGGCGAAACGGAACAGACCCGAGCGGGCCAGGTAATGGATCGGGCGCCGGATCTGGGTCGACAGGATCACCCCGTCGAGGATGGAGCTGGGATGATTGGCAGCGATGATCACCGGCCCGGTCTCTGGCATCCGCTCGATCCGGGCCGAACGGATATCGACGAAGTAGAGCCGGTTGATCAGGCGCAGAAAACCGATCAGTAGCGCATATAACTTCATGGCAGGACATCATCGCCGATTTGATCGATCGTATTCTGGGCTATGCTCCGCTCACAGGCCAAATCGCTTCCGTAAAAAAAATCGCGCAATGAGCACCGCCTATCAAGCCGCCGACATCGAAGTCCTGCAGGGCCTGGAGCCGGTCAAGCGCCGGCCCGGCATGTACACCGATACCACCCGACCCAACCACCTGGTCGCCGAGGTGGTCGACAATGCCGTCGACGAGGCCCTGGCCGGCCATGCAAAGACCATCGAGGTCATCCTGCACGAGGATGGTTCGGTCGAGGTCATCGACGACGGTCGCGGCATGCCGGTCGACCCCCACCCGGAACATCAACTGCCCGGGGCCGAGCTGATCCTGACCCGGCTGCATGCCGGCGGCAAGTTCTCCGGCAAGAACTACACCTTCTCCGGTGGCCTGCACGGGGTCGGCGTGTCGGTGGTCAACGCCCTGTCGAGCCGGCTGGTCTGCCGGATCAAGCGCGACGGCAAGGTCCATGAGCTCGGCTTCGAGCATGGCGAGACCACCCGACCCCTGACGGTCATCGACGAGGTGGGCAAGCGCAACACCGGCACCACCGTGCACTTCTGGCCCGACGGGCAGTATTTCGACTCGGTCAACATCTCGCGCCCGCGCCTGAAGCACCTGCTGAAAGCCAAGGCCATCCTGTGTCCGGGCCTGCACGTGCAGCTGGACGACCGGAGTGCCGGGGAGACCGAGACCTGGCAGTTCGAGGACGGTCTGACCGATTACCTCAATGAGAGTCTGGCCGGGTTGGAGCCTATCCCGGCCGCGCCCTTTACCGGTGACTTCTCGGGGGCTGACCAGGAGGCGGCCTGGGCCCTGGCCTGGGTGCCCGAGGGCGAGTTGCTGCAGGAGTCCTACGTCAACCTGATCCCGACCCCGGCCGGCGGCACCCACACCAACGGTCTGCGTACCGGCCTGATCGAGGCCCTGCGCGAGTTCTGCGACATCCGCAGCCTGCTGCCGCGCGGGGTCAAGCTCAGCCCGGAAGATGCCTGGGAGCGGCTGAGTTTCGTCCTGTCGATCAAGCTGGCCGACCCCCAGTTCTCCGGCCAGACCAAGGAGCGCCTGAGCTCGCGTGCGGCGGCCAGTTTCGTCGCCGGCGTGGTCAAGGACGCGTTTGCCCTGTGGCTCAACAAGCACGTGGCCGACGGCGAGACGATCGCCAGGCTGGCCATCGACCACGCGCTCAAGCGCCAGAAATCGCGCAAGCAGGTGGCCCGGCGCAAGGTCACCGCCGGGCCGGCCTTGCCCGGCAAGCTGGCCGACTGCAGTTCGACCGACCCGGAAGAAACCGAGTTGTTCCTGGTCGAGGGCGACTCGGCCGGCGGCAGCGCCAAGCAGGCGAGGAACCGTGAATACCAGGCCATCCTGCCGCTGCGCGGCAAGATCCTCAACACCTGGGAAACCGATCCCGGCGATGTCCTGCGTTCGCAGGAAGTGCATGATCTGGCCATTGCCATCGGCGTCGACCCCGGCTCGGACGATCTGAGCAAGCGCAGGTACGGCAAGGTCATCATCCTGGCCGACGCCGACTCCGATGGGCTGCACATCGCCACCCTGCTCTCGGCCCTGTTTCTCAAGCATTTCAGACCCCTGGTCGAGGCCGGCCGGGTCTTCGTGGCCATGCCTCCGCTGTACCGCATCGATGTCGGCAAGCAGACCTTCTACGCCCTGGATGCCGAGGAGCGGCGCGGCCTGCTGGCCCGGATCGAGGCCGAGAAACTCAAGGGCAAGGTCAGCGAGACGCGCTTTAAGGGATTAGGTGAAATGAACCCACTCCAGCTGCGCGAATCGACCATCGACCCCGACACCCGCCGCCTGGTCCAGCTGACCATCGACGACGCCGAGGCCACCGATGCGATCATGAACATGCTGCTTGGCAAGAAGCGGGCCGGCGACCGCAAGATCTGGCTGGAAGAGAAGGGCAATCTCGCCGACGTCGCGGTCTAGTGGACCATGCGGCTTCACGCCGCATCAGCAGTTCATCTGCTTTACTCCAAGACATGAAAAATCATGCTTTGCGTAAACGGCGGCGATTTCTCGCCGGCCTCGGATTGTCCCTGCCGGCGTTCTGGCTGGCCGGTTGCGGCAAAAACAGCGCCTCGGCCGCAGCAGACTCGGAGCGGCCTTTTCAGCGGCTGACCTTGTCTGCCGACCAGTGGCGCGAGATCCTGACGGCAGAGGAATTCAGGGTGCTGCGACGCGAGGGCACGGAACGGGCATTTTCCAGCCCGCTGGACAGCGAGTATGGAGACGGCACCTACATTTGTGCCGGCTGCCACCTGGCGCTGTTTTCCAGCGACCACAAGTATGACTCGGGGACGGGCTGGCCCAGTTTCTGGCAGCCCATTGATCCTGAACATGTCGGCACCAAGACCGACTTCAAGCTGATCCTGCCACGCACCGAATACCATTGCGCGCGCTGCGGCGGCCACCAGGGCCACGTGTTCGAGGACGGCCCGCCGCCGACCGGGCAACGCTGGTGCAACAACGGTGTGGCACTTCGCTTTGTCCCGGCCGGGCAAACGCCGCCGGACCTCCGGACCGGAGCCTGAGAGATGGCGGTCTCGCGACTGGCAAGAACCCGGCCATTTTTTCGCCCAGCCATGGCCGTTGCTTTCGTGCTGCTGGCGACCGTCGTTACCGCTCAACCATCCGGAGACCTGGCCAGGGCGACTTTTGCCGGCGGCTGCTTCTGGTGCATGGAGCCACCGTACGACAAACTTGATGGCGTGGTCGAGACGGTGTCCGGCTTCAGCGGCGGTCATGTCGAAAACCCCAGCTACGATGCCGTCGTGCGCGGGGGCACGGGCCATCTGGAAGTGGTGCAGGTGGTCTATGATCCGGCCGTTGTCAGCTATGCGCAGCTGCTCGAGGTGTTCTGGCGCAACATCGATCCGTTTCAAAGCGACGGCCAGTTCTGCGATCACGGGCCGATGTACCGCTCGGCCATCTTCGTGGACGGTCCGGCCCAGCGCGCCGCCGCCGAGGCATCCCTGAAAGAGATCGCCGCCCTAGGGCTGTCAGAGCAACCGATCGATACCCGGATCCTGGACTTCGAGGACTTTTACCCGGCCGAGGACTACCATCAGGATTACTACCTGAAAAACCCGAACCGCTACCGGTTCTATCGCTGGCGCTGTGGCCGTGACCAGCGGCTGGAAGCGCTGTGGGGCGAGCAAGCCGGCGGCCTGCCGTGACCTTTGGCCCATGCCAACCGACCCCGGCTGGCGGCATCATCGTTGCAGCGGGCCGGACCGACGCCGACCCGATCGTCCGACTTCTTCCTGTCAACATCCGAGAGACCCCGAGACCCATGGCCAGAACCTTGACCCTGTTTTGCCTCGCCGCCCTGGTGCTGATTGCCTCTGCGCTGGACTCCGTTGCCATCGCCAGCGACCGCGTCGAGCACGTCACCACGGTCGAAGGCATCAGCGAGTACCGTCTCGACAATGGTCTGCGCGTCCTCCTGATGCCCGACCCGAGCCGGCCAACCGCGACCATCAACATCACTTACTTCGTCGGCTCCAAGCACGAAAGCTACGGCGAGACCGGCATGGCCCACCTGCTCGAGCACATGCTGTTCTACGGCACGCCCGACCATCAGGACATCAAGGCCGAAATCTCCGAGCGCGGCGGATTTGCCAACGGCACGACCTGGTATGAGCGGACCAACTACTTCCAGACCCTGCCGGCCGGTGAAGAGAATCTCGAATGGGCCATCCGCATGGAGGCCGACCGCATGGTCAACTCCATCGTCGATGCCGATGACCTGGCCTCGGAAATGACCGTGGTGCGCAATGAATTCGAGATGGGCGAGACCAACCCGATCAGCGTGCTCATGCAGCGGACCATGGCGACCGCCTACCTGTGGCACGGCTATGGCCGCTCCACCATCGGTGCGCGCGCCGACATCGAGAATGTGCCGATCGAGCGCCTGCATGCCTTCTACCAGCGCTACTACCAGCCCGACAACGCGGTCCTGGTCCTGTCCGGCAATATCGATCCTGAACGATCGCTGGCGCTGGTCGAACGCTATTTCGGCGCCATTCCGGCGCCCGAGCGCAGCGGCGACATGCTGCTGTGGCCGACCTATACCCGCGATCCGGTCCAGGACGGTGAGCGCAGCATTACCGTGCGCCGCTCCGGCACCGTGCGGGCCCTGATGACGGCCTTTCACGTCCCGGCTGCAGCCCATCCGGACTTCGCTGCGATCGAAGTCCTGGCGCACCTGCTTGGCGACATGCCTTCAGGCCGCATGCAGGCCAGCCTGATCGATACCGAACTGGCCACCCAGGTCGCGGCATTCAGCCTGCGCTTGCCCGAACCCTCGCTGTTGATGCTGTTTGCCCAGACCCGAGACGGCCAGGATCTTGACGAGGTTGAAGCGGCCATGTCGGACACCGTAGCCGGACTCAAGGACAACCCGCCCAGCGAAGAAGAAGTCCGCCGGGCGGTCAACGCCCTGACCCGCAACCTGGAAATGACCTTGAACGACAGCGGCCGGGTCGGCGTTCAGTTGAGCGAGTGGGCCGCGGCGGGCGACTGGCGGCTGATGTTCCTGCACCGCGACCGTCTCGAGCAGGTCACGGTTGACGACGTCATCCGGGTGGCCGATCACTACCTGCGCCGCGACAACCGCACCGTTGGCCGGTTCATCCCGGAAAGCCGGCCGCCGCGCGCCGAGATTCCGGATGCTCCCGATCCGCAGGTCCTGCTGGCCGACTACACCGGCCGCGAGGACCGCGTTGCAGGGGAAGCCTTCGACCCCAGTCCGGCCAACATCGAGGACCGGCTGATTCGCTTTGAACTGAGCAACGGCACCAAAGTCGCGCTGCTGCCCAAGCAGACCCGCGGCCAGCGGGTTTTCGGTCGCATCACCATGCGCACCGGCAACCTGGACAGCCTGAGCGGCCTGGGGGCAGTGCCCTCGATGACCGGCAGCATGCTGGCCCGCGGCACCGAGAACCTCAGCCGCCAGCAGATCCGGGACCGGATCGATGAACTGAGTTCGGCACTCAATATCGGCGGTGGCGCCACGGTCGGGGCCAGCCTGGAAACCCAGCGCGAACAGCTGCTGCCACTGCTGGATGTCGCCGAAGACATGCTGATGCGCCCGGTCTTCCCGGCCGACGAACTGGATGAACTCAAACGCCAGCAGCTCAACGGCCTGGACCAGCAGCGCGACGATCCCGGTGCGGTCGCCAGCCGTCTGCTCGGCCGCCACTTCAATACCGTCGCCCCGGACCATCCCGATTACCTGCCAGACTGGGATGCCCAAGCCGAGCAGATCATTGCCGTAGAAAGCGATCAGCTGGTTGCCTTTCACCAAAGCCACTATGGTTTCGGACCTGGCACGACGATCAGCTTTGTGGGCGACTTCGATCCCGAGCAACTGCGCAGCGAACTGGAAGCCCGTTTCGGCCAGTGGACCGCCCCGACCGCTTTCGAGCGCATCGATCGCGTCCATACGCCAATCGAACCAGCCACCCTGACCGCCCAACTCGACGACAAGGCCAACGCGGTGCTGATCGGACGCTACAGCTTTCCGATGAACGACGAACACCCCGACTATCCGGCGCTTAGCCTGGCCGGCCACCTGATCGGCGGCGGTTTTCTGAGTTCGCGCCTGGCCACCCGGATCCGCGACGATGAGGGCCTGAGCTACGGCGTCGGCGCCGGCTTCGGCGCTTCCAGCCTGGATGAAATTGCCAACTTCCAGGCCTTCGCCATGTTTGCTCCGGAAAACCGTGAGCGTCTGGTTGCAGTCATGTTTGAGGAGCTGGACCGGGTGATGGCCGATGGCTTCGATGGCGAGGAAGTCGAGACCGGCCGCCGCGGCTACCTGCAGCAGCGCGAGCTGCAGCGCAGCAACGATGCCAGTCTGGCCGGCATGCTCAACAGCAACCTGTACCTGCAACGCGACATGTTCCATCAGGAACGCTTTGAGCAAGCCCTCCAGGCGCTGAGCGCCGATCAGGTCAACGCCGCGGTGCGCCGTCACTTCAACCCCGAGCAGATCACCACCGCCGTGGCCGGCGATTTCCCCGACCAGAGCGACGGCGACGAGTAGGGCTCGCTTGCCTTACAGGCCCCGGACACGAATCCGGGGCCTGCTAGGAAAACGTGGCCTGATGAGAGATCGCCTTTACAGGCGCGCCGCCCTCAAAGCTGCGATCGGGGCCGGTTTGACCGTGGCTTGATCTAGGAGTTGTCGAACCAGTCCGGATCGGGTCGGGCGCAGGCGATGAAATGCGGGTTGAGCAGTGATTCGCGGGCGTTGTAGACCAGCGGCTTGCCGGAAGCGGCATCCAGTACCTGACCGCCAGCCTGCTCGACCACGGCCTGGGCCGCGCAGGTATCCCATTCGCTGGTCGGTCCCAGGCGCGGGTAAAGATCCGCAGTCCCGTCGGCCACCAGGCACAACTTGAGCGAGGAGCCCATGCTGACCAGTTCGGCCTCGCCCAGTCGGTCAACGAAGGCATCGACGGCAGCTGTATTGTGCGAACGGCTGCCGACCACCCGCCAGGGGCGATCGGGCGACCGCTCGCTGACCTGAATCCGGTCCAGCACGCCCCCACCACCCGTCTGGCGCCAGGCGCCCTCGTGGCGGGCAGCAAAGTACCATTTCTGCAAAGCCGGGGCGTAGACCACGCCCAGGACCGGCTGGTGATCGCGCACCAGGGCCACGTTGACGGTGAACTCGTCGTTGCGCTTGAGGAACTCGCGCGTGCCGTCGAGCGGATCGACAACCCAGCATTGCGGCCAATGCCTGCGCTCGTGCCACGGCGCCTGCTTCGATTCCTCCGAGAGGATCGGGATGTCCGGCGTGAGTTCCTGCAGGCGCGCGACCAAAAGACTGTTGGCGGCCAGATCGGCGGCCGTCAGCGGGCTGTCGTCGGCTTTGTGCTCGGTCTCGAAACGATCGGGATCGGCGTAGATTTCGAGAATCGCGGCGCCAGCCTCGGCGACCGCTTCGCGGACCTGATGCAGGGTCCGGGCGAAATCCACGATCGGCTCAGAAGTGACCGGCCAGGCGCATGTCGCGCAGGCGGCTTTCGGCCAGCCGGGCCAGAGTCGTACCCGAATGCTCGCTGCGAACCTCCTCCAGCGCGGCCCGCGCCTCGGTCCACTGGCGCAACTCGAAGTGGCTGAAACCAATCTTCAGCAAGGCATCGCCGTCCTTGGTGCTGTCCGGATAACGCTCACGCAGTTGTTCGAAAAAGCGCAGCGCGGTTTCGAAATCGCGCGTGACGTAGTAAGTCTCGGCCAGCCAGTACAGCGCATTGGGGGAATAGCCCGATTCCGGAAAGCGATCCAGAAAGGTGGAAAATCCCTCGGCAGCATCGGCGTAGCGCTGCTCGCGCAGCGCCCGGAAGGCCCGGTCGTAGGCCACCTGTTCCTGTTCAGTCGGGGTACCCAGATCGCGCGGGGCGACGACTGATTCAGCGGCCAGGGGAGCAACCTCCATTCCCGCATCGATCGGTGCCCTGACTTCCGGGACATCGCTGACGGGAGGACTGTCGGCTGCATCGGTGGAAGCCATTTCTCCAAGAGATTCGGTCACTTCATCAAGCGGCACCGGCGCCACGGCCGCAGGATCAACGGCGCTGCTGCCCTGACCCAACTGCTGCAGGCGCTGATCAAGATCAAGGTATTGATCGCGCTGGCGGCGGCGCAGGTTTTCCAGTTCGCGCTGCTGCGATTCGACCAGCCCCCGGAGTTCGCGGACCTCCTCGAGCAGCGCCTGGACCTGATAGACCAGGTTGCTGCTGTCCTGCGCCTGGACCGGTACGGCAACGGCGGCAGTCAGCACCGCCGCCATCGCCAGCCGGGCCGTTGTCACCCGAAGAGCAGGCATCAGCGGGCGGTGTAAACGATCTCCGCGCGCCGATTGCGCTGCCAGCAGTCATCGCTGCTGTCGCGGCACACCGGACGCTCTTCACCGTAGCTGACCACCTCGATCTGGCCTCCAGCCACGCCGGCGGCACGCAGCAGTTCCTCAACGGCGCTGCCGCGACGCTCGCCAAGCCCAAGGTTGTATTCGCGCGAACCGCGCTCGTCGGCATGACCCTCGAGAATGACCCGGGCGGTCGGGTTGGCCTGGATGTAGGCGGCATGGGCATCAATGATCGGCCGGAACTGGGCACGGACGTTGGCGCGGTCAAACTCGAAATAGATGACCCGCTGGCTCAGCAGGCTGTCCGGGTTGTCCAGGTTCCGCGCATCGGTGAAATCGCGCGGGTCAACGCGATCGACTTCTTCGACCGGCGCCGGCCGCGGTGGCGGCGGCTCGGGTGCTGTCGGCTCTTCCCGGACATCCCGCGCGCAGGCCGCCAGGAAGGCAGCCAGCATCACCAGGGCGACGAAACGAATAGCAGTTCTCATGAAACCTCCCGGATCCTTTCAGGTGTGATTGAGGGCAGAAAATCAACGCAATATCGGTGACCAGGCCGGCTCCCGGACGTCGCCTTCGCTGTCCACCAGTCGCTGGCGGATGCGGCCATCGGCGGAAACCGCCGCCAGCACGCCACGGCCGTTTTCCCGCGCGCCGTACAACACCATGCTGCCGTTGGGCGCAAAGCTGGGCGACTCGTCCAGCCGACCATTGGATAATACACGCAAACGCTCGGTTTCGCGATCGTGGATTGCGATCCGGAAGTCGTTGTCACCGTCGCTGTAGACCGTTGCCAGGAAGCGTTCTTCCAGCCCGATCGAGGCCCGCGCGTTGTACTCCCCTTCCCAGGTGACCCGCTCGATATTGTCGCCGTCGGCATCGATCACGTGGATCTGCGGACGCCCGGCCCGATCGGAGGTGAAATAGATCCGCTCGCCATCGGGTGACCAGACCGGTTCGGTACTGATCGACCAGTGCTCGGTCAGCTGCTGTCGATCACCGGATTCCAGATCGATCAGCCAGATGTTCGGGCTGCCGCGCAGCGACAGGCTGACCGCCAGCCGCCGGCCATCGGGCGAGAACGCCGGCGCACCATTGATGCCGGGGCTGGAGCTGACCACCTCGGTCTGGCCGGTGAACAGGTCCTGGACGATGATGTTCGAACGCCCGGTGGCAAAGGATACGTAGGCCAGCCGGCGACCATCCGGGCCCCAGGCCGGCGACATGATGGGCTGGGTGTTGCGCACCACGGTTTGCGGGTTGAAGCCGTCGGCGTCGGCCACGACCAGTTCGAACAGCTCATCGGGGCCGCCGATATCGGTCACTACCACGTAGGCGATGCGGGTGGCAAAGGCGCCCGGCACGCCAGTCAGGGCTTCATACACCGCATCGGTGACCCGATGGGCGCCGAAACGCAGGTCACCGGGCGCCACCGGCAGCGCCTGCGACAGCAGGATCCGCCCGCTGTGGACATCGAGCAGGTGGTACTCGATTTCCTGGCCGATGCCATCGGCTGCATCCAGCACCCGGCCGATCACGATGTGATCCACCTTCAACAGGCGCCAGGTGCCAAAACGCACTTCCGGCGGCCGGGTCGGGCGCTCGATCATCGCGTCTTCGGCCATCGGCTTAAACAGCCCCGAGCGGGCCAGGTTGGCGCTGATGATCTCATGCACCGGTGCCGCCGGCGCAGGCATCTCGGATTCCCAGGCAAACGGCACCACGCCGATGGGCATGGCACCCTCGACCCCGTCGATGATCTCGATGCGCAGCTGGGCGGTGGCCAGTACCGGCAATAACACCAGGCAAGCGCACAGAAACGTGCGCGCGCACTTAACCGTCGAAACGGAAAACAAAGTCGATTTCTCTGCTGAAAACACGCTCATAACCTCGATAGGGTAGCTCACCGACACGATTGACGGCGGCAACAATGGATCGGCGGGTGGCCTGGTCGGCGTTGCACGGGCGCACGATTTCAGCGGCGATGATCTCGCCGCCGGGGATCTGGAACACCCGGACCGTGCAAGCCACGCCGGGACGGGTCGTCGGTGGCCGGGTCCAGTTGCGCGTAACCAGGGTCTGGATGGTGATGATGTACTCCTCGCGCAGGGTTGCGCGACGGGCATCGGCCTGGGCCTGCTCCTGGGCCAGGCGCAGCCGCTCGGCCTCCTCGCGCGCCCGCTGCTCGGCTTCCTGCGCCTCGCGCCGCTCGGCGATCTCGGCCAGGCGTCGCTCCTGTTCCTGGCGCTCGCGCTCGGCGGCTTCGCGCTCGGCCCTGAGTTCGGCCAGCTCGCGCATTCGCTCCTCTTCTTCGCGCTGCCGCTCGGCTTCGGCCAGCCGGCGCTGCTCTTCCCGGCGGGCCTGGGCCTCGGCCTGGCGCTGGGCCTCCAGCTCGCGCTCGCGGCGCTCGATCGCCTGCTGGCGACGGGCGTCTTCCTCGGCCTGGCGCTGTTGTTCCAGGCGCGCCTGCTCCTCGGCCTGGCGCTGGCGCTCGGCTTCCTGGCGGGCCTGCTGTTCGGCCTGGCGCTGGCGCTCGGCCTCGTCCCGGCGCTGCTGTTCGGCGCGGGCCTGCTCAGCCTCGCGCTCGGCTTCCTCGGCCCGCCGCTGCTCGATGATCGGGCCCATATCGACCAGGGTGACCTGGACCGGCGGCAACTCGCGCTCGAAGGGCTGCCAGTTCCAGCTGCCCAGGACCAGCACGGCGACCATGAGCAGATGCACGCCCAAGGCCAGCCCCAACGCCTGCAGCTGGTCCAGGATGGCCTGTTTGCGTGCCTGGGAAATCATCACCGACGCGGAGACGGCAACAGCGTCATTCGGTCTGCTCGGGATCGCCCATCAGCCCGACCGAGGCCACCCCGGCCTGCTGCAAGGACACCATGGCCCGGTAGATGAACTGATAGGGCACATCGCGATCGCCGCTGACGGTGACCTGGAGCTCGGGGTTGCGCGAGGCAATGGCGGCGACCGTCTCGCGCAGGGTCTCGCCATCGATCAGCTGCGGCGCATCCCCGGTGTCCAGGTAGAACTCCCCGGAGCGGGTCACGGTCACCAGCAGCGGATCTCCCTGGTCTTCCATCGGCTCGGCCGCACCGGTGGGCAGATCGACTTCCACACCGAGGTTCATCAGCGGGGCGGTGACCATGAAGATGATCAGGAGCACCAGCATGACGTCGATGTAGGGCACGACGTTCATTTCCGACATGCGCTTGCGCCGACGGCGGACGTGGACTTCCGACATGGCGCTCAGTCCTGTTCCCGGAGCCGTCGTGCCTGGCGCTGCAGAATGCCGGCGAACTCTTCCTTGAAGTTGTCGAAGTGCATCTCCAGCCGGTCGACCTGCGAGGAGAACTTGTTGAATGCAACCACCGCCGGAATGGCAGCAAACAGGCCCATGGCGGTTGCGATCAGCGCCTCGGAGATGCCGGGTGCGACCATGGCGATGGTGGCCGAATGGGCCCCGGCCAGACCGCGGAACGAGTTCATGATGCCCCAGACCGTGCCGAACAGGCCGACATACGGGCTGACCGAGCCGACCGTGGCCAGGAAGCTCAGCTGGTTTTCCAGCCGCTCCAGTTCACGGGTCAGGGCCACCCGCATGGCGCGCTGGGCACCATTGCTCAGTTGCTCAGGCGTGGCATGGCGGTCCTCGCGCAGGCGGGCGAATTCGCGAAAACCGGCCTCGAAGATGGCTTCCAGCCCTTCGCGCCCGGCGCGGTTGCCGGCCACCGTGTCATAAAGCTTGGTCAGATCGGCACCGGACCAGAACTTCTCCTCGAAGGCTTTCGCCCGCTTCTCGGCCCGGGTCAACATCTGGCGCTTGCGGAAGATCACCATCCAGGAGACGATCGAGGCCAGCACCAGGGCCAGCATCACACCCTGGACCAGCAGGCTGGCCTCCATGATCAGTTCCCAGACCTGCAGTTGTTCGGCGGTTTGCATGGGTTATTCAGTTCCTAACAAATTGTCGTATGGCCGCATGCAAGTCGCGCGGCATTCGGGTGGGTCGGAAGCGCCCGGCATCCAGGCAGGCGATACTGACCCGGCCGGTGACCAGCAGCTGACCATCGTGGCGATGGATCTGCTGGGCGATGCGCATGGACGCGGCCCGAAGCTTTTCGACGGCCACATCCACGGCAAGTTCATCTTCCAGCCGGGCCGGCCGGTGAAAATCGAGCTGGGCCGAGGTCACCACGAACAGGCAGGCCGAGCGCTCGCGCAGATCCACCTGCGGAAACCCCAGGGCCTGAAGCCAGTCGGAGCGCGCTCGTTCCATGAAGTTGAGATAGCGGCTGTGGTAGACCACACCGCCGGCATCGGTATGCTCCCAATAGACCCGGTAGCGCCAGCACGATGGCAGTGCCGTCATGCCGGGTCGTCACTGCTGGAAGCGAACAGGTCCCCGATCGGCGCTTCCGGCGGCGTGAGGCCGAAATGCCGCCAGGCGCGCGCCGTGGCCATGCGGCCGCGCGCGGTGCGGACCAGGTAGCCCTCCTGGATCAGGTAGGGCTCGATCACGTCTTCCAGCGTACCGCGCTCCTCCGACAGCGAGGCCGACAGGCTTTCCACGCCAACCGGTCCGCCACCGAAGTGGTCGATCAGCACCTTGAGCAGGCGCCGGTCCATGGTGTCGAAGCCGCGCTGGTCGACCTGCATCATCTCCAGTGCCCCGGCGGCAACCTCGCCATCGATATGGCCGTCGGCCCGGACCTGGGCGAAATCGCGCACCCGCCGCAGCAGGCGATTGGCGATCCTGGGCGTGCCGCGCGCGCGCCGGGCGATCTCGCCGGCACCGGCGGCATCGGCGGCAATGCCGAGAATGCCGGCCGACCGGGTCACGATCCGGGCCAGGTCGTCGACGCCATAGAACTCCAGGCGCTCGACGATCCCGAAGCGATCGCGCAGCGGCGAGGTCAGCAGGCCAGCGCGCGTGGTCGCACCGACCAGGGTAAAGCGCGGCAGGTCGAGCTGGATGGAGCGCGCCGCCGGGCCCTCGCCGATGATGATGTCGATCCGGTAATCCTCCATGGCCGGATACAGCACCTCTTCGACCACCGGGCTTAAGCGATGGATCTCGTCGATGAACAGCACATCACCGGGCTCGAGATTGGTCAGCAGCGCAGCCAGGTCCCCGGCCCGCTCGAGTACCGGGCCGGAGGTCTGGCGCAGATTGGTGCCCATTTCAGCCGCAATCACGTTGGCCAGGGTGGTCTTGCCCAGCCCCGGCGGGCCGAAGATCAGGACGTGATCAAGCGCTTCATGGCGGCGGCGGGCCGATTCCAGGTAAATGCCCAGGCGTTCCTTCATCACCGGCTGGCCGATGTACTCGGCCAGTCGCCCCGGACGCAGGGTTTCCTCGATCCGGGCTTCCTCGCCGGTTGCCGCAGCGCTGATCAGGCGCGCCTCATCCACGCCCCTGGCCCTGCATCTTGTGCTTGAGCGCTTCGCGAATCAGCGCTTCGGCCGACGCCCCGGGCGCTTCGACCGCGCGCACCATCTTGAGTGCTTCGGCGGCCGAGTAGCCCAGCGCGGTCAGCGCGGCCCTGGCTTCGGCGGCCGCGTCGGCCGGCGCCCCCGCAAGTCCTGGACCAGTCTGAAGGTCGCTCAGGCGGCCGCGCATTTCCAGCAGCAACCGCTCGGCGGTCTTCTTGCCGATCCCGGGCAGGCGGGTGAGCGCCTGGGCATCGCCGGCTTCGACCATCAGGGCGAAATCGCGGCTGCTGACCCCCGACAGAATCGCCAGGGCCAGGCGCGGACCAACCCCGGAGACCTTGAGCAGGGCGCGAAAAAGATCACGGTCGGCGGCATCGACGAAGCCGTAAAGCGTATGCGCATCCTCGCGCACGATCAGCTGGGTCAGCAGGGTCAGTGGCTGGCCCAGCGCGGGCAGCCGGTCGAACACCGACAGCGGCGCCTCGACCTCGTAGCCAACCCCGCCGACATCGACCAGCAGGATCGGCGGCTGGCGCTCCAGCAAGACCCCGTGCAGGCGCGCGATCATCGCAGCACCACCCCGGCCGGCAGGCGCGCGCGGGTCTGGGCGTTGTGCAGATGACACAGGGCCACGGCGAGGGCGTCGGCGGCGTCTTCGGCCGGCGTCTCGGCCAGTTTCAGCAGGATCCGGGTCATGTGCTGGACCTGCTCCTTGGCCGCCCCGCCGCGCCCGACAATGGCCTGCTTGATCGCCCGGGGCGCGTATTCATGGACTTCCAGGCCACAGGCCACGGCAGCACACACGGCTGCCCCGCGCGCCTGGCCCAGCTTGATGGCGGCCTGCGGGTTGCGGCTCATGAACACCGTCTCGACCGCGGCGATATCGGGCTGAAAGCGCTCGATCAGGTCCTGCACCCGGGCAAAAATCATCCCCAGGCGCTCCGGCATCGGGCCGCCGCCCAGGCGGACCGATTCGGCATGCACCAGCACTTCGCCGTCGATAATGCCCACTCCGGTAATGCGCGACCCGGGATCCAGACCGATGATCCTCATCGCACCCGCTGCACCGAAAGCCCCTGCCCGCGCACATCCCGCCCCGCGCCCCGGGCCAGACCGGAAACCGGAAACCGGAACCCGGAAACCTCAATCATCATACGCCTCGGCCGGGATGTCGGCATTCGACCAGACATCCTGGGTGTCGTCCAGGTCTTCGAGCATGTCCAGAAATTTCAAAAGCGTGCGGCCGGTGTCGATGTCCACCTCAACCAGGGTGGTTGCGCGCTGGGTGACCTCGGCCTCGGCGTATTCCAGCCCCGCCCGGGACACAGCATTGCGCACCGCCTCGAAATCCTCCGGTGCAGTCAACACCTCGACGCTGCCATCGTCGTCGGTGACGATGTCTTCGGCCCCGGCTTCCAGCGCTGCCTCCATGACGCTCTCTTCGTCCGTGCCAGGCGCGAAGCTGATCACGCCTTTGTTCTCGAACAGGTAGGCCACCGAGCCATCGGTGCCCAGGTTGCCGCCATGCTTGGAAAAAGCATGCCGGACCGCGGCCACGGTGCGGTTGCGGTTGTCGGTCAGGCAATCGACCATCACCGCCACCCCGCCGGGGGCATAGCCCTCGTAGCGAAGTTCCTCGTAAGAGGCACCCTCCAGTTCGCCGGTGGCTTTCTTGATCGCCCGCTCGATGTTGTCCTTGGGGACATTGGCCGCATTGGCCTTGTCAATCCCCAGGCGCAGGCGCGGATTGGATTCCGGGTCGCCGCCGCCTTCGCGCGCGGCCACGCTGATCTCACGGATCAGGCGGGTAAAGATCTTGCCGCGCTTGGCGTCCTGGGCTTTCTTGCGGTGCTGGATATTGGCCCACTTGCTGTGACCGGCCATCGATAGCATTTCCCTGGCAATTCGTCGACCTGCCATTCTAGCGCATGGCCTGTCGTCCAAGCGGTCTGCCCGGGCTGCCGCAAGCGGTTCAGCTTCGGGTCAGGCGAACCGGTTACACTGCAGGCAAAGCTTCGCGCGAGACTGCCTTAAGGAGATTCCGTATGCGCCTGCCTGCCCTTTTGCTTGCCCTGCTGATCGCCGGCAGTGCCAATGCCACCGGCGAAATCAATGTCCTGACCGATCTGTTCTCACCGTTTCCGCCAGGTTGTGTTGGTCTGGATCTGCCCACCGCCCCTGCCTCCGATGACAACGTGATGTGGGATGCCATCGAAAAAGCCCCAACCATCGGCAGCAACGTGGCCAGCGCTGATGTCCGTGTCCAGATCTGGCGGGTGGGCTGTGCCGATGACGGTTTTTCGGTGGTGATGGTGCGCCTGACCAACGAGAGCGCAGACGAGGTCCTGATCCCGCAGGTGTTTGTCGACACCGAGATCAAGGATGGCCTGCTTTGGCATGACGCGCAGTTGATCACCACCCCGGCCGTGGGCAACATCAGCGCGGCCGGCAGCATCATGCCCGCTACCGGGCGGACCTTCATGCTCGCCGTGGATCCGCTTTCGCTGTTCGACGACGAGACGATTTTCACCACTGCCGACTACAACGAGGAATTCCTGCTGGAGTTGTTCTGGGGAGCGTACTCACCGACGGCGCCCAATCCGGATCTTTTCCCCATCTTCCCATACGACCCGGCGCTCGATCCGCCCCAGTTCGACTTCCCGCTGCTGCATGGCCGCATGAGCGGCTCCTACACCGTGCCCGGCAAGGCGGCCACCGGTTTGTTCCTGAACGTCGCCGAAACGCTGGTCGAGACGCCTGACGGCCCGGTGGATGCCAATTTTGTTTTTGCGGTGTTCTTTACCTACCTCAACGGTGCACCGGTCTGGGTGGTCGGCAACACGCCCGGCATTGAACCCGGCGCCGACCTGGTCGAACTGGACATGGAGATCATCGAGGGCGGCCGGTTCTTTACCGACCCCGGTTCATTCTCAGATGCCGATACCGACCGCGAATCCATCGGCACCTTGCAGATCGAAGTCCTGAACTGCAACACCCTGCAGCTGAACTACGATTTTGCCGGCAGTGGGCTGGGCGTAGGGAGCCTGACCGTCGACCGGCTGGCCCGGATTGCCGGCTACGACTGCAATCCCTGGCGGTAAGCGCCGGCTCTTCAGGCGTCGCGGCCAAAGCGGCCGCGACGCAGAAAACGCTCGATGGCCGAGACGACCTCGGCCGACATGACCAGGCCGGTGTGCGAGACCGGCACCTCGATGGTATCCGCAGCCCCCGGCAGACGGGTTTCGGCCACGGCAATGGTGCCGTCGTGCGGCAGCGGCAGTTTTTCGAAGATTCGTCCCAGACCCATGGAGCGGGTGCCGGCGACGATGCCGGTATCGTGCCCGGCCGGGGCATGGCAAAAACCATATTCGAGCGCCGTGCGGGCCTTGCCGATGACCGGTCGGGTCACCTTCAGCTCAGCGATCCGGCCGGCTGCGGCCGAACCCTGAACCGGCGAGCCCAGCAGCACGATCCGGCCCGGCGGCAACCCGGTCCATTCATCGAACATGCGCAGGATCACCAGCCCGCCCAGGCTGTGGCCGACGAAATGCAATTGATCCTGTTCCAGCCCACGCGCGTAATCGAACAGCGCCCGGGCGTTGGCCGCCAGCGACTGGCGCAGGGTCGGATAGGAGAACCGATGGGGGCGAAAGCCGCGGGAGGCCAGCCGGCGCGCCATCAGGGCCAGGCTGACCGGGCCATACCAGAGCCCATGAACCAGAACCACCGCCGGCAATCCGGCAGCAGAGGTCTGCACCTGGCTCACTGCCTGGGCTTGAGTTGGATCTGCAGCTCGTCGAGCTGGGCGCCATCGACCGGCGACGGCGCGCCGGTCAGCGGGCAGCCGGCCGTGGTCGTCTTCGGAAAGGCAATGACTTCACGAATCGAGTCTTCACCGCACATCAAGGCCGCGATCCGGTCAATGCCGAAAGCGATCCCACCATGCGGCGGACAACCGTACCGCAGGGCCTCAAGCAGAAAACCGAAACGCTGCCCGGCTTCCTCGGCATCGATTCCCAACAGATCAAACACCGCCTGCTGCAGGCCGGGGTCATGGATACGCACCGAGCCGCCGCCGATCTCGGCCCCGTTGAGGACCATGTCATAGGCCCGCGAGACCGCCTGGACCGGATCACGCTTCAGGCCCTCGGCATCGGGCACGGCCGGCGCCGTGAACGGATGATGCAGGGCGTAATAGCGTTGTTCGTCGGGATCGAACTCGAACATCGGGAAGTCGACCACCCACAGCGGCCGCCAGCCCGGCTCGACCAGTTCCAGGTCGCGACCGATCTTGAGCCGCAGCGCCCCCATGAACGCATTGACCACCGGCTTTTTGTCCGCGCCGAACAACAGCAGGTCGCCGGCCTCGGCAGCGGTCGCCTCGACAATGGCGCTGACCGCCCCGGCATCGAGGAACTTGGCAATTGGCGATTGCACGCCCTCAAGGCCGGCGGCCGGATCACTGACCTTCATCCAGGCCAGCCCCCTGGCACCGTAGCGGCCGGCATAGGCGGCGTACTCGTCGATCTGCTTGCGCGACCACCCGGCCGCACCCGGCGCCTTGAGCGCGACCACCCGGCTGCCCGGATCATTGGCCGGACCGGAAAAGACCTTGAATTCCACCGCGCGCACCGCATCGCAGATCGTCACCAGTTCCAGCGGAATGCGCAGGTCGGGCTTGTCGGAGCCGTAGCGACGCATGGCTTCGGCCCAGCTCATGCGCGGGAACGGGCCCGGCAACTCCACCCCCAACACCTCGCGGAAGACGGAGCGCACCATGGCCTCGGCAATGGCCTGGACGTCGGTCTCGTCGACAAACGCCATCTCCAGGTCCAGCTGGGTGAACTCGGGCTGGCGGTCGGCGCGCAGGTCCTCGTCGCGGAAGCAGCGCGCGATCTGGTAGTAGCGATCCATTCCGCCCATCATCAAAAGCTGCTTGAACAGCTGGGGCGACTGCGGCAGGGCAAAGAAACGTCCGGGCTGGGCCCGGCTGGGGACCAGGTAGTCGCGCGCGCCTTCCGGCGTGGCCCGGGTCAGGATCGGGGTTTCGATATCGAGAAAGTCGTGACCATCCAGATAGCCGCGAATGGCCCGCGTCAGGCGGGTCCGAAGACGCAGGTTGCGCTGCAGGCGGTCGCGGCGCAGGTCCAGGTAGCGATACTTCAGGCGCACTTCCTCGCCGTCCTCGTCGCTCATCAGCAGCGGCAGGGGCGCGCTGGCGTTGAGGACTTCGACGGTTTCGGCGACCAGTTCGACCTTGCCGGTGGCCATGTCGGCATTCCACTGGCTTTCCGGGCGCAACCGCACCACACCGGTGACCCGGATGCAGAACTCGTTGCGCAGTGTCTCGGCCACCGCGAAGGCCGGCTTGTTGTCCGGCTCGACTACCACCTGCAAGACCCCGGCATGGTCACGCAGGCCGATGAAGATCAGCCCGCCCAGGTCGCGCGCGCGCGCAACCCAGCCGCACAGGACGACCGACTGGCCGGTCAGGTTTTCGGTGACATTGCCGCAGAGATGGGTGCGCATGGAAAGCTCGGTTTAAAGGGTTCGGGGTTCGGGGTTCGGGGTTCGGGGTTCGGG
>JBKHEF010000028.1:0-34047 GCA_046540955.1 Wenzhouxiangella sp.
GCCAGCGCCGGAATGGTCGGCACGCTGATGTGGTCGCGGAACATCTCCGGTGAGGCGCCGGTGCCGCCGCCGCGGCCATCAAGGATGATGTAGTCGGCGCCGGCATCGAGGGCAAACTGGATGTCGCGCTCGATGTGGTTGGCGCTCATCTTGAACCCGACCGGAATGCCGCCGGAGACTTCGCGTACGCGCCCGGCAAAGCGCTTGAAATCGGCCACGGTCTTCAAGTCCGGAAAGGCCGCCGGCGAGTGCGCATCTTCGCCTTCTGCAATGCCGCGGACTTCGGCGATTTTTGCGGTGACCTTGCTGCCCGGCAGGTGACCGCCCAGCCCGGTCTTGGCGGCCTGGCCGGCCTTGAAATGGAAGGCCTGGACCTTGGTCAGCAGTTCTTCGGAATAGCCGAAGCCGGCGCTGGCCAGTTCAAAAAAATAGCGGCTGTTTTCGGCCTGCTCTTCGGGCAGCATGCCGCCCTCGCCGGAGCAGATGCCGGTGCCGACCATTTCAGCGCCTTTGGCCAGGGCGATCTTGGCTTCGGGTGAGAGAGCGCCGAAGCTCATGTCGGTGACCAACAGCGGAATCTTCAGGGTCAGGGGTTTTTTCGCCTCCGGGCCGATGACCAGTTCCGTGGCCACGGCTTCGTCTTCCATCAGCGGTCGGGTGGCCAGTTGGGCGGTCATGATCTGGAGTTGGTCCCAGTGCGGCAGTTCGCTCCGGGGCACCCCCATGGCCACGGTCGGGCCGTGCTTGCCGATCTTGTCCAGCCCCTCGCGGGCGAGCTGGTGGATGAACTCGACGGTGGGTTCTTCGGGCGTGGCTTCGGGCTCGGGCGGGCTGTTGTCGCCGTCATCTGATGAGGACTTGCCTTGGCTGGTGTCCTGCTCGTCGGGCGCTTCCTGGCCAACCTGGTCATCGCTGAATTTCTTGTGGGTGCCGTCGCAGTAGGGCGCATCACCGGTGTGTTTGCACCGGCACAGCCAGGCGTCTTCGTCCTTTTCAGCGGTGAACATCTTCGGCGTGATGCCGGTGCCCTTGTGCGAGCCGTCGCAGAAGGGCTGGTCGCTGGAGCGGCCGCAGCGACAGAATGCATATTCTTCGCCCTTTTTCAGCGCGACCTTGATGGGTTTGTTGTCGGCAATGACGGGACGGCTCATGAGATCTCCGGGGAACACCAACGAACCAAACTAGCAAATTTTCCAGCCGCAGCCGTGAAACGAGGCGGTTTTGGCCGATCAGCGCATCAACTCAGGCAAAAACAGCGCGATCTGCGGAAAGGCGATCAGCAGGGCCGTGGAGAGCAGCAGGATGAGCACGAACGGCGGCGTGCCGCGGATGACCTCCAGGTAGGGCCGGCGGAAAATCGCCACTGCCGTGAAGATGTCGCAGCCAAATGGTGGGGTCGCCGACCCGATGGCTGCCTGCAGGACCACGATGGTGCCGACATGGACCGGATCGAGCCCGGCGGCGGCGACCGCGGGGGCGAAAATCGGGGTCAACACCAGGATCACCACGATTGGGTCAACGAACATGCAGCCGACGAAGTAGGCCACCGCGATCAGCGCCAGCACCCGGTAGGGGTGATCGGCGGCCATGGCGATCACGTCACCCAACAGCGCGTCGGGGATCTGGGCGTAGGAAATGATCCAGGAAAACGCCATGCCGGCGGCAACCAGGATGAATACCACGGCGGTGATCAGCCCGGTCGACAGCGCGATTTCCGGCAGGTCGCGCACCTTGACTTCGCGATAGATCAGCATCTCCAGCACCAGCGCATAGGCGACCGAGATCGAGGCCGCCTCGGTCGGGCTGAAGGTGCCGGAATAAATGCCGCCGATGATGATGATCGGGAAGCCCAGCGCAGGCAGGGCCCTGCGGAGTGCTTGCAGGCGCTGGGTCCAGTTCGCGCGCGGCAGGACGGGAATGTTCTTCCAGACCGAGAGTGCCAAGCAGTACAGCGCAAACAGAATCAGGATCATCACCCCCGGTCCGATCCCGGCAATGAACAGATCACCCACCGACGTGCCGGAAACCACCCCGTAGATGATCATGCCGATCGACGGCGGGATCAGCAGGGCGATATCGCTGGCATTGATGATCAGCGCGATCGAAAAGCGCTCGGAGTAGCCGGCGTCCTGCAGGCGCGGCTTGAGCGGGCGGCCCATCGCCACCACGGTGGCCTGGGTCGAACCCGACACCGCTCCGAACAGGGTGCACGAGACCGCCGTGGTGATCGGCACGCCGCCGCGCAGGTGGCCGACGAACTTGCTGACCAGGTCGAGCAGCCGGTCGGCGGTGTGGCCCTTGATCATGATGTCGGCGGCCAGAATGAACATCGGTACGGCCACCAGTACGCTCTGCTCGACCCCGCCGATCATCTGCTGGATCAGGATCGAAGGTTCCAGGTTGGAAAAACCGACCAGCAGCAACACCAGCGCGCCGACCAGCAGCGGCACCATCATCGGGAAGCCCATCAGCAGCAGCCCGACCATGATCACGGCGGCCAGCGCGGCCAACTGGGTCATCGGCAGCCCGCTCAGGCCGCTCCACGCCAGCCAATCAGCCACTGGAACGCTCACCCTGTTCGTCCAGGTACTCATCCGGCTCGCGCCAGGACAGATAGTTGCCGCGACTGGCCAGGTTGCGCAGCCCGGCCAGGGCAAACTGCAGGGCGCCGAGGGTCAGGCCCAGAGGGACGACCAGATGGACCAGGTAGACCGGCAGCCCGGTCGCTGACATCACCCGGCAGCGTCCGCTGCGGTTGGCGATCAGATCGGCCGCCAGGCCCCCCAGCCACCACAGGACCAGAATCAGCCCAAGCGAGATGGCCACGATGGTGCCGGCACGCAGCCAGCCGGGCAGGGAGGATCGAAGTTTTCGCCCGGCTGTTGCTGTCGAGCCGGCCAGCTGGCCGATCAGCACCATGGCCAGGACCATCAGGGCAAGGCTTGCCGCTGGGGGCAGGCTGCCCAGCGGCAGCGACAGCCCGGCCAGATCCAGCGTCTCGGGCAGGATCCGGCAACTGCGCCGGGTCGAGTCGGCATAGTCCAGGGCCCAAGCAGCCAGCGCGAACAGCAGGCCGGCGGTCACAAAGCTGGTGATGATCAGCAGGGCTTTGCGGGCCGGTCGGGCGAGCAGGTCATGAATGGCCGAGACCCGGATATGGCGGGCCTGGCGGGCGCCCAGGCCCAGCCCCATGAAAGTCACCACCACCAGCAGCAGCTGGTTGATCTCGTTGGCCCACAGCAGGCTCGCGCCGCTGAGATTGCGCAGCCCGACATTGGCCACCGAGACCGAAGCCATGGTCGCAATGGCGCCGATCAGCACGCCTTTTTCGCACCGGTCAAGGCCGCGGTCGATCCAGTCAAGCATCGTGTGCGCCTGCGTGCGCCAGGGCTTGGGGACGGGGTTGACGGGCATGCTGGGTCACTGGATCCGGTAATCAGGCCATTTACCTTAGCACCGGATTTCGGGCTGGATGGCCGGTCATGTCCGGCAGCCATGTTAGGGTTTTGCGCCGAACCCACCAGCCTTTTTCCCATGATTTTTCCACTCAAGCAAGCTTGTTTGCGTCGATTTGGCGCCGCTTTTTTTGCCCTGGGCTTACTGAGCGCCTGCTCGCCGCCGGCCGAGGAGCCTGCTGCCGAATCGTCTGCCCGGGCCGAGCCGGAGACCGTGACCTGGCGCTTTGCCCTGGAAGAAATCGAGGGCAGCGTACAGGATGCCTACGCGCAGGAATTCAAGCGCCGGATCGAGGCGGCCAGCAACGGCCGCATTGAAGTCGAGGTCTACCCCTATGGCAGCCTGGGGACTTCCTCACAGATCACCGAGATGCTCCAGAGCGGGGCGCTGGAGCTGGCCTTTGCCTCCCCGGGCCATCTGGCCGATGCGATCCCCGAGGTCGGTGTGTTCACCCTGCATTTCGTGCTGTCCGACGATGACGCGGTCAACCGCCGGGTGCTGTCGGATCGGCAACTGCTCGATCTGCTGCAGGCGCCGTATCGCGAACAGGATCTGCAATTGCTGGGAATCGTCCAGGAAGGCTGGATGGTCTGGAGTGGTGATCGGGCGCTGCGCAGCCCGGCCGATTTCGAGGACTTCAGGATCCGCACCATGACCTCGCCGATGCTGGTCGAATCCTACCGCGCCTACGGGGCCAATCCCACGCCGATGCCTTACAGCGAGGTCTACAGCGGCCTGCAGCTTGGCCAGATCGACGGCCAGGTCAACCCGGTGTTTGCGATCGAGGAGATGAGCTTCTACGAGGAACAGGATGTCCTCACCTCGGGTCGCCATGCCCAGTTCATCACCACCCTTGCGGCCAGCCAGTCCTGGTTCGACGCGCTCGATGACGAGACTGCCGAGCTGGTCGAGTCGGTGCGCGATGAACTGGTTGCCTGGATCGATGCCGAGCAGCAGCGCTTCAATGCCGAGCGTCTCGACGTCATCCTGGAGGCCGGTGGGACCGAGTGGGTCGAGCTTGGCGAGGACGAGCGGGCAGTCTTCCGCGAGGCCAGCCTTGGGGTGCGCGATACCTTTGTCGACCAGGCCGGTGAGCGCGGGCGCGAGGTTCTCGAGGCGCTGCTGGCGCTGGTCGAACAGCACGACAGCTGATCGCCGGGATGGTCCCTGGTCAGGGTCATGAGCGCCATTTGAGCAAATAGTTTTGCGCAAAACTATTTTGTGGCATATAATTAGCCACCAATATGGCCCAGCAAATGACCAACGAAGCGCGTGACCGCCGGCAGCAACCGTTGCGACGTTCGCGCCGATCAAAGGCCCGCCGCGAACGGGAAGTGGCGGTCATCCGGCACTTCCGCACCGTCGTCAAGGCGATCCAGGCCCACTCGACCTGGGTCGAGCGGCGTTGCGGCGTCAGTGCAGCCCAACTCTGGGCGTTGTGGGAAATCCACGCCGAGCCTGGCCTGCGCGTGAAGGATATTTCCGAGCGCTTGTCGATCAAGCCGGCCACGGCCAGCAACCTGCTCGACAAGATCGAAGGCAAGGGCCTGATCCGGCGGGACCGCTGTGGTCCGGACCAGCGCGTGGTGCAGCTGTTTCCCACCGAGCGTGGCGAGCAATTGCTGGCCAATGCGCCCGGTCCGGCCGAGGGTGCCCTGCTCAACGCGCTGGCAAGGCTGGATGACCTCAAGCTCGATGAGCTTGCCATCAGCCTTGATGCACTGGTGGAAGCGTTTGCCATCCGCGGCGATGATTACGCCATGGCGCCGATCCCGCCGCAGGTCGACAAGACCGACTGAAACACCCCATCCAAACTCAAACAACAGCAATTCCAGGCATGATGAAAACGATCGTCCAGAAGTACGGCGGGTCTTCGCTCGCCGAGGATGCGCAACTGTGTGCAGTGGCCGAACGCGTGGCGCGCACCCGGCGCCAGGGTCACCGGGTGGTGGTCGTGGTCTCGGCGCGCGGGGATACGACCAGCAGGCTGCTGGCCAGTGCCGGCCGCTTCAACACCCAGCCCGATCATCGCGAGCTCGACATGCTGCTGGCCGCCGGCGAGCAGACCTCGGCCTCGCTGCTGTCGCTGGCCCTGCAGGATCTGGATATCGCGGCCTGTGCGATGACCGGCCCGCAGGCCGGCGTGCGCACCTGCAGCGGCCACCTCAATGCCCGGATCAAGGCGGTCGAACCGGCCCGTATTCTCGCGGCCCTAGACGAGGGCAAGGTGGTCGTGATCGCCGGGTTCCAGGGCGCCAGCCCGGACGGTGACATCACCACGCTCGGCCGTGGCGGTTCGGATACCACCGCGGTGGCGATTGCCGCGGCGGTCAAGGCCGACCGCTGTGAAATCTATTCCGATGTAGACGGGGTCTACACCGCCGACCCGCGCCTGGTGCCCGAGGCGATCCGGCTGCGCATGCTCAGCCTGGCCGAAATGAAAACCCTGGCCCATCACGGTGCTGGCGTGCTCAACGAACGGGCGGTCGACTACGCCCTGGCCCATGGCGTGACCATCCATGCCCGCAAGTCACACGGCGAGGGCGGTCAGACCATCGTGCGCAAGGAACCGGGTGGCGGGCGCTCGCGCATCGTCGGCATCGCCGCGCACAAGAACCTGCTCAGCGTCCGGCTCGATGAGTCCGGCGACCATCAACGGCTGGCCGAGGTGATGGGCGAATACGAAGCTTTTGCCCCGGAACTGGCTGATCACGACAGCGGTTGTTACCTCTTGCCGATCGGTCAACTGGCCGATGTCGACGGCCTGGCCGCATCGCTGGAGGAGGAATTCGGCAAGGCGGTCAAGGTGCACCATCCGCTGGCCAGTGTCTCGGCAGTCGGCTTCAAGGCCGGTGATGATGCCAACATCACGCGCTTTGCCGGCGAGGTACTGGAGAGCGCAGACATTGCCGTTCGCCAGTCCTTTACCTTTGCCCACGCGGTCACCTGCCTGATCGATGCCGATCGGGTCAGCGAGGCCGCCCGGGCGTTTCATGCCGGCTTCCGCATCACCGACTCCGAAGTGGCCGATGTCGCCTGAAGCCGCACAAAGCCGACCGGCGCCGGCCGTGCGTTTCCGCCGCCCGCGCGCTGAAGATGGCGCAGCCATGTGGCGCCTGGTTGAGCAGATGGGCGCGCTGGAGCTCAACAGCGCTTATTTTTACGTGCTGTTCGCGCGCGATTTTGCCGACACCGGCATCGTGGCCGAAACCGACGACGGACGCCTGGCCGGTTTCATCGTCGGCCACCGCCCGCCCGAGCGGCCGGATGCGGTCTTTGTCTGGCAGATCGGGGTGGCCCCGTGGATGCGCCGCCAAGGCCTGGGACGGCGCATGATCGATGCCCTGCTGGCCGGCCAGCCCGCCGCCGTGCGCTGGCTGGAAGCCACCGTCAGCCCGGACAACCCGGCCTCGATGCAACTGTTCCGGTCGGTGGCCCGTGATCGCGGCGTGGACTGCCGGGAAAGCAAGTATCTGGGTGCTGAACTGTTTCCCCAGGCGCATGCGGCCGAAAACCTGTTTCGCATTGGCCCGCTCGACGCTCAATCCGCGCAAACAAAGAATCCCTGAAATCTTTAAGAGGCAGTATCGACATGAGTATTGACACCATCAATCGACTCGAATCCGCAGTCCGCGGTTACGTGCGCAATTTTCCATGCGTGTTCACCCATGCCCGGGAAGCGCGCCTGACCGACGAGGACGGCCGCGAGTACATCGACTTTTTCGCCGGTGCCGGGGTGATGAACTACGGGCACAACCATCCTGACCTCAAGCGTGCCCTGCTTGACTACCTGGCCGAGGACCGCATCGTTCATAGCCTGGACATGGCCACTGCGGCCAAGGCACGTTTCCTGGAGCGGTTCGAGGAGGTCATCCTCAAGCCGCGCGGGCTGGACTACCGGGTCCAGTTCCCCGGACCGACCGGCACCAACGCGGTCGAGGCCGCGCTCAAGCTGGCGCGCAAGGTGACCGGTCGCGAACGGGTGATTTCGTTTACCAACGCCTTTCATGGCATGACCCTCGGTTCGCTGGCGGTGACCGGCAATTCGTTCAAGCGCGCCGGGGCCGGTGTGCCCTTGTCCAATGTCAGCATGGTGCCGTTCGACAGCTATCTCGATGAAGGCAAGGACCAGAGCCTGGCCCTGCTCGAAGCGATGCTGGCTGATGACGGCTCAGGCCTGGACAAGCCGGCCGCGGCCATCATCGAGACGGTCCAGGCCGAAGGCGGGGTCAACGTTGCGCGCATGGAATGGCTCAAGGAACTGGCGGCCGTGCTCAAGCGCCACGACGTGTTGCTGATCGTCGATGACATCCAGGTCGGCTGTGGCCGGACCGGGCCGTTCTTCAGCTTCGAGCCGGCCGGCATCACGCCCGACATTGTCTGCCTGTCGAAGTCGCTGAGCGGATTTGGCCTGCCGCTGGCGGTCACCCTGATGCGCCCGGAGCTCGATGTCTGGGCGCCGGGCGAGCATAACGGCACTTTCCGCGGTCACAATCCGGCGTTTGTCACCGCCACGGCGGCGCTGGAATTCTGGACCGACGACCAGCTTGAGCGCGCGACCGCATGCAAGGCGGCCAGGGTCAGCGAACGGCTCGAAGCGCTGGTCCGCCGGATTCCGGTCACGGCCGAACTGCGCGGCCGGGGCCTGATCCAGGGGATTGAATTCACCGATGCCGGGATGGCCGCAGAATGCTCGGCCGAGGCCTTCAAGCGCGGTCTGATCATCGAAACCGCCGGGGTCGATGACCAGGTCCTCAAGCTGTTGCCGCCGCTGATGATTCCGGATGCCGATCTCGATGCCGGCCTGAGCATCGTCGAACAGGCCGTCCAGGCGGTGGCCGGGCGCCGGGCGCCGGACCGCAAGGTGGCCTGATCCAGCCGGGGCGTTAGCGGGAGATCTCTTCCTCCGCCCGCTCCCGGCCGGCCAGCAATGGCGGCCGGGGCCGGGCCAGCTGTTCAGCCCAGAACCCGGTGGTGATCTCGCTCAAGGCCCGGGACTCGCCGTTGAGCAGCACCACCAGCCCGAGCTTGCGCGCCTGGGAGTAGCTGATGTCGGCGACGAAGCCCTGGACCCAGCCGGAGTGCAGGAAAAGATCTTCATCGCCGACGGTATAGATCCGCCATCCCAGCCCGTAGTGGGCGTCGCTGAGCAGATCCCGCCAGGCGCCGCGGCGCAGATCACGCAGGGTGCGTACCCGCTTTTCTTTCAATGGCCGGATGACCGCTGGATCGAGCACATCGGGGCGATAGCCCTGCTGGGCGATCAGCCAGCGGGCCAGGTCAAGCACACTGGCATTGACCCCGGCGGCCGGGGGTACCAGGTAGTAAGACTGGCTGACCGAGACCGGGTGCCAGACCCGGCCGCGCGCCCGGCGAATGTGGGGTGAGGCGCGATTGTCCTCGGCCAGAAAGGCCGCCAGCCCGGTTGAGCTGCGGTGCATGCCCAACGGCTCGAACAGGCGTTCGCTCAGCAGCGCTTCATAGGCCTGGCCGGTGGACTGCTCGATGGCCGGGCCGATCAGCGAGAACAGCACATTTTGATAGGTATAACAGGTGCCCGGCGCGCACAGTGGCTCGAGGCCGGCAAAGTGCGGCAGGATGCGTTCCAGCGGCTGGTTGGCGTTGAGCAGGTTGTCATAGGCGTTGGAGACGACACCGGTGGATTGTCCGATCAGGTGATGCAACTGCAATTGGCTGGTCGCGGCGGGGTCTTTCAGGCGAAAGTCGGGCAGGTAGTCGATCACCGGGTCTTCCCAGCGCAGGCGATTCTCGGCGACCAGCAGGCTGGCCAGCTGGGCGGCAAAGGTCTTGGAAACCGAGGCCGTGCGGAACACGGTGTCGGCCGTGATCGGTGCCTGTGAGCCCACTCGGCGCACGCCGTGGGTACCGACCCGTTCGATTCGGCCCTGGTGAACGACGGCATAAACCCCGCCGGGTACCCCGTGCTCGACCAGCGTATTGCGGAAGTGCTGCTCAAAGTCGTCGAGCGAAACCGCCATGGCCGGAATCTTCCAGCCAGCCAGGCTGAGGGCGGCAAGCATCCAGAGGGTTGTCGTCCAGGACGGACGCGGCATGGGTTTCTCCGCAGTCAAAGCGAGGGCGGATTATAGGCCATCGCCCTGGTAGACCCTGATCTGGTCCCGACCATCGCTTTTACCCTCATACAGGGCCGCATCGGCGGCTCTGACCCAGTTTTCCAGCGGCCAGTCGCAGCCCTGCCCCGCGGCAATGCCGAAAGTGGCGGTGACCGCCACGCTGGCGCCGGTTGCTGTCGATAGCCTCAGCCCGCCCAGAGTCGAGCGGATTTTCTCGCAGACCTGGGCTGCGCCCTCAATGTCCGTATCGGGCAGTGCGAGCAGAAACTCCTCGCCCCCCCAGCGCGCGGCCAGGTCCTGGCTGCGCAGCTGTTCGCCCAGAATCCTGCCAATGGCCTTGAGGGCCTCATCGCCAGTGTCGTGCCCGTAGGCATCGTTGAGACGCTTGAAATGATCGAGGTCGAACAGCACGATGGCCAGATGCCGGTCGGCGCGCACCGCCAAGGATTGCAGCGTGGCAAAGCGCTCGGTAAATCCGCGCCGGTTGAGCAGTCCGGTCAGGAAATCCCGGGCCGAGCTGGCCTTCAGCCGTTCGTTGGCCGCCGCCAGTTCAGCGGTGCGTTCAGTGACCAGTGCCTGGAGACGCTCGTTGGCGACATTGAGCGCGCGTAGCCGAAGGCGCAAGGTCAGCCACACCAGCATGGTCAGTCCGAAAAGGGCTGCAATCCACGCCATCGGCGAGTGCCACCAGGGCGCGGCCACGCGGATCGGAATTTCCAGCGCGGTCTCGCCGGGCACGCCCCGGCTGCTCCAGCCTTCGACCTCAAGCACGTACTCGCCTGGCGGCAGGTTCATGAAGCGGGCGGTGCGATTGCCGCTGAGTTCGCTGAAGCTGGCATCGAAGCCGCGCAGACGATAGCGGGCCAGGTTGCGTTCGGGCTCGTGAAAGTCCAGCACGGCAAACTGGAACACCAGCTCGCGATGCTGGTAGGGCAGGTCGACCGCCAGGCGTGCCGGATTGACCGTCCGGGTGAGGTCCCGTCCCTCCAGCCACAGCCGGCTGAGCACCGTGCGCGGGGCATTGAGTCCGCGGGTGGCCGAGCCGGGATCAACCACGACCGCGCCATCGCTGGTCCCCATCACCAGGCGCCCGTCGGGCAGGGCTGTATGGGCGTTGCGCTGCAGCGCCAGCCCCGGCAGACCGTCGGCAAGCCCGTAGCTGACAAAGCGGTCCTCGGCAGGCATCCGCCGGGCAACGCCCAGCGTGGTCAGGACCCACAGCCCGGCTTCGGGGCCATGGATCATGCCGGTGATGCGGTTGGCCGGCAGGCCATGAGCCGTGCCGTAGGACTGCGCCTGGCCGGTATCCAGCCGGTAGCGCAGCAATCCATCCTCGGTGCATAGCCAGAGCAGCTCCGGCGGCTGGTGACGGACGCAATAAAAGCTGGGTGCGTAGGCCTGCCCGTTGTGACGAACGACGATGCGTTCCCAGCCGCCCTCCTGGAGGCGAAAAATGCCGGAGTAACGGGTGGCTGCCCACAGCTGGCCGGTCGGGTCACGGCTGATCTGGTAGACCAGATCGGCGCGGATGTCGCGCAGTTCTTCCAGCCCGATGTGAATGACCTGATTGTCGTGCGGGTCCCAGTGCACGATGCCAAAATTCCACAGTCCCAGCCAGAGGGTGCCGTCCGGGTCGGCCAGAATGGCATTGACCGGCACGGTGGCGATGTCCAGGGCATCGAACAGCCGTGGATCCGGCTTGAGATTTCCCTCATCACCAATGACAAACAGCCCGCTGTCGGTCGCGATCCAGACTTGCCCGGTCAGGTCCTGGACCAGGCCTTCGACCCGGCGCACCCCGGTCTCAGCCGGGAATGACCAGGACACCCATCGGTCGTTGCGATCGCGCCGCAGCAGCCCGCCGGGGACGCCCAGCCAGAGCCGGTCGGCGCTATCGTTCAGGACCGCTGAGGTCAGGCGCGAGGCCTCGTCGGTCAGGTCACCGGGTTCGTCGTCGGCCAGCGGGACAAAGACCTGGTCGCGGCGTTGACCGCGAATGATCCCGCGGTCGCGACTGCCGATCCACAGGTTGCCCTCGCTGTCTTCGTACAGCGTGCGGATGTCGACATCCGGGATCAGGTGATAACTTTCATTCAGCCGGACGAAGCGCGGCTGGCGCTCGTCGATCCGGTAAAGACCGTCATGGGCGCCGACCCAGATACCTCCCTGGCGACTTTCCAGAATGGCATTGATGCGCGGCATTGACCGGTCCGGGTCTTGGTCGAACTCGACCCGGATCAAGTCGTCGGCATCGGGGTCCCAACGAAACACGCCAAGCTGCGATCCGGCCCAGATCTGGCCATGGGCTACGGCGACGGTGCGGACTTCGGCGCCACGTTCGAAGCGTTCTGCCGCTTGTTCGTCGAGCAGAAGGTGCGTCCATTCCGACAGATCGGGCGAGAGCCGGTACAGCCCGCTGGAGGTGGCAAACCAGAAACCGCTGGAATGTTCGACCATGCCCCAGATCCGCTGGTCATGGAGCGGATGGTCCGGCTGGTCATGGGCAAAGCGGCGGAGATCATCGGGCTGGTCGGGGTCGACGATGTTGATGCCGGCCGTGGTCCCGACCCACAGCCGCCCCTGGCGGTCGATCATCAGCCTCTGAACCCGGTTGGCTGCCAGCGCATGCGGGTCGTCCGGGTCGGGCAGAAACTGGACGAAGGTCTCGGCATCCGGGTCCCAGTACTGCAGACCATTGCCCCAGCTGCCAACCCACAAGCGGCCGTTGTCGCTCACCCGCAGGGTGGAGATGTTGCTGCGGGTGTTGTTCTCGACCAGTCCATCGGACCACAGCACCCATTCCTGGCTGTCGAAGCGCAGCAGGCCATCGGTATCACCGGCAAACCAGATAAACCCGAACGGGTCTTCGAAGATCTCGTAAACCGTGGCCTGACGGCCGCCCAGATGATCCGACAGGCGGTCGAAGTCAAACACTGCGGCTCGCTCATCGCGACCGGCCCAGGTCATGCCAGCGGGAAACAGGCTCGCGGCCAGGCCGATAAGCAGCCAGAAAAAACACCAGGCCAGACGCCTGCCGAGTTCCTGTTCCATCGCCGAAGTGTAGCAGTGCCACGATGCGGCGGGCACGGCAAAAACCACTGCTCAGTGCAGCTTCAGCGCCGGGCGCAGGAAGTGGGAGAGCTGGCGCACCGCCATCATCAGGCTGCCGCGGACCAGGCCATAGACCTCCAGCAGGTGGCGGCGGTAGAGCGAGTGGTAGGTGAAGCGGGCCAGGCGGCCCTCGACCATGATGCCGCCGCCGAGGAAGGAAAACAGGTTGCCGACGGTGTGGAAGCGCGACAGGTTGACCAGCGAGCCCAGGTCCCGGTAGACATATTCGCGGCGCGGCTCGCGGCCGTTGAGCAGGTCGATGAGATTGTTGACCACCATGTGGCCCATCTGGCGGGCGACCTGGCCGCGCGGTGGCGCGATGCTGCCATCGGGTTGCGGGCAGGCGCAGCAGTCGCCGATGGCGAAGATGTGCTCATCTCGGGTGGTCTGGGCATTGGGTTTGACGACCAGCTGGTTGGATGAGTTGGTTTCCAGCCCGCCAATGCCGGCGAGCAGGTCGGGGGCCTTGATACCGGCCGCCCACAGCGCCAGGTCGGCTTCAAGCTCGGATCCGTCGGCCAGCACGATCCTGCCCGGGTCGGCCCGGACCACGCGCTGTCCGGTGCGGACCTCGGCGCCCATCTCGGCCAGCTGTCGGGCCACCGACTCGCGGATGGCCGGTCGCGGGACGCCTGGCAGGATGTGGGGTTCGGCCTCGACCAGGGTGATCGAAAGCATGCCGGGATGCACATTGAACCCATAGCCGCGGATCTGGTCGACGGCATTGGCCATTTCGGCCGCCATCTCCGCGCCGGTCGCGCCGGCGCCGATGATCACGACCTTGATCTTTTCATCCAGCCGCTCCTCGCGGGCATAGCGCAGAAAGCGCTTGCGCAGGGTCTGCCGGATGTCGAGTGCCTGGGCGGTGGTGTCGAGAAAGCGACAATGTTGCTGGACCCCGGGAATGCCGAAATCGTCGGCCACGCTGCCGATGGCAATGACCAGGTAGTCATAGGCAAGGGTTCTGGCTGGCAGCAATTCCTGGCCGTCTTCCATGACCGGGGCCAGCTCGACGCGCCGGGTTGCCCGGTCGATGCCGGCCAGTGCGCCTTGTTGAAACCGGTAGCCATTGGCCCGGGCATGCCCGCGAAAACTCAGCGCGTCGATGCCGGTATCCAGCGAGCCGGTCGCGGCCTCGTGCAACAGTGGCTTCCAGACATGCGTCTCGGCGGCATCGACGAGGATGATCTCGGCCTTGTTCTTGCGGCCCAGGCGTCGGCCCAGGCGGGTGGCGATGCCGATGCCGCCGGCACCGCCACCGACGATCACGATCCGGGGAAGGGTCATGGCGTTCATTCCTTGTGCAGTTGATGTGGGTCAAGCAGGCCGACCGGGGTCTCTGCTAGATTGCCGCTTCCTTACATTCTGACAGGTAGGTATGCCATGGGCATCGGTAATATCGGTCTTCCCCAGCTGATCATTCTTCTGGTGGTCGTGATGCTGGTCTTCGGGACCAAAAAGATCCGCAACCTGGGTGGCGACCTGGGCAGCGCCATCCGCGATTTTCGCAAGGGCATGAACGAGACCGAGGCGGCGGTGGAAGACGCCGTCGAAGAGGTCCGCAGCGAACCTGCTGCCAAGGGTTGAGCCCACCCTGGCCGGCCTGTTCGGGCCGGCCTCCGCGCAATGCGCAAGGACGGCTAGCCGCGCTCGTAGTGGCGCCGGTCGTTGCGTGTGCCGGTGTAGTACAGACCACCCGACAGGCCGAAGTCACTCGGGTCCAGGGTTTCGGTGCGGTCGGCCTGTTCGCTGGCGCGGACCAGGTTTTCGTATTCGGCGATGGTCAGGCGGCGCCGGTGGGCCAACGCCTCTGTCGGGTCCAATGCGGCACTCCATTGGGCTGCATCGGGGCTGATCCGGCCCAGGCAGTAGGTCGCCCCGCAGCCGCTGCCGTAGGAAAACAGGCTGATGTCACGCTCGGCCAGGGGCTCGGCGGCCTGGCGCAGCAGATCGATCAGCGATAGAAACAGCGAGCCGGTATAGATGTTGCCGACCTCGGCATTCAGGCTCAGCCAGGGTGCGCACAGGCGCTGGTAGCTTTCGGTCAGCTGTTGCCAGGGCATGGCCTCGGCCTTGTTGATGGCATGGCCCAGTTCCATTTCCATTTCCCGCTGGTGGGCCTTGAACGCCATCTTGACGAAGGGGACGTGGTAGAGACAGGCGGCCAGCTGCCCGAGCAGATCGCGGCGCTGGCCCACCGCATCGCGGCGCGCGCCCTTGAGCGCATCGAGGTAGCACTGGATCGAGTAGTGGCCGTCGGCCAGGGCATGCTTGGAATACAGCGGGCGCCAGAAATCCATCACCTGGCGGGTGTAGTCGCCGATCGTCGTCGGATCAATCGACAATAGCCGCGGCTGGTCGCTGACCACCATGGCCACGGCGCCGGCGCCCTGGGTCGGCTCACCGGGCGTGCCCAGGCCATAGCTGGCGATGTCCGAGGCGATCACCAGGGCCTTGCGGCCGCGCGCTCGACCCGAGGCAATCCAGTCCATCGACGCGGTCAGGCCGGCCATGGCGCCGTAGCAGGCATGCTTGGTCTCGAAGGTCCGGCAGCGTTCGTCCAGGCCGAGCAGATCGTGGGCATAAACGGCCACCGGCTTGCTGTGATCGACGCCGGTTTCGGTGCCGACGATCAGGGTGCCGATGTCGGCCGGGTCGACATCAAAGGCCTTGAGCGCCCCGGCGCCGGCCTCGACCGCCATGGTGACCGTGTCCTCGCAGGGGCTGGCAATGGCCATGCGGTGCTGGCCCAGACCCTGGGTGAACTTGGCCGGGTCGACGCCGCGGGCACGGGCCAGGTCGGCCAGATCGACAAAGGCGGCCGGCCCGGCAAAGGCCAGCGCATCAATGCCGACGGAAATGGAATCGTTCATACGGATTGTCGCGCAGATACTTGGATGACCCCTCAGGATACCGTAACCATCTTGCGGCGCAGAAACGCGATCTGGGTCTGCAGCGGCAACTCCTTGGGGCAGACGTCGTGGCAGCCGAGCAGGCTCATGCAGCCAAACACCCCGTCATCGTCGCCGATCAGGTCGTAGAAATCGCCGTCGCTGCGCTGATCACGCGGATCCAGCCGGAAGCGGGCGATCTTGTTCAGGCCAACCGCGCCGACGAAATCCTCGCGCATCCGGGCCGTGCCGCAGGCGGCGATGCAGCAGCCGCATTCGATGCAGCGGTCGAGCTCATAGATGTCCTCGGCCAGTTCCGGCGCCATGCGCGCTTCCAGGGCATGCAGATCGGTCTCGGTCTGCTCGTGTACCCAGGTCTCCAGGCGCTCGCTCATGCCGCGCATCCAGGCACCGGTGTCGACCGACAGGTCGCCGATCAGCTTGAACAGCGGCAGCGGGGCCAGGCTGATCTCGGCCGGCAGGGTCGAGGTCAGGGTGCGGCAGGCCAGGCCGGGGCGGCCATTGACGACCATGCCGCAGCTGCCGCAGATACCGGCGCGGCAGACGAAGTCGTACTGCAGGTCCGGGGCAAAACGTTCGCGGATCTCGTTTAAGGCAATGAACAGGGTCATGCCCTCGTACTCTTCCAGCTCGAAGCTCGCCCACTGCGGCTGGCTGTCCGGGTCGGCCGGGTTGTGGCGCAGTACCTTGATGGTCAGGGTGCGGCCCGGGGCGGGGGTCTCGGTACTCATGCTTGGGCCTCCAGGCGCTGGTTGCGTGGCCGGTATTTCTCCGGCAGCAGGTTTTCGAAGGGCATCAGGGCCGCCTGACGGGCGTAGCGGTCGTCAGGATCGACGGCTTGCAGGATCTTTTCGATCTCGGCGTGGCGGTCGGCGCTGTCGGGGTGGTCGATATGGTTGCGCGTGCCGTAACCGCGGAAGCCCGGCGGCAGTTCCATGTCGGCCACATCGATGGTCTCGTAGCCCAGCTTCGGCAGATTCTCACCGGCATCGGGCCAGGTGGTGATCGAGCGGTTGAGCCAGTCGCGGTCGTTGCGCTGGGGGAAGTCCTCGCGGAAGTGAGCGCCGCGGCTCTCGGTGCGCTCGCGTGCCCCCAGGGCAGCGCACAGGGCGAGCTTGAGCATCTTCGGCAGTCGGTAGGCGGCGATCAGTTCCGGGTTGGGCCCGGGGGCGCTGCTGCGGACTTCCAGATTTCGGCTGCGCCGAAGCAGGTCCTGGAGCTCGTCGACCGCACGGTCGAGCTCGGGGCCGGAGCGGAAGATGCCGACCTGGTCGATCATGATTTCTTCCATGCGCTGGCGGATCGGCCCGGCCGGCTCGCTGCCGCCGCCGGAAAGCAGCCGCTCCAGCCCGGCCTGTTCGCGCTCGACGAACTCGCGCACCAGCCCGGTGGAGATGTTGATGTCGCTGGCCGGGTCGGCGCAGTAGTCGGCGATGAACTCCGATACGATCATGCCGGCGACCACGGTCTCGGCCACCGAGTTGCCGCCTAGGCGGTTGAAGCCGTGCATGTCCCAGCAGGCCGCCTCGCCGCAGGCGAACAGACCCTTGAGGGTGGTGCTCTCGCCGCGATGGTCGGTGCGAATGCCGCCCATCGAGTAGTGCTGGGTCGGGCGAACCGGAATCCAGTCGGTGGCCGGGTCGATCCCAAGAAAGTAGCGGCAGATATCGGTCACTTCGCGCAGGTTCTTGTGGACGTGTTCGCGGCCCAGGACGCTGATGTCCAGCCACAGGTGGTCGCCATAGGGTGATTTCACTCCAAGCCCCTTGCGCATATGCTCGGTCATGCGCCGCGAGACCACGTCCCTGGAGGCCAGTTCGCGCTTTTCGGGCTCGTAGTCGGGCATGAAGCGGTGGCCGTTGACGTCGCGCAGGATGCCGCCGTCGCCACGGCAGCCTTCTGTGGTCAGGATGCCGGCCGGGACGATGGCGGTGGGGTGGAACTGCACGGCTTCCATGTTGCCGAGTTGGGCTACCCCGGTCTCCAGCGCAATCGCCGTGCCGGTGCCCTCGCAGATCACGGCGTTGGTCGAGACCTTGTAGATCCGGCCATAGCCGCCGGTGGCGATGGTCGTCGCGCGGGCCAGGAAGGCGGTCAGCTCGCCGGTGACCAGGCTGCGGACCACCGCGCCATAGCAGCGGCCGCCGTCGTGGATCAGGGCCAGCGCTTCCATGCGCTCCATCACCGGGATGCCATTGGCGATGGTGCGGTCCCCAAGCGCAAACAGCATGGCATGTCCGGTGCCGTCGGAGGTATAGCAGGTGCGCCACTTCTTCGTGCCGCCGAAATCGCGCGCGGTGATCAGGCCGTGGGCCTCTTGCGATTCGGTGATCACCACCCGCTCGGCGTTGATCACCGCCTCGCGCTCGCCCTGCTGGACCCGGTTCCATGGCACGCCCCAGCCGGCCAGTTCGCGGATCGCCTTCGGCGCGACGTGGGTGAACATCCGCGCCACGCGCTGATCGCAGCCCCAGTCGCTGCCCTTGACGGTGTCTTCGAAGTGGACGTCCTCGTTGTCGCCGCTGCCCATGGCCGAATGCCCCAGGCTGGCCTGCATGCCGCCCTGGGCGGCAGCCGAATGCGAGCGCTTGGCCGGGACCAGGCTCAAGACGATGGTGTCGAAGCCGCGCTGCTTGACGCCCACGGCGGTGCGCAGGCCGGCCAGGCCGCCGCCGATGACCAGCACGTCGGTGTAGATGAGCTTCATCGGTTCAACCCCTCGACCGCGGTGCCGAAATGGTCCTGCCCGGTCAGGCCGATATGGATGAACGCGCCCAGTGCGGCCAGGCTCATGGTCAGATACACCGCCGTCACGATCCAGACGGCCTTTTTGAGCGTCTTGCGGCGCTGGTCGGGGTTCTTGCCCTCGAACCAGCCCCACTTGACCGCCAGCCGGTACAGCCCGACGGCGGCGTGCAGGACGACGGCTACGGTCAGCACCAGGTACAGCGGCCACTTCCACTCGAACACGATCCGGTAGGCCGAGCCAGCCGGGCCGATGGTCTGCGGCTGGGTCATGATGATGTACAAATGGACCGAGGCGAGGAAAAACATCGCAAAACCGGTCCAGATCTGCAGCCACCACAGGCTGGTGTCCGCATGACGCATGTCTTTCATGTGCGACCTGAAAGTGCGGTACTGGCGCGCATTCTGGGGGAACTTGCGCATCGCCAGCCCGGCATGCGCGATGAAGATGACAAAAACCACGATGACCACGAGGGTCGTGATCAGCGGGATTTTCTCGCCGAAAATCAGCTTGCCCTCCAGCGCGCCGGAGACGAACTCGAAGGCGCCGGCCCCGAGCAGGATCGAGGAGTCGAAGATCAGGTGGAAGGCCATGAACAGCGCCAGCGCCAGGCCTGTGATACTTTGCGCCAGGTCGAGCCGGGCGGGCAGAAGAGAATGCTTCACGCGAATCCTTGGGCGGTCTTGCCGACTTCAATGTCGGCGCAAAACTAGCATCGCCTTGCCCATCACGGATTGATGCAGGTCAAGCGGCCAGGCCTGCCTGATTCGTTACATTGCGTTCTTTAAGAGGCGCCGCCCGAACGCCAGTCACGAGAGGATTCGGATGAACGACGACAGGACGGCACCGGCTTACAAGGCTGATCCCAGGCCCTGGCTGGTCAGCGGTGTCACCGGCTACATGGGCGGACACCTGGCCACCTATCTGCTCGACCAGGGCATCCCGGTCCGGGCCATGGCGCGAACACCGGCCAAGCTCGAGGGCGTGCGCTGGCCGGAACGCTGGCCGCACTGCGAGATCGTCCAGGGGGATGTGCTGGACCCCGAGAGCCTGGCCGGCAAATTCGACAGGGTCCGGGTGGCCTTCTACCTGGTCCACGCCATGTGTGCCGGCAAGAACTACCTGCAGCTGGAAATCGATGGTGCGCGCAATTTTGCCGAAGCCGCAGCCGCGGCTGGCGTCGAGCGCGTCTTCTATATCGGCGGCCTGGTACCGGACGGGGCCGATACCCAGCACATCCTGGCCCGCAAGGCGATTGGCGATACCCTGCGCGAGGGTACGGTGCCGGTCACCGAAATCCGCGCCGGGATCATCGTCGGGGCCGGTTCGGCCGCCTTCGAGGTCATGCGCGATGCCATCTTCCACCTGCCATTCCTGGTTTCGCCGCCATACGTGGACCGGATTTCGCCACCGATCGCGCTGGAGAACATGTGCAGGTATGCCATGGAACTGGCCGTGATGCCCGAAGCGGCCGGCGAGATTCTCGATGCCGCCGGGCCAGAGGTGATGACCTATGCCGACCAGATGCGGATCATCGCCGAGGTCGGCGGCGTCAAGCCGCGAAAAATCCTGCGCATCCCGTTTCTGACCGAGAACATGGCCGCAGTCTTTCTCCCATTGGTCAGCTCGGTACCGTCAAGCATCGCTGGCGCGCTGATCGAGGGCATGCGGCAGAATTTCACCGCCGACGATCGACGGATCCGCGAGCTGGTCCCGCAGAGGCTGCTGGACTACCGCGAAGCGACCGAGGCAGTCTACGAAGAGGAACGCAACCAGCCGGTCTATACCCGCTGGGTCGACGGCGGGTTCATTTTCCGCGGCATGAACCACCACAGCGCCTACTACGGCAAGCAGGCCACCGGCAACTTCTGGACCAAGGCCAGCCCGGCGGCGGTGTGGAAAGTGATGACCAGCATCGGGGGGAACAACCGCTATTTCTATCTCAATATCCTGTGGACCATCCGCGAATGGATCGACTGGCTGGTCGGCGGGCGCGGCCGGACCCGCTTTCGCCAGGACCCCGAGACGATCGACCTGGGCGATGCGATCGATTCCTGGGAGGTGATTGCCATGGAGCCCGGCGAGCGCTTCACCCTGCGCTTCGGCATGAAGGCGCCGGGCGATGGCGTGCTGGAGTTCGCCGCTGTCCCCGACGGCGAGGGCACCCGGATCCATGCCACCGCGACCTGGCATCCGGCCGGCATCTGGGGCCTGCTGTACTGGCACGCCATGTACCTGCCGCACCTGGTGCTGTTCAACGGCCTGACCCGCAAGATCGGCGAGCGTGCCGAAGCACTGGACGCCAAGGAGAACTGAACATGCCCGACATTCTGATTGTCTATGCCAGTCGCGACGGCCACACCCGGCAGATCGTGCAACGCATGCAGGCCCGCCTGGACGGCCAGGGCATGCAGGTCCGGGTGGTTGAGGTGGCCATGGCAGCCGATCTCGATCCTTCCGCCTTCCGCGTGGTGGCGGTCGGCGGCAGCGTGGTCTACGGCAAGCACGATATCCGCCTGGCCCGATTCCTGACCGACAATGCCGAGCGCCTGGCGGACTGCCAGACGGTGTTCTTCTCGGTCAACCTGATCGCGCGCAAGGCCGAAAAGCGCACCATCGAGGGCAACGTCTACGTGCGCAAGTTTCTCGACGCGCTGCCCTTGTCGCTCGACCATGTCGAGATCATCGCCGGCAAGCTGGACTATCCCAGCTACGGATTCCTCGATCGGATCATGATCCAGCTGACGATGAAGTTCACCGACGGTCCAACCGACAGCAAGACGGTCATCGACTACACCGACTACGACCAGGTCGATGCCTTTGCCGACCGCCTTGCGACCATGGCCCGGGCGTCGGTTCACGGCTGATTCACTGTCTGCGTGTTGCCATGAGGTGCAAGTTGACGCTCGCAATTCACTTCCAAGGAGACGCACCATGGCAGAACATCCGAAAGACTGGTCCGAACTCGCCATCAGCCTGTACGACAAGCTGACTGGCCGCAATGCTGAAATCACTTACGAATTCAAGGATTTTCATCTTGACGTGCCGTCCGGTCCCGGCGACAAGGCGCAGTACGCGCGCTGGGGCATGAACGGCTCGCTGGTCATCCGCGCCCGCGATCTGAAGGGTGCCGCCAAGTAAATGCCCGGCCCGCTGGACATCGAAGCCGACCTGGCCATCCGGGCCGGGTCGGATTCAATCCGGCTGCGTGCGCGCGGCCGGGGCGTCCAGATCGATGCCACCTCGCTGGCGGTCTTTCGCCAGTTGCCTTCCGATTACCGGGGCTTGGGCAGCCTGCGCAGGCTTTCGTCCGGGCTGGCCCTGGCCGATCAATCCTTTCACCTGTCGGCTCGCGGCGCACCCATCATGGATGTCGACCCGGCCTGCGGCGGCCGCTGGCTCGGATGGCTGCTGGGCGTGCCCGGTCTGAGGCTGCATTTCTTCAACTGGCTGCGCCACCGGCGCTGACGGTCCGGCCCAACCCCGGGCTCCCCGGTTCATCGTAAAATAGTCCTGTTCCCGGCGTTGCCCGGACCTTACGTCCGGACGCGCTACATCCAGCAAACCCCGCTGCAGCGCAACGGCCTGGGCCGGCATTTCCGGACCAGTCGGGCCGCTGCTCAATGACAGGAATCTGCATGAAATCGCTTGAGAAACTGACCGCAAAAGACATCATGAACCCCGACGTCGTGCTGGTTCACGACGACATGACGGTCCACGAACTGGCCGCCAAGCTGACCGAGCACGGTATCTCGGGTGCACCGGTGCTGGATCGCGACGGCTTGCTGGTCGGGGTGGTGTCACTGACCGACATCGTCGCCAATGATGGCCGCCGCAGCTCCATCCGCGGCGGCGAGCATGTCGGTGACTTTTTCCTGCAGGGCTGGGAAGACGAGCTTGACGAGACCGAGCTGCGCCCGTTTCACGTCGTCGATGACGACGACGGCATGACCGTGGCCGATATTTTGACCTCGATCATATACACCGTCGATGAGAGCACGGATATTGCGACCATGGCCGACACCATGATCCAGGGTCGGATCCACCGCCTGGTCGTCACCCGTGACGGCGGGGTGGTCGGGATCGTCTCTACCCTGGACATGCTCAAGGCCTTGAGAGGCCTCGCCGACTAGGGCCAATACGCCATCGGTCGGCCGGGCTTGACCTCTTCAAGACCAGGCCCCTGAACCATGCCGACCCTGCACCGTGATTCCCTGACCCGCCACCTGTACGCTGTCGATGCCTCCATGTACCAGGAGGTGCCGGAGGCGGTCTGCTTTCCGACCGATGCCGACGATCTGGCCGAACTGATCATCCAGGCGCGTACCGAAGGCCTGGGCATTACCCTGCGTGCGGCCGGCACCAGTCTGGCCGGCCAGACCACTGGCGGCGGTATAGTGGCCGACATCTCGCGTCACATGACCGCCATTGTCGGTATCGATCCGGTTCGGCGCAGGGCCCGGGTCCAGCCCGGGGTCATCCGCGACCAGCTCAACCGCGCTGCGGCCGAACACGGCCTGCTGTTCGGACCGGATACCTCGACCACCAACCGCTGCATGCTCGGCGGCATGATCGGCAACAACGCCTCGGGTTCCTACTCGCCGGCCTACGCCACCACGCGCGAGCACGTGATCTCGCTGGACTGCCTGCTCGATGACGGCAGCCGGGCGCGCTTCGGTCCGCTGGCGGCAGATGAGCTGGACGCCAAATGCCGTCTGGATTCTCGCGAGGGCGAGATCTACCGCCAGATGCTGGGCCTGCTCACGGAGCACAAGACGGCCATCGAGGCGGCTTACCCGCATCCGGAAGTCACTCGCCGCAATACCGGCTACGCGCTGGACCTGCTGTGCCGGATGGCGCCGCTGAGGCCTGACGGTCCGCCGTTCAACCTGGCCGCGCTGCTGACCGGCAGCGAGGGCACCCTGGCGGTCACGGTCGAGGCCGAGCTCAATCTCGAGCCTCTCAAGGCCCATCGCGCCCTGGTAGTGCCGCATTTCGATTCGCTGGATGCGGCCATGCGGGCCACGGTTGCGGTGCTGGACCTGGCCCCGGCTGCGGTCGAACTGGTCGACCGCCACATTCTCGAGGCCACCCGGGCCAACCGCACCCAGCGCCGCAACCGCTTCTTTCTGCAAGGCGAGCCTGATTGCCTGCTGGTCATCGAGTTTCTGGATGATGATCCCGACCAGGCGCGGCAGCGCGCCGAGGCTGCGGCCGAGGCGCTGGTTACGGCCACGGCCGCGCCGGTATTCACCGATCCCGACGAGATGGCCCGGGTATGGGAGGTACGCAAGGCCGGCCTGGGCCTGCTCATGGGCCGGGTATCGGATGAGAAATCGCCGACTTTCGTCGAGGACACGGCCGTACGCGTGGCCGATCTGCCGGACTATGTGCGCGACTTCCAGGCCCTGATGGCCCGCCACGGCACCGACTGCGTGTTCTACGGCCACGCGGCTTCAGGCGAGCTGCACCTGCGCCCGGTGCTCGATCTGCGCCAGCCCGAGGGCCTGGCAAAGATGAAGACCATGGCCCAGGACGTCGCCGAGCTGGTTCGCGACTACCGGGGCTCCCTGTCCGGCGAACACGGCGATGGCCTGGCCCGGGCGCAGTTCCTGCCCACCGTGCTGGGGCCCGAGATGGTGGGGCTGCTCGAGCAGGTCAAGCAGATCTGGGATCCGGACGGGCTGTTCAATCCCGGCAAGATCGTGTTCGCCCCGCCCATGGACCGGAACCTGCGCTACCACCCCGACTGGCGCCCGGCCCAGGTTGAGACCGTGTTTCGTTTCCGCGAATCGAACGGATTTGCCGAGGCCATCGAGCGCTGCAACGGCGCCGGCGCCTGCCGCAAGCTGGACTTCAGCGGTGGTGGCATGTGCCCCAGCTACCGCGCCAGCCTGGATGAAAAAGACACCACGCGCGGCCGCGCCAACCTGCTCCGGCAGATGTTTACCGGTGAAGATCCGGCCGGGTTCCGGTCGGTCGAGGTGCGCGAGGCGCTGGAGTTCTGCCTGGGCTGCAAGGCCTGCAAGTCCGAGTGCCCGGCCAGCGTTGATATGGCAGCACTCAAGGCCGAGTTCCTCAACGGCTGGATTCGCGAGCATGGCGCCAGCCTGGCCGATCGCTTCTACGGCCAGCCCATGCGCCTTTATCCGCTGGCATCCCGGTTCACCGGCTTGAGCAACGCCTGGATGCGCTCGCGCCTGGGCAAGTGGATGCTCCAGCGCCTTATCGGCATTCATCCGGCCCGACGCTTGCCGCCATTTGCCGCCCGCCCGTTTCACCGCCAATCGGCCGAATCCGTCGGGATGGACAATCGCCCGGTCGTGGTGCTGCTGGTCGACTACTTCATCAACTACCACGAACCGCAGATCGCCCAAGGCGCGGTGCGCGTGCTCGAGGCGCTGGGCTTTGCGGTCCGGATCGAAGCGCCGTTTGCCGCCGGGCGCACCCTGATCTCGCGCGGGCTGCTTGACCAGGCCCGCGCACTGGCCGAGCGCAATCTCGACCTGCTCGAGCCGCACGTGGCCGCCGGGCACCGTATCGTCGGGCTGGAACCGTCCGAGACGCTGGCCCTGCGCGATGAATACCTGGACTTCTTCGATGGCCGGCAGCATGCCCGCGCCGAGCGTCTGGCCGGTTCGGTGCAGTTGTTCGAAGAACTGGTGGCCGGTCATGCACCCGAGGCATTGGCCGGTGTTTTTGCCGCCCGCTCAGAAGCAGTGCTGGTCCACGGCAACTGCCACGCCAAGGCCCTGGTCGGCGAAGACGCCCTGATCAAATCGCTGGAAATCGCCGGCTATCGGCCCGAGCGCCTGGCCACCGGCTGCTGCGGCATGGCCGGCAGCTTCGGCTACGACCAGAAGAAATACAAGATGTCCATGGCCATTGCCGAGCAGAAGCTCTTTCCCAGCCTGCGCCGGCAACCCGATACCCTGGTCTGCGCCCACGGCTTCTCCTGCCGCCACCAGATTCATGACGGCCTGTCGCGCCAGGCCCGCCACCCGGCCGAGTTGCTGGCGGCGGTGTTGCGTGAATAGAGGCTGGAATCCTGGGAGTGGTGTCGTACATTCCCCCGTAAATACCCACAGGAAATCCTACTGCATGAAAACGCTGCTCCTCGCCGGTTCTCTGCTGTTTGCCATCGCCGCTCATGCCGAGCCCTTCAGCGCCGATCACCTGGTCCGCCTGGACCGCGTGGGCGCCCCGCTGGTCTCGCCGGACGGCACGCAAGTGGTCTACCCGGTGCGCCATACCGACATGGCCGCCGATCGCGGCCGCTTCGACCTGTGGTTGACCACGATCGACGGCCAGGCCACGCGGCGCCTGACCACCCATGAGGCCAACGACAGCGCCCCGGCCTGGTCACCGGATGGGCAAAGCCTTTATTTTCTGTCGGCGCGAAGCGGCTCCAGCCAGGTCTGGCGCTTGCCCCTGGCGGGCGGCGAGCCGACCCAGGTGACCGACTTGCCGGTGGATGTCGGGACTTTCCGAATCGCGCCGGATGAGCGCGGCCTGGTGGTCTCGCTGCAGGTGTTTCTGGACTGCGGGGATCTGGCCTGCACCGCACAGCGTCTCGAGGACAATCAAGACGATCCGGTCAGCGCGCATGCCTACGAGCAGCTGTTCATGCGCCACTGGGATCACTGGCTGGATGGCCGCCGTTCGCAGCTGTTCGCGCTGGAACTGAACGACAACAGGCAGGCTGTCTCTGAGCCGGTCCGCCTGAGCCGCCTTGATGCGGACGTGCCCTCCAGAATCTGGGGCGGCAACGGCGAATACGCCATTTCACCCGACGGTGAAACGCTGTATTTCGCAGCCCGGCTGCGCAATGCGCGGGAACCTACATCGACGGATTTCGACATCTACCGGGTGGCCATGGACGGCAGCGGCCCGCTCGAAAACCTGACCGACGCCAACCCCGCCTGGGACACGGCCCCGGTGATCAGCCCGGACGGGAACACGCTGGCCTGGCTGGCCATGCGCCGGGCCGGCTTCGAGGCCGATCGTTTCGCGGTCATGGTGCGTGACCTCGACCGCGGCCAGACCCGCGAACTGGCCCCGGACTGGGACCGTTCGCCATCGTCGATCCGGTTCAGCCGAGATGGCCGAAGTCTTTTGATGAACGCGCAGGATCTGGGCCAGAAGACGTTGTGGCGCGTCGCGCTGGCCGGCGGCGAGCCGGAGCGACTTACCGATGCCGGCAGCGTGGCCTCGTTTGATCCGGCCGGAGGCGGGGCGATCGTGATCGCGCGCAACGACCTTTCCAGCCCGAACGAACTCTACCGTCTCGACGATCAGGGACTCGCGCGTTTGACCGATTTCAGCTCGGAGGATCTGCAAAGCGTCGAGATGGGGACCTACGAGCAGTTCAGCTTTGCCGGTGCCGAGGGCACAGAGGTTTATGGCTGGCTGGTGCGGCCGGCAGATTTTGATCCGGACAAGCGCTATCCGGTGGCCTTCCTGATTCATGGCGGCCCGCAGGGCAGTTTCTCGAACAGTTTTCATTACCGCTGGAATCCCCAGACCTACGCCGGCCAGGGCTTTGCCGTGGTGATGATCGACTTCCACGGCTCGACCGGGTACGGTCAGGCCTTCACCGACAGCATTACCGGGGACTGGGGTGGCAAGCCGCTGGAGGATCTGCAGCTGGGGCTGGCCGCAGCCATCGAGCGCTACCCGTATCTGGACGGTGACCGGGTGTGCGCGCTGGGCGCATCCTACGGCGGCTACATGGTCAACTGGATCGCCGGCCAGTGGCCGGAGCGTTTCCGCTGCCTGGTCAATCACGCCGGCATTTTCGACAATCGCTCCATGTTCTACACCACCGAGGAGTTGTGGTTTCCGGAATGGGAGCACGGCGGGCCTTACTTCGCCAACCCGGACGGCCATGAAAGACACAATCCGGCGCACTTCGTCGATCGCTGGCAAACGCCGATGCTGGTGATCCACGGTCAACTCGATTACCGGGTGCCGGTGACCCAGGGCATTGCCACCTTCACCGCGCTTCAGCGCCAGGGCATCGAGAGCCGCTTTGTCTACTTCCCCGACGAAAACCACTGGGTACTGCGACCGGCCAACTCCCTGCGCTGGCACAGTGAGGTCAACCACTGGCTCAAGCGCTTTTTGTCTGCGTCCCGGCCAGGCCGATAGCGGTGTTCCGAGCTCAAGCCCCAGGTCTGGTGCTCGCTCTGCCCAGCCAGCGCAGCGTTTCGGGCATACTCTGTGGCCCGGATCTTGGCGGGCATTTCATCGGAGGTCGAGCATGCAGTTGACTGACAAAACCGTTTATGTCACCGGGGCCGCGTCGGGGATCGGGGCGGCCGTGGCTCGGCGTTTTCTCGCCGAAGGCGCCTTCGTGGCGTTGGTCGATCGGGATGCTGAAACGCTCGCAGGCCTGGTGGGCGGCTTGAGCGACAAAGACCGCTCGCGAGTCATGGAGTGTCCGTTGGATGTCGCTGAAGAGGCGGCGGTCGCCGAGTCCCTGGATGTGCTGTGCCGGGCCCACGGTCCGCTCGATGCGGCCGTGAACTGCGCCGGTATTCTCGGTCCCGTCGGGCTTGTGCACGAGACATCGACCGAGGCGTATCGGGAGTTGATGGCGATCAACCTGGATGGCGTGTTTCATTGCCTGAAACATCAGCTGCGCTGGATGACGCAGGCCGCGCGCGGCAGCATCGTCAACATTTCCTCGGCCGCCGGCACGGTTGGTTTTCCGACCGCCGCGGCATACACCGCCGCCAAACACGGCGTGGTCGGCCTGACCAGGACTTGTGCGATCGACTACGCCCGGCACGGTATCCGGGTCAACGCCATTGCCCCGGGAGGGGTGGACACGCCCCTGATCCGGGCGACCACCTGCGCTACGCCCGAGGGCCGCCAGATGATCGAGTCCATGCATCCGCTCAAGCGCCTTGGCCAAGCCGAAGAAATCGCCAGCGCCGCGTTGTTCCTGGTTTCCGATCAGGCCTCGTTCGTCACCGGCAGCGTGCTGGCCGTGGACGGTGGCTGGACCACGTGGTAACCGCCACCGGCCGCGTCGACCAGTGATTTGACCCAGCGCAATTCCGGCCGGGCTACATTGCGCTAAGGTGAAGCGTCATTTGATGTACCTGTTTGCCACGCAACGGAGCGAAGTCTCACCATGTGTCTAGCCATTCCCGCCAAAGTCGAAGCACTGCACGAGTTCGACCAGGCCACGGTCGAGGTCGGCGGCGTGCGCAGCAAGGTCTCGCTGGCCATGATCGACGGCGTCGAGGTCGGCGACTATGTCATCGTCCATGTCGGCCATGCCATCACCAGGCTCAATGTCAAAGAAGCCGAGGAATCGCTGGCCCTGTTCCGCGAGCTGGCCGAAACCATTGGAGCGCCGACCGATGCGCTATATCCACGGGTTTCGTGAGGGCAAGGCGGCCGCGGCGCTGGCCCAGCTGATCCGCCGCGAAGCCCGCCCCGACCGTCGCTATCACCTGATGGAGTTCTGCGGCGGGCACACCCACGCGGTGTTCCGCTACGGCATCCCGGACCTTTTGCCCGACAACGTCGAGATGGTCCACGGGCCCGGCTGCCCGGTGTGCGTGCTGCCGGTCGCGCGTCTGGACATGGCGATCGAGCTGGCCGGCCGGGACGACGTCATCCTGGCCAGCTACGGCGACATGCTGCGCGTACCCGCTTCGCGCCGCAACAGCCTGCTTAAAAGCCGCGGCCAGGGCAGGGACGTGCGCGTGGTCCAGTCCACGGCCGAGGCCCTGGAACTGGCCCGCGACAACCCGGACAAGCAGGTGGTGATGTTTGCCATCGGCTTCGAGACCACCACGCCGCAGACCGCGCTGGCGATCCAGCAGGCCGAAAAAATGGGCCTGGAAAACTTCAGCGTGTTCTGCAACCACGTGCTGACACCCTCGGCGATTCAATCCATCCTGGATTCCCCGGAAGTGCGCGACCTGGGCCAGGTGAGGGTTGACGGATTCCTGGGCCCCTCGCACGTCTCGACCATCATCGGCTCCGAGCCCTACGAGTTCTTTGCCGAGGAGTACCAGCGCCCGGTGGTCATCGCCGGCTTCGAGCCGCTGGACGTCATGGCCTCCATCGTGATGCTGATCCGGCAGTTGAACGAAGGCCGGGCCGAGGTCGAAAACCAGTTCAAGCGCGGTGTGAGCCGCGAGGGCAACGCCAAGGCCAAGGCGATGGTTGCCGAGACCCTGGAGCTGCGTCCCGAGTTCGCCTGGCGCGGCCTGGGCACCGTGCCCTACAGCGGCCTCCGGATCAAGGACAAGTACGCAAGCTTCGATGCCGAAAAGCGTTTCGACCTGGCCGAAAAGGAAGTGCGCGAAAACAAGGCCTGCCAGTGCCCGTCGGTGATCCGCGGGGTCAAGAAACCGACCGACTGCGAAATCTTCGGCACGGTGTGCACGCCGCGCAACCCGATCGGCTCGTGCATGGTCTCCGACGAAGGGGCGTGTGCGGCCTACTATCGCTACCGGCGGTATGCCCAAGCCGGCTGAGGCCGGCATGATCAGAAGCCGCATGGCCCGCTGATTCAGTGCGATCCACCGGGCCTCCGTCGGGCATCGCTGATGTCGTGCCGCTGGGCTCAAACGCTGGACTCCATTGATGAATCGACCCATGGCGTTTGCTGTACTGATTGCAGGATTCCTGATAACGGCCGGGTCATTCATCGCCTATGCGGGCAATGCCCTTCCCTATCCTGATCCCACTGCCGAATTGCTTGTCCACCAGGCTGCGGAGGCAAAAAAGTGGGGCTTGCTGTTTGTGACCGGCTTGCTCACTTCAGCGCTGGGAGCATTTTTGCTTTGGCGGCGGTCGAGCGAAAGATAAGGTGCTGACGACCGAAGGCGCCTGCATCTAGCGGTGTTTGACATTGCCGGAGCGCCGGAGCAGGTGATCGGTGTGCCTGACGTATAGCACGGCGCCGATTGCTTACAATGGCCAGTTGGTCTGTCCCGTTTGTTGCCGCAATCAACCATGCGCATCCTGCTCCTCTGCCATGCCTTCAACAGCCTGAGCCAGCGCGTCCACGCCGAGCTGCGCGCGGCCGGGCACGAGGTCAGCGTCGAGCTGGACATCAGCGATGAAGTGACGGTCGAGGCGGTGGCGCTGTTCCAGCCCGATGTGGTCGTTGCACCCTTTCTCAAGCGCAGGATCCCAGAGGCGGTATTCGCTGCCGTGCCCTGCCTGATCGTCCACCCGGGCCCGCCCGGTGATCGCGGCCCGGCCGCGCTGGACTGGGCGGTGCTCGAAGGCGAGCCCGAGTGGGGGGTATCGATCATCCAGGCCACCGAAGAGCTCGACGGCGGCCCGATCCTGGCCAGCCGGAGGTTTCCAACGCGGCGTGCGCGCAAGTCCAGCCTGTACCGGATCGAGGTGACCGAAGCGGCGCTGGCCGCACTGTTCGAGGCCCTGGACAAGGTTGAGCGTGGTGAGCCGGGCGATCCGCCGCCGCCCGGGCGCTGGCGTGATCCGGTGCCGCCGACCGCCCGGCGCATAGCCTGGGCCAGCGACGCCACCGCCACGGTGCTCAACAAGATTCGCAGCGCCGACGGCTTTCCCGGCGTGATCGACGAGATCGCCGGGCGCAAGGTCCGCCTGTTCAACGCCTGGGCCGAGCCGGAACTGACGGGTGAGCCGGGCGCGCTGCTGGCCCGCTGCCACGGCGCGATCTGCCGGGCCACGGTCGACGGCGCGGTCTGGATCGGGCACCTCAAAGAAGCCGGGGAACAGCCTTTCAAGCGTCGCGCCACGGCGGTGCTCGGCGAGGCGGTGTCCGGTTTGCCCGAGCTGGATTTCGACCCGGACCCGGAGACCGGCCGCGGCCCGATCCGCTATCGCGAAATCGGCGCTGTCGGCGTGCTGGACTTCGACTTCTACAACGGCGCGATGAGCACGGACGACTGCCGCGCCTTGCTGGCGGCCTACAAAGAGGCCGCCCAGCGCCCGACCCGGGTCATCGTGCTGGCCGGCGGGGCGGACTTCTGGTCCAACGGCATGGACTTGAACACCATCGAGGCCGCGGCCAGCCCGCCGGACGAGTCCTGGGACAACATCCGCGCCATCGACGAGGTGGCCGAGGCAATCATTCGGACCACAAGCCACCTGACCGTCAGCGCCATCGGCGGCAACGCCGCAGCCGGCGGGGTGTTCCTCGCCCTCGCCGCCGACGAAGTCTGGGCAAGATCAGGCGTGGTGCTCAACCCGCACTACAAGAACATGGGCAACCTGTACGGGTCGGAATACTGGACCTACCTTCTACCGAAGCGCGTGGGCGAGGGCGGGATCAAGTCGGTCATGGGCCATCGCCTGCCGATGCTGGCGGCCGAAGCGCGAAACCTGGGCCTGATCGACTGCACCGGTCCGAACAGCCGATCCGACTTTGATGCCTTTGTTCTGGAGCAGGCCGCACGCCTGGCCGGGGACGGCTTCGAGGCCCGCCTTGCGGCCAAGGCCCAGCGCCGCGAGCGCGACGAAGCCGAGCGTGCGCTGCACGACTACCGCGACGCGGAGCTTGCGCGCATGCGGATGAATTTCTACGGCTTCGACCCGTCCTACCACGTCGCCCGCTTCCGCCTGGTCCGGCGCAGTCCGCATGCCTGGACGCCGCTGTACCTGGCCCACCACCGGGCTCGGGTCGGGGCGGGAAACCCGCCGGGACCACCGCAGGGATGAGCGGAGAGGGCGTGGACCATCAGTACCCGGTGCGCCGGGTCACGGTCGCCGGTCGCGTGCAGGGCGTGGGGTTTCGGCCTTTCGTTTACCGCCTGGCGCATGAGTTGAGCCTGACCGGCTGGGTCTACAACGCCTCCGGCGTGGTCGAGGTCGCCATCCAGGGCCCGCCCGACCAGCTCGACGCCTTCGCCCGCGATGTGATCGAGCGCGCTCCACCGCTGGCCCGACCCCAGCTGCTGCGCAACGAGCCGGCCGAATGGGAAGACTTCCAGTCTTTCGAGATCCGCGCCAGCCAGTCTGAGGCTGAGCCGGAAATCCACGTCCCGCCGGACCAGTTCATGTGCGACGACTGCCTGGCCGAGGTCAGCGATCCGGCCGAGCGCCGCTACCGCTATCCGTTCATCAACTGCACCCAGTGCGGGCCGCGCTACACCATCATCCGGGCCCTGCCGTACGACCGGCCGAACACGACGCTGAAAGACTTTCCGCTGTGCGCCGACTGCGACGCGGAATACCGCAATCCGCTGGACCGCCGGTTCCACGCCCAGCCGCTGGCCTGCGCGGTGTGCGGCCCCAGCCTGCGCTTGGTCTCCGGCCAGACCCGGATCGAGGGCAACGAGGACAGCCTGGCGGCGGCTATTGAGGTGATCAAGAACGGCGGCATCGTCGCCGCCCGCGGGGTCGGCGGCTATCACCTGATCTGCGATGCGGGCAATGAAGGTGCGGTCTCGGCCCTGCGCGCGCGCAAGCATCGTCCCGACAAGCCGCTGGCGGTGATGGTGCCCATGGCCGGGACCGATCGCCTGGACGGCGCGCGCGAACTGTCCGAGCTGGATCAGGCCACGGCCGCGCGCCTGGCCGATCCCGAGCGGCCCATCATGCTCGCCCGCATGCGGCCCGACGCGCCGCTGGCTCCGAGCATTGCGCCGGGCCTGAACGAGGTCGGGCTGATGCTGCCCTACAGCCCGATTCATCACCTGCTGCTCGGCGATCTGGGCCGGCCGATCGTGGCCACATCTGGAAACTTGAGCGGCGAGCCGGTGCTGACCGACCCCGATGAAGCCGAGAAACGCCTGGGCAGGGTCGCCGATGCCTTCCTGCACCACAACCGCCCGATCCAGCGCCCGGCCGACGATCCGGTCTGGCGCAAGATCGCCGGCCGGGTGCGCCCGATCCGGCTGGGCCGAGGCAACGCGCCGCTGGAGATCGAACTGCCGGTGACCCTGGACCGGCCGCTGCTGGCCGTCGGTGCCTTCCTGAAAAACACCGTCACCCTGGCCTGGAAAAGCCGGGCCATCGTTTCGCCCCACATCGGCGAGCTCGACAGCCTGCGCACGGTCGAAGTCTTTCGCCAGGTCTCGGGTGATCTGCAGGCGCTTTACGGCGTGCGCGCTAAAGCCCTGGCCTGCGACGCCCACCCGGACTTCCCCAACAGCCGCTGGGCGCGCGATGCCGGGCTGCCGCTGGCCCGGGTGTTCCACCACGAGGCCCACGCCTCGGCCCTCGCCGGGGAGTTCGGCATGCTGGATCGGGACATGCTGGTCTTTGCCTGGGACGGCGTGGGCTACGGCCGCGACGGCACGCTTTGGGGTGGCGAGACCTATTTCGGCCGGCCAGGCGCCTGGCAGCGGGTCGCCTCGTTTCGGCCTTTCAAGCTGCCCGGCGGCGATCGCGTCACCCGCCAGCCCTGGCGCACCGCGCTGTCGCTGGCCTGGCACGCGGGCTTCGACTGGGCCGGTGCACCCGAGGTCGACCCGCTGCTGAAAACCGCCTGGGACAAGGGCATGGCCAGCCCGGTCAGCAGCGCGGTAGGGCGCCTGTTCGACGGCGCGGCCGCGCTGGCGGGCGTGGCCCTGGAGGCCAGCTACGAAGGCCAGGGCCCGACCTGGCTGGAAGCCATGGCGGCAAAAGGATGCGATCCCGGCGCGCCCGATCTGGCCCTGGCCGAGGACGAGCAGGGCCTGCTGCGCGCCGACTGGTCCGGGCTGATGGCCTGGATGGCCGAGGCGGGCATTCCCGTCGCCGACCGCGCCGCCGGTTTCCACGC